>NZ_JBICUP010000011.1:0-169104 GCF_043198215.1 Micromonospora sp. NPDC048830
CGACTGGGGCAGCGGGTCGGCCACCCCGGCGGGGCGGTCCTTGCTGCCGTCGTTGGCTCACGCCGCCGGTTATCGGATCACTGTCGCTGAGCCCAGCAACGAAGGGCCGCGCCCGGTGGAGGCGTACGGGCCGTCGGGGGGTAAGCCGGTCACCCTGCTGCTCGACCCCGACAATCCGGGCCACTACATTCCCGCCACGATTACTCGGCAGGACGTGGTTGGCTTCCGGCCCGTCGAGGGCGGTCGCAACCTCCGTGAGACGTTGGCGATCAGACAACTCCCAGACGGGGTGGTTCTGCCCGAGGAGGGGCGGAGGGCTGGGGGAACGTTGAGGGAGTGGGTGAACGACTGGGCCAAGGCAATGAACGATCAGCGCGACCCCGACCACCCCTACAGCACATATTCGGTGGCCCGTTGGTCCGGTGACCTCATCCCCCAAAATTCGGTCTGGCGTTTGTGGCAGAAGATGCCGCAGGTGGACGTGGGCGGGTCGCAGCCAGGTCCTGTCCAGCTGACCAAGGAGCACAGGGATCTGCTGCAGAAGATGGTCGACTTCGAGCGCCGCGAGGACGGCCCAAGCAACCTCCGTGAGTTCCTGAAGACGGAGCGGCTTCCAGCGGGGATTTCCCTGACGAAAGTTCACGGCCTGAACCCGCAGACGTCGTACTTGATGGACGTGTGGGCCCGAATGATGAAGGACAAGCTCGCCGCCAGGCCCCGCCCCGATATTTATTCGACAGACGCGCTGGCCGACGACATAGCCACGCTGTCCGGCGGCCTCATCAGCAAGACGAGGGTCGGCAACATGTTGAGGGCGGACGCGGGCGGGTCGCAATCGCGTTCTGGCCAGTTACCCGAGGGGTCCGGGGCGCCGGGCGTGGTCCAGGCGCAGTTGCCTTTCGGGCAGGATGCCAGCGCGAGCGGGGCGGCTGTGGTGGGGGGCGTGAGTCAGGGGCCCGGTGCCGGGCAGTCGACCGGTGGTGTGGGCGAGGGCTGGCAGTCGCGGCACGCTGCTGCTTTCGAGGTGACCGACAACCCCAGGCCTCTCCTGGACCACGTGGCTTTTGGTGAGGATGGCCGGGCGTGGTGGCCGTTGTCGGAGGGGCAGGAGGCCCCGGCTCCGCGCGTGTTCGAGATGACCGACAGTCCCAGCCCACAGCAACCCCTGGGTGGGTCGCAGATCCAGGTGACCCAGGAGCAGACCACCTCCCGGGACAACATCGAGATGACCGACGATCTCGGTCCACAGCGACCCTCGCCTGGCGTTTCGGGCTGGGATGGGATCGATGCGGTGGATCCGGCCCGTGCGGCGGCTTCCGCACCGCCTGTGCCGTCGGTGGGGGTGCCGGTTCATCGTTCGCTGTTGTCGGCGTTGGTGGCTGAGGATCCGGCGAGTGTGCTGGATTTCTTGCGCCCGGTTCTGGACGAGGATCTGGTGGGGTTCTTGTCGGATCCTGACGAGGTGCGGGCCGAGTTGGGGCGGGCTGATGTGCCCGACGGGGAACGGCCGCTGGCGCAGGTGACCAGGTGGTTGCAGGACTGGGTTCGCCAGTATCTGACCAGTAATCGGGCGGGGTTGCCGGCGGAGGTGTTGCGGCAGCGGGTTTTCCTGCCGTATTTGGGGCAGCGGGCGCGGGAGCTTCAGGAGCAGGATCCTGCGCAGGTGGTGCAGTTGTTGCGGGCGGGTGTCGGTGACCGGGTCGTTGACGCGCGTTTTCTGGATCCGGTTGAGATTGTTGAGATTGAGAATCGGTATTCCGCGGCGAGTGCCGCGCTGGGGCTGATCCCGTGGATGGCGGCGCCGCAGCAGCAGTTGGATTTCCTCAACGACCATGGCATTGGTTTCCTCATGGAGGAGTTGTCGCCACTGTCGGCCCAAAAGCATCTGGTGGGCCTGTGGACCTCTTCCGACTGGCCGTTGCTGGACGAGGAGCTCGATGCGGTCCTCTCCGCTGTCGGCGACTGGGGCAGCGGGTCGGCCATGCCGGCGGGGCCGTTCTTGCTGCCGTTGTTGGCTCACGCTCTCAGTATTCGGATCACTGTCGCTGAGCCCACCAACGAAGGGCCGCGCCCGGTGGTGGCGTACGGGCCGTCGGGGGGCCAGGCGGTCACCCTGCTGCTCGACCCCGACAATCCGGGCCACTACATTCCCGCCACCATCACTCGACAGGACGTGGTTGGCTTCCGGCCCGTCGAGGGCGGTCGCAACCTCCGTGAGACGTTGGCGATCAGACAACTCCCAGCCGGGATGAAACTGCCCGGCGAGAGGCAGAGGATTGAGGGGACGTTGCTGTGGGAGTGGGTGACCGACTGGGCCAAATCGCTGAAGGGCCAGCTCGGCCCCGACGGCCACCCCTACAGCACCGATTCGGTGCACCACTGGTCCGGTGGCCTCGTCGGCACAGGGACAGTCGGGAGTTTGTGGCAGAACATGCCGCAGGTGCACGCGGGCGGGTCACAGCCGCGTTCTGGCCAGCTACCCGAGGGGTCCGGGGCGCCGAACGAGGCAGAGATCGAAGTGGTGTCCCACGTGGCGTTGGGAGAGTCTTTTGGTGAGGATGGGGCCGATCATGGTCTAGAGGTGGACCTTGGTGGCCGGGTGCTCGCGGAGTTGTCGGAGGGGTGGGAGACCCCGTCTCCGCGGGACATCGCGATGACCGGTACCTTCAGTCCACAGCATTCTTCGCCGGACGTCACGGGCATGGGTGGGATCGACGCGTCGGGTCCGGGCTCTGCGGCTGTTTTCGAGGGATCAGCTGTCGGTGCTGGTGCTGGGGCTCCTGTCGTGGGACCGGTCCAGTCGCACCAGGCTTCACCGCCTGTGGTGGAGACCATCGAGATTGATTCGGAGCGGTGGCAACCGAGGCCCGGCGCGCAGGGTGTTGGCGCGGCGGAGATCGGCGCGTCGGACTGGGCTGGTGCGATGCCTTCCGGGGTGGGTGGTCTGCCTCTCCTGGACTACCTGGCTTTTGGTGAGGATGGCCGGGCGTGGTGGCCGTTGTCGGAGGGGCAGGAGGCCCCGGCTCCGCGCGTGTTCGAGATGACCGACAGTCCCAGCCCACAGCAACCCCTGGGTGGGTCGCAGATCCAGGTGACCCAGGAGCAGACCACCTCCGGGGACGACATCGAGATGACCGACGGTCTCAGTCCACAGCGACCCTCGCCTGGCGTTTCGGGCTGGGATGGGATCGATGCGGTGGATCCGGCCCGTGCGGCGGCTTCGGGGGGGCCAGCTGACGGTGATGGCGCTGGGTTGGTTCCTGTCGTGGGACCGGACCAGTCGGCGCCAGCGGTGCGCCTAACGACGGATGAGATCGAAGTGCTGTCCTACGTGGCGTTGGGAGAGTCGAATTCCACCATCGCGAAGCGGCCCGGGCTAACCCTGGGAAAGGTAAAGAATCGCCTCGCCTCGGCGATGCGAAAGCTGCGCGTGCGCTCTCGGCAGGAGGCTGTGGACGAGGCCCTCCGGCGCGGACTGCTGCCTGCCGACAATGCTTCGGCCAGTGTGTCGGCACGGAGTGGTGTCGAGCCCGCACTGTCGGTGGTGTCGGTTGATGGTTCGCCTTTGCGGGCGTTGGTGGGGCTTTTGGCGGATTCTGGCGGGGTGCGGGCTGAGGTGGGGCGGGCTGGTGAGCCTGATGGGGAGCGGCTGGCGGCGGTGGCCGGGTTGTTGCAGGACCGGGCTAGGAAGTATCTGGCCGCTCATGTGGGGCGGGTGCCGGCGGATGTGCGGCGGCAGCGGATTTACCTGGACTATGTGAAGGATCAGGCGCGGGAGCTTCAGGAGCGTGACCCCGCGCGGGTGGCGCAGCTGTTGCGGGAGGGTGGCGTTAAGCGGGTCACTGACGCGCGTTTGCTGGATTCGGAGGTGATCGGGTCTCGGTATGAGACGGCGCGTGCAGACCTGGGGCCCAGGCTGGCGGGCGAGTGGTTGTCTGAGCCGCAGGAGCAGTTGGATTTCCTCAACGAGCATGACCGGGGCTTCTCGGTGGAGGAGTTGTCGGAGTTGTCGCCGGCGTCGGCCCAGGCGCATCTGGTGGGGCTGTGGACGTCCTCCGGCGGGCCGTTGTTGGCGCAGGAGGTCGAGGCTGTTCTCGCCGCCATCGACGGCTGGGGCAGCGGGTCGGCCACCGCGGCGGAGCGGTTCTTGTTGCCGGTGGTGGCTCATGTTGCCGGTATGCGGATCACTGTTGCGGAGCGGACCGGCGAAGGGCCGCCGCGTGTGGTGGAGGAGTACGGGCCGTCGGAGGGCTGGCCGGTCACCCTGCTGTACGACCCCGCCAACCCGGGCCACTACGAGGCCAGCACCTCAGAAGCCACTGCAGAAGAGGTGGTTCGTTTCCGGCCTGTCGTGGGTGGTCTCAACCTCCGTGAGATGTTGGCGGTCAGGAAACTCCCAGCAGAGATCGCTCTGCCCCCCGAGGGGCAGACGGCTGATCGGGGGACGCCGTTGAGGGACATCTGGGTGGACGCCTGGGCCAGGTCGCTGACGGATGAGTTCGCCGACGACGGCAGCCGCTACACCAACGTGTCGGTGGCGGAATGGTCCGGTCACCTCATCCCGCGTAATCGGGTCGGGGAGCTGTGGAGGGCGTTGCCGCAGCCGCGTTCTATCCAGCTGACCCTGGAGCAGCAAACGCTGCTGGATGACATGGTCGCCTTCGCGCCCGGCGGCCAGGGTCGGGGCCCGCGCAACCTCCGCCAGTTCCTGCAGGGGCGGGCGCCTTCAGCGGGGATCTCCCTGGACAGGGTAGGTGAGAGTCAGCGTCTCACCGATCAGACGTGGCACCTGGTGAAAGAGTGGGCCCGACGGAAGATCGCCCAGGCTGCCTCCGGCGACAGCACCCACAGTCAAGCGGCGATAGTCGAGCTGTCCGACGGCCTCATCAGCCGGTGGCAGGTCTCAGAATTGGCGAAGGCGGACGCGGATCGGTCACAGTCGCGTTCTGGCCAGCCCGCCGAGGGGTCCGGGGCGCCGGACGGGCGGGGTGTCGATGCGCAGTCGGTGGTGCCGGCTGATGGTTCGCCTTTGCGGGCGTTGGTGGGGCTTTTGGCGGATCCTGGCGGGGTGCGGCCGGAGGTGGGGCGGGCTGGTGAGCCTGATGGGGAGCGGCTGGCGGCGGTGGCCGGGTTGTTGCAGGACCGGGCTAGGAAGTATCTGGCCGCTCATGTGGATGGGGTGCCGGCGGATGTGCGGCGGCAGCGGATTTACCTGGACCATGTGAAGGATCAGGCGCGGGAGCTTCAGGAGCGTGACCCCGCGCGGGTGGCGCAGCTGTTGCGGAGGGGTGGCGTTGAGCGGGTCACTGACGCGCGTTTGCTGGATTCGGAGGTGATCAGGTCTCGGTATGAGACGGCGCGTGCAGACCTGGGGCCCATGCTGGCGGGCGAGTGGTTGTCTGAGCCGCAGGAGCAGTTGGATTTCCTCAACGAGCATGACCGGGGCTTCGCGGTGGAGGAGTTGTCGGAGTTGTCGCCGGAGTCGGCCCGGAAGCATCTGGTGAGGCTGTGGACGTCCTCCGGCGGGCCGTTGTCGGCGCAGGAGGTCGTTGATGTTCTCGCCGCCATCGACGGCTGGGGCAGCGGGTCGGTCACCGGGGCGGAGCGGTTCTTGTTGCCGGTGGTGGCTCATGTTGCCGGTATGCGGATCACTGTTGCGGAGCGGACCGACGAAGGGCCGCGTCTGGTGGAGGAGTACGGGCCGTCGGAGGGCTGGCCGGTCACCCTGCTGTACGACCCCGCCAACCCGGGCCACTACGAGGCCATCACCTCAGAAGCCACTGCAGAAGAGGTGGTTCGTTTCCGGCCTGTCAAGGGTGGTCTCAACCTCCGTGAGATGTTGGCGGTCAGGAAACTCCCAGCAGAGATCGCTCTGCCCCACGAGGGGCAGACGGCTGATCGGGGGACGCCGTTGAGGGACATCTGGGTGGAGGCCTGGGTCGGGTCGCTGAAGAATGAGTTCGCCGACGCCGGCCGCCGCTACAGCACCAGGTTGGTGGCGGAATGGTCCGGTCACCTCATCCCGCGTAATCGGGTCGGGGGGCTGTGGAGGGCGTTGCCGTAGGTGAACGTGGGTGGGTCGCAGCCGGATCGGTCACAGTCGCGTTCTGGCCAGCTACCCGGGGGGTCCGGGGCGCCGGGCGTGTCGCCGGAGGGGCGGGGGGCCTCGTCCCCGGGCGACATCGAGATGAGTGACAACCCCAACCCACAGCAACCCTCGCCGGGCGCTCCGGGCACGGGCGGGATCGACGCGGCGGAGCCGGCCGATGCGGCGGCTTTCCGCCCTCCTGGACTACCTGGCTTCTGGTGAGGATGGCCGGGCGTAGTCGCTGTCGCCGGAGGGGCGGGAGACCGGGGCCCTGGTTGATGAGTTCGGTGAGGTTGAACTGTGTGGCGGCCGTACGCGTGCTCCGTGTGTCAACCATGCGCGTTCGCCGGCCCTCCGGCGGACCTGATCGGGAGGGGACCTGTATGCCCGAGGCGCTGCCCCAGTTCCACACGCTCGACGAACCTGTGGTGTCGCAGTCCGGCCGGTGGGAGCTGCGTTACGACGCCGATGGCCGTGCGGTGATCGCCGACCAGGACGGCACCGTGACCTGGTCCGCGGGTGCCGCCGGAGTTCTGCGCCTCGAGCCGAGCGGTGTCTTTGCGGTGTACTCCCGCGACGAGGTCGTGTGGCGCGGTGACGTGCAGGTCGTCAAGTACACCGCGCTGCGCGTCTCCGACGACGGTGACGCGGTGTTGTACGACGACGGTTTCCCCGTCTACAGCGTCCTGCACGGGCCGATCGAGCCGGTGTCGCTGGGTGACCGGGCGCCGGTGGCGGAGATCCGCCACAACCGGTTCATCCAATCGGCAAACGGCAAGCGCACCGTGTATCGCACCGCCGACGGCACTGGCCTGGTCTACCGGACCAGGCTGGGCCCTGGCCTGGCCTCGATCGTCGTCCTGCAACCCGCAGAGGTCCGCCGGGCCGAGCAACCCGACACCTGGCTGACCTGGCGGTTTCTCGACGACGGCGTTCACGGTGCGTGGCGGCTGGTGCTCATCGGCCCCGACGACGCTGTCCACTGGGTTTTCGGCAGGGAGCGGGGCGTCGCCCGAGGCGCCGGGTCCGACGACGACGGTGATGCGCCGGAGTGGCTGGCCAAGGGCCTGAAGGCGGACTCCGCCTACTGCATCACGGTGATCCACGACGTTGACCCGGACGAGGCGCTGCGCCGATTCGGGGCACTGGACACGGAGATCTCCACTGCCACGTGGACGCAGCTGCGACGGCGGGCCGACTTCGAGGATCTCGATTCGGAGGGGCTCATCGTGGCAGCGTTCGCGCTGGGCCCACATACCCTGCTCGTCGAGGACGGCGGCTACGAGGCCGTCGACCGGCCGGATCTGTCCCGCGGCACGTTCGCGGTCTCGTCGTTGAGCAGCGCCGGCGACGACCATCGCTTCCTGGTCAGCGAGGACGGCGAGGTGCTCGCATCCTTTTCGTACGGCCTCGCCAGCCTGGCCGAGGGCGCCGATCCGATGGTGTTGACCGGGCCGCTTGCCGAAATGGGCATCGACGACATCGATGAATTCGATGACGACGACGACAACTTCCTGGACGACGTGGAACTGCTGTGTCGGGTCGCGGGCGTCAGCCCCGAGATCGGGGACGTCACCGCGCCTGCCCGGGGCGCGATTCTGCGCAGGCCGGACGTCCGCAGGCGCAGGTTCGCCTACTCCGCGTGAGGACGCCAAGCTCGACCGCGTCGAAGAGGTGACCCGCAGGTGGTGATCGTGGGGGAGGAGCGGCAGGTTTTCGCCCTTCCGCTGCGGCCCTCGACGCCATGAGGTCGTGAGACGTGAAGCAGTGCCGGTCGGCGACGCCGACCGGCACTGCTTCAGGCCCCTCAGGACCGCGCGCGCAGGTCGATGTTCTGGTAGCCGTGGTGCAGCATGCTCGGGTTGAGCTGCAGGGTCGCCGTGTCGAGTTCGAACCGGTCCAGGTGCGGCAGCAGCTTGCCGACCGCCGAGCGGACCTCGGCGGTGGCCAGGTGGGCACCCAGGCAGAAGTGGATGCCGTGGCCGAAGGAGAGGTTGCGTCCCTGCGGCCGATCGATCCTGAACTCGTCGGGATCGTCGAACTCGGCCGGATCGCGGTTGGCCGCCGCCATCTGCAGGACGACGATCGCACCCTTCGTGATGGTCGTCCCGGCGATCTCCACGTCCGCGAGCGCCTCACGGAACATGAACTGGATCGGGCTGGTCAGCCGGTTGGCCTCGTCGACGGCACCGGGCAGCAGCGACGGGTCAGCCTTGAGCAGCGCGAGCTGGTCGGGGTTGTTGTACAGCTCCACGACGGTGCTGCCGATCAGGCTGGTGGTCGTCTCATTGCCCCCCACCATGACGGTGATCGCCATCATGAGCGCCTCGGCGGTGTTCAACGTCTCGTCGCTCATCGACTGCACCATCGCGCTGATGATGTCACCCTGCGGATCTTCCCGTCGCCGCTCGATGAGCGGCGCGACAAAGAGACTGAACTCCTGGAAAACGCGCATTGCCATCGCGGCGCCCTCCGCCGTGCCGCGGGCATCCCCGATGGCCGCGTCGAGGAAGTCGTCGGACCATTTCTTGACCTGGTCGCGCATCCCGTCACCGAGGCCCAGAAGGTCGACGATGATCTGTGTCGGGAGGGGGATCGCGAGCTGCCGCACGACGTTGAACGAATCCGACTTGTCGATGCCCTCCAGGCATTCGTCGACGATGGCATCGATTGCCGGGAACAATTGCGCGATCCGCGCCGGGGTGAACGCCCGGCTGACGATGCGGCGCAGGCGGGAGTGGTCCGGCGGGTCGGCTCCGTTGATGGTGCGGGCCTGCGTCAGCTCCTGGACGTCGATCTCCGCTGGGAAGCCTGACATGAGCGCCATGAGCTGCTGCAACTGCTCCGGGTTGTCGGCTGCCTCAACGGGAAACGCCGTCCCTTCACTGGCGTTTGGCCTCGAGGAGAAAAGGTGCGGACTCTTGAGGATGTTTTTGACGTCCGCGTAACGGGAAACGACCCACATGTCTGACCCGGTGCGGTAGACCGGGGCTTCCTCGCGCAGTTTCGCGAGGACCGGAAGGAGTTGGTCTCGGGGCTGCATCTGAAATGGCTCGTAAGCGATTCGGTCCGGCGTGAAGATTGTCATGACCGGCGTCGCCCTCCCGGCTTCAGGTGGTTGAAGTTGAAGATCAGGTGTGGATCAGGCCGCCCGCACCGCTTCCAGCTGCCAGAACGGCATCAACACGTGCCCGTCGTCGTCGGTGGTGAGGCTGGCGAACCCGGAGGTGTCGAATTCTTCGCCATGGATCATCCGCATGCTCGCGCCCAACTGGGCGTGGGTGCAGCACGTGGTGAACTGCACCGGTTCCAGCCGTTCGATCGTCCAGCGGCGCCCGATGGTCTCCCGCAGGTTCTCCTCGCTGACCAGGTACTGGTCGGGGAGGACACCCCGTAGCCCGGTCGAGAAGCACAGCAGGTGCAGCCGTGCCCCGGGCCGCGTGGCCCGCACCAGGGCGGCGACGTACCGATGCCGCTCCTCCTCCGGCAGGCAGTGGTAGAGCGCGCTGTCCAGCACCGAGTCGAAGCAGGCTTCGTACCCGTCCAGCTCGGTGGCGTCAGCGACGTCGAACGTGACGTCGACGCCCTTCTCCGCAGCCCTGGACCTGGCCGCCTGCACCGCCGGCAGGGCGAAATCGACGCCGGTGACCCGCAGCCCGCGCGACGCGAGGAACATGCTGTTGTCGCCGAATCCGCAGCCGACATCGAGCACGTCACCGGTAAACCCGCCGGCCTCGGCCAACGCGACGACGAGAGGCTGCGGCGCGCCGAGATCCCACGGTACCTTCGGGGCGGCAGTGGTGTCGCTGCGGTACAAGTCCTCGAATGCGTGGTTGTCGAGCTGGTTACCAGGGGCTGACATGACTTCCGTACCTCCGTCTACATGGGAACGAATCCCACGGAGCATACGGCGAGGACTCGATGCCGTCGATCGCCGGAGCACCGGGCGATTCCGCGTCGAATCGCCGACGTCCGGTTCGCGGTTCGGCCGGTTCAGGGCACCGACCGGACACGTCACAGCCAAGGCCGGCGCGGAGGTCATGGCTGGTCGGCGGGCAGGTCGGGCATGAGGTAGCCGACGCCGCGTAGGGTGCGCAGGTAGTTGGTGCCGCCCGGGATCGCCGCGAGCCGGGACCGCAGCCGGTAGATCGCTGACTTGACCACGTCGCGCCCGCCGAGTAGGTCCGTCGTGCCCCACACGGTGCGCAGCAGCTCCTGCCATGACTGCGGGACGCCCCGCCGGTTGGCGAGGTGGACCAGCAGCTTGAATTCGGTGAAGGGCAGGTCCAGCGGCCGCTGCGAGAGCGTCACCGTCTGGGCGCCCGGGTCGATGACCAGTTCGCCGATGCGGATGACGGCACCGCGGTCGCGCCGTCGGCGTACCAGCGCCTGGGCCCTGAGTGCGACCTCTCGCGGGTGGAAGGGCTTGGTGACGTAGTCGTCGGCGCCGTGCTCCAACCCGGCGATCACGTCGTCGTGCTGGGCCAGCGCGGTCAACAGCATGATCGGTACCTCGGAGCGGGCCCGGATCCGCTGGCACAGGGTCAGCCCGTCCATGCCGGGCATCATCACGTCGAGGATCACCAGGTCCACCTGGTGCTGTTTGAGCAGCTGCAGCGCGGTCGCCCCGTCATGCGCGGTCAGGACCTGGAAGTCCTGGGTCTGCAGGGCGAACTCGACGATGACCGCCATCTGCGGCTCGTCGTCGACCACCAGCGCGGTCGGCCTGTCCGGACCGGTCATGGCTGGCCGGGCAGGGTCAGGAGGAAGGTGGTTCCCCGGGTCGACGCGGTGTGCACCATGATTTCGCCTCCGTGTAGCTCCACGATCGTCTTCGTGATGACCAGGCCGAGCCCGGTGCCGTCCGCGAGGGGGCGCCCGGTGGCGAAGCGCTGGAACAACCGCTCCCGTTCCGCCCGGGTCATCCCCGCACCGTCGTCGGTCACGTAGATCGCCACCCCGGTGTCGATGGCCATGACGCGGACGTCGATGCTACCGCCGGGCGTGGTGAACCGGCTCGCGTTCGACAGCAGATTGGTCAGTGCCTGGGTCAGCAGCATCGGGTCGCCGGGAATCCACGGCATCACCTGCGGGGTGTCCAGGGTGATGCGCTGGCCGCGCTGCTCGCACAGCGAGCGCATCGCCGCGACCACGTCCCGCACGACGACGGAGACGTCGAGCTTCTCCGGCTGGGGCGTGAACAGCCCGGCTTCGATCTTCGCCTGGATCAGCAGGCTCTCGCACAGGGCGATCACCTGCGTGCACTGGTGGCCGGCGACATGCAGGAAACGTTCCTGCGCCGGGGTCAGCGGGCCCGGTGTGCCCTCCCGGAGCAGATCCAACGCGCCCTTGATCATGCTGATCGGGGTGCGCAGCTCGTGGCTGAGCGCGTTGACCTGGTCAGCCCGCCGCTGCACGAGGGTCTCCAGGTGGACCAGCTCGGCCCCGCCTGACCGGGCTCGCCGGCGCAGCAACGCCGCGCTCGCTCCGGCGCCGAGCAGCATGCCGCCCAGCGCCGCGATCACCAGCCACCAGCCTGCGATCATCACCAACCCCGCCCATCAACCGGCTCTTCGTACCACACGCGCCGGCACCGGGGCGCGGTTCGATGTTGGTGACAGCGGCGTCACTGAGGCTCACTTCGGCGTTACCGCCGGGGCCGTCACACACGCCTAACCTTGCCGAAACATTGAGCTGCGAGCCCCTGCGGGTTCTTCGATACGGAGGTCGACATCGTGATGAGAAGGTGGGCGGTGGCGCTGACGGCTCTGACCGTCGTGGCCGGGACCGCGGGATGTGCCAAGGAAGGGTCGGGCGCCGACAACTCGGCCACCGACGGTCACGTCGTGCATGTGGTCTGCGGTGCCACCGAGGACTGGTGCGCGGCGACGACCAAGAAGTTCACCGAGACCACCGGGGTCAAGGCCGACTTCGTCCGGCTGTCCAGCGGCGAGGCGCTCGCCCGGATCAAGGCCGGCAAGTCCAACGCGGAGTTCGACGTCTGGTACGGCGGCCCGGCCGACGGTTACGCGGCGGCGGGGGACGAGGGGCTGCTGGAGCCGTACGTCTCGGCCAACGCGAGCGTCATCCCGAACAAGTACAAGGATCCGCAGGGCGTCTGGACCGGGGTCTACGTGGGTGCGCTCGGCTTCTGCAGCAACACGAAGCTGCTGGCGAAGAAGGGCCTGGAGGCCCCCGACGCCTGGGCCGACCTGTTGGACCCGAAGCTGTCGAAGGACATCGGGATCGCCCACCCGTCGACCTCGGGCACCTCGTACACCGCGCTGTGGACCCAGGTCCAGCTGGCCGGGGGCGACGAGACCAAGGCGCTGGAGTACATGCGCAAGCTGCACCCGAACGTCCTGCAGTACACCAAGTCCGGCGCGGCGCCGGCGCAGATGGTCGCCCGCGGCGAGGTCGCCGTCGGCGTCATCTTCTCGCACGACTGCGTGGCCACCATGGAGGCCGGCTTCCCCGACCTGAAGGTCAGCTTCCCCGCCGAGGGCACCGGCTACGAGACCGGCGGCGTCGCCCTGGTCAAGGGGGCCAAGAACCCGGTCAGCGCCAAGAAGTTCATCGACTGGGCGCTGACCACCGAGGCGCAGGAGATCGGCCCGACGGTGAAGGCCTACCAGTTCCCGACCAACCCCGACGCGAAGGTGTCCGACAAGGTCGTCGATCTGTCCTCGATCAAGGTGGTCGACTACGACGCGGCCGCCGCGGGCGAGGCCAAGTCGGCGCTCAACAAGCGCTTCGACGCTGAAGTTGCGCAGGCGCCGAAGTCATGACCGCCCTGCTGCCTGACCGTGACCTGGCCACCGTGCCGACGGTGGCCACCAAGCGGCGGCGGCGCAAGGCCGACCTGGGTATCCGGGTGCTGATCGTCGCCAGCTCCGTGCTGGTGGCGATCGGCGCGGCCATCCCGCTCATCGCGGTCATGGCCACCGCCTTCGCGCCGAACGCGCTGCCCCGTTACGCGGAGTTCTTCACCTCCCAGGTCGACCTGACGATTTTGCGCAACACCCTCGTCCTGGGCGCGCTCGTCGGCCTGTGCGGCACCGCCCTGGGCTTCCTGTTCGCCTTCGTCCAGGCCCGCCTGGACGTGCCGGGCAAGAAGATTCTGCACGTGATCGCGATGATGCCGATCGTCAGCCCGCCGTTCGCGGTGGCGACCGCGACGGTGGTCCTCTACGGCCGCCGCGGCGTGATCAGCAACGGCATCTTCGGGATCGAGTACGACATCTACGGCCTCGACGGCCTGGTCTTCGTGCTCTCGATGTCCCTGTTCCCGGTCGCCTACCTGGGTCTGCTCGGCATGCTCCGCGGCCTGGATCCGGCGCTGGAAGAGGCCGCCATGAACATGGGCGCCAGCCGCTGGAAGATCCTGCGTACCTTGATCCTGCCGCTGATCGCCCCCGGCCTGGTGGCGCCCTTCCTGCTGCTGTTCGTCGAGGCGATCGCCGACCTGGCCAACCCGCTGGTGCTCGGCGGCGACTACACCGTGCTGGCCAGCCGCGCCTATCTGGCGGTGACCGGCGAATACGACCTGACCAGCGCCTCGGTCTACTGCGTGATCCTGCTCGTGCCCTCGCTGGCGATGTATTTCGGCCAACGCTGGTGGCTCAACCGCAAGGTGCGCACCACCATCACCGGCAAGCCGTCGGGCAGCGTCCACCTGATGACCGGCTGGGGCCGCTGGCCGATCTACGGGCTTGCCCTGTTCATCGCGGCGATCATCGTCAGCCTGTACGGCACCGTGATCGTCGGTTCGGTGACCAAGGTCTTCGGCGTCGACAACACCCTGACGCTGGACTACCTGAAAGAGGTGGTCGCCGGCGTCGGCGTGGAGGCCGTCCTGGACACGCTGACGTTCGCGGCGATCGCCACCCCGATCGCGGGCGTGGTCGGGCTCGTGATCGCCTGGCTGGTCGTGCGTCACCTGCGCCGCACCGCCTGGCTGCTCGACCTCGGGGGCACCCTCGGCGTCGCCGTGCCCGGCACGGTGCTCGGCATCGGGTTCGTCCTGGCCTACCGTCCCGACCGGTACATCGGCGACTTCGAGGTCTTCCCGAGCCTGGTCGGCGGCAGCGCGCTCGCCGCCGGGGCGGTGTCGATCGTGCTGGCGTACGTGGTGCGCAGCATCCCGGCCGGGCAGCGCACCGCGGTCGGCGCGCTGAGCCAGCTGCACCCGTACATCGAGCAGGCGTCGACGGACCTGGGCGCCAGCCCGGTGCAGACGTTCCGCTTCGTCACGCTGCCGCTGATCCGCCCGGCCCTGCTCACCGGACTGAGTTACAGCTTCGCCCGCAGCATGACCTCGGTGTCGACCATCGTTCTGCTGGTCACCCCGGAAACCAAGATCATCACTTCCCAGGTGCTCAGCGCCGCCAGCACCGGCAGATACGGGGTGGCGTTCGCCTACTGCACCGTCCTGACCGCGATCGTGCTTGCCGGCTTCGGCCTGATCCGCCTCGTTGTCGGCGCGGGCGCCTCGCTGCACCGCACCGCGAAAACCGAAAGGCAGAAGGAGCAATGACCGTCGCCGCACCTGCAATGGCCGCATCCGCGACCCGGGAGACCGGCAGCGGTCGGCTCCAACTGGAAGCACTGACCAAGCGGTTCAACGGACGTACCGGCCTGGTGACCGCCGTGGACCAGGTGGACCTCGACGTGCAGCCCGGGGAGTTCATCACCCTGCTGGGCCCATCCGGCTGCGGCAAGACCACCACCCTGCGGATGGTGGCCGGGTTCGAGGACGCCTCCGGCGGGCGCATCATGCTCGACGGCAAGGACATCGACAACCTGCCGCCGCAGCGGCGACCGATGGCCATGGTGTTCCAGAGCTACGCGCTGTTCCCGCACCTGAGCGTGGCCGAGAACATCGCCTACGGCCTCAAGCTGCAGCGCAAGCGCAAGGACGAGATCTCCGCCGCCATGCGGATGGCAGTCACCAGCATGAACCTGGTCGGGCTGGAGGACCGCAGTCCGCACGAGCTCTCCGGCGGGCAACAGCAGCGGGTCGCGCTCGCCCGGGCGCTGGTCGTGCAGCCCAAGGTGCTGCTCTTCGACGAGCCGCTGTCCAACCTGGACGCCAAGCTGCGCAACGCGATGCGGGCCGAGATCCGCCGCATCCAGAAGATGTTCGGCATCACCAGCATGTACGTCACCCATGATCAGGACGAGGCGATGAGCATGTCCGACCGGATCGTGGTGATGAACAAGGGCAAGGTCGAGCAGGTCGCCACCCCCGGCGAGATCTACGCCCGGCCGGCCAGCGTCTTCGTCGCCGACTTCATCGGCCGGGCGAACTTCCTGGAGGCCGTACCGGAGCGGGTCGGCAACGGCATGGCCACGGTCACCGTCCTGGACCGCCAGATCACCGTGCCCGCCCATCCGAAGGTCACCACCGGCACCCAGGGGGCGCTGATGGTGCGGCCCGAGAACGCCCGCCTCGTGCCGGTGACCGACGGCGGTACCGGGATCGGCGTCGTGCTGCGGTCCACGTTCCACGGGCCCAACATCGACTACGAGGTGGAGACCACCGGCGGAACGGTCACCGTCACCGAGCCCGGGGTCGACCCGCGTGAGGCGCTCGGTGAAGGGGTCAACGTCAACGTGACCTTCGACCCCCTCCGGGCGTACCTGCTCACCCGGGACTGAGCAGACAGGCCAGGCCGGACCGGGGTGAGTCGTGGTCCCGTTCAGCGGGGTGCGGTGGTAGGTGATGAGGGTTCCGCTGCCGCACCCCGCTCAGCCAGCGAGGGAGCATACAGTGACTCGACGAATGTGGATTCCGCGGCCGATCAGGCGATGGCGTCTGCGGCGGCGACTGGCCGCCGAGGAAATTCGGCCCGGCACGCTCGGCCTGGCCTTCGAACAGAAGCGGCGGAGGCTGCCGTGACGGCGGCGGGGTGGCCGCCGGTCAGGAGCGCTTGATCGGGCCGCAGAACCGTTTCGGGGTGAAGGGCGGGCCGGGTGTGGTGGCGGGCCGCCACACCGGATTCAGCGGTAGCGCGAGGCTGGGCGCGTGCCAGGCCTCGCTGAGCCGTTCGATCGGACCGTACACCCGTAGGCGGCGGTTGACGTACGCACCGGAGAGGAAGTCGGTCAGCTGGTCGGTGGCGGACTGCCGGCGGATGATCCCTCCGTGGAAGGCGACCACCTGGACCACGGGGATCCTGATCGGCTGGCCCGGTGGGTACTCCGCCGCGGTTGTGATCGGCAGGAAGGCGATCATCCGTACCCCGGGAATCGGACACAACGTGTGGTAGCGGTAGAAGGGCGCCCCGTCCAGCAGCGAGCGGATGAACGGCTCATCCGGCGTGCTGGGGGCTTTGCTGCCGATGGTCGTGACCTTGAACATCGCCCGTAGCAGCCATCCGGCGGCCAGCCCCCAACCGGTCTTGGCCTCCGGCGGAGGGTAGTACGTTCGCCCGGCGCGGACCAACGGGCTGAACATCGCCAGCGCCCGCACCGGGGAGCCGGGCCGGTCCCGCAGGTAGGTGAGCGCCACCATCACCCCCTCGCTCCGCGCGACCAGGGCGATCGGCCGGCCGGTCCGCCGATGGAGCGTCTCGACCTGCGCGGCGAGCAGCTGCGAGCTGGACTCCAGCGACCGGTGGGTGGCCTGCGACCGGTACGGCAGCGGACGCCGGGCCGAGTCCAGGCCGACGTACGAGAAACGCTCCACGTTCGGATCCGCCGCGGGCCGGCCGTCGTACGCCGAGTTGTGCCCGTCGAGCAGGACCACCGCATAGGGCACCTGCGGCGGCAGCGGCTCGGTGAAGATCGGCGGCGCCAGAGTGTTCCGCGTCCGCTCGTTGGGCTGGGCGAGCACCTGCGTCGTCAGCGGGATGGCCAGGGCCACCGCCACGACGATCGGCATGACCGGCACCCACCGCCACCGTACCCGGGTCTGGAGCAGGGCGGCCCGCACCGTCTGCCTCCACATCAGCCCGTTGACCGCGCCGGCGACCGCGGCGACGATCGGCGCCCACATCATGCCGGCCGCGGCAGTGCCGAACACCGCCCAGGCGGCCAGGCTGAGCACCACGAGGTCGAGCAGCGACCAGCCGACAAGCCTGGCCGAGGGCAACCCGCGCCACGGGCTCCGGACGACCGCCATCCGCTGCAGGAAGGGGGCGAGCAACGCCATCGGGGCCAGCGAGGCGAACAGGAACCAGGACAGCGAGACCGCCGACGCCGCGATCGAGTACGCGGCGAAGGGCAGCACGATCACCGCCGTGAGCGCCGCCACGGCGATGTTGCGCCGCAGCAGCGCCCGGTACGGCGGCCGGGGCAGCCGGGTCGGCCAGGCCAGGCTGACGAGGGTCGCGGACAGCACCCCACGCAGCGCGATCAGGGCCAGCAGGCCGGCCCCGAACATCAGCCACGAGTTGTGGTAGACGAGCAGCCACCGCATGTCGTGGTAGGAGTCGTACGGCCAGACCGCCGAGACCTGCGGGGCCAGCGCCTGTGCCGTGAGCCAGTAGACCCGTACCAGCACGGTGGCCTGAATCAGGGGGACCGCCGCGGCGATCGCGAGCAGCGCTGCCAGTCGGCGGTGGGGCGGTCGCACGTGTCCTCCTTCCGGGCGCGAGCTCTCCGTCGACTCTCCCGCGTTCCGGCGGTTCGGTCGGGCGAATAGCCGAATCCGCCCGACCGCCACGTCGGCGGTAGGCGCCGCTCACGCGGGGCGGTTCACCGCTGGCCCCCGGTCAGGCCCGAGATCGCAATCCCCGACCGCACCCTGTAGCGCTTGTTGATCGAGATGAGGACGGCGGTCAACGGCTCCAGGTGGCGTGCGAGGCGAAGCGGGCCGGCGTCGATCCCGGGTTTTCCGGTGATCGTGGCGGCCAGCTCGAGGACCCTTGCCTTGGCGGCGACGTCGTCGCCGCACACCAGGACATCCTCGTGGTCGAGCACGTCAGCCTCGCTGAGCAGGCTCACCGCGGACAGGTGGTGAAACGCCCCGACCACGTGCGCTTCGGGGAGCAGGGCCTGGGCTTTCTCGGCAGCCGAAGTCGGGCCGAGATCCAAACCGTAGGGGCCGGCCTTGTCGAAGCCGAGCGGGTTTACGCAGTTCACGACGATCTTCCCGGCGAGCTGATCGCCCAACTCCGCAAGGAGCGCATCATGGCCGTCGTAGGGAACCGCGACGACGACGAGGTCTGCGATCTCGGCTGCCTCTGCATTGTCGGCGCCCTCGACGGACCCGCTCCCGGAGATCCGCGGCCGGAGTTCCTCGGCGGCGGCCTCGGCACGCTCCTTGGTGCGCGATCCCAGCACCACCCGGTGCCCGCCCCTCGCAAAGCGGTAGCCGAGCCCCTTTCCCTGCGGTCCGGTGCCTCCGATGATCGCGATCGTGTCCATTGACGGGCTCCTCACAGATTGAGAATGAGCGGTAGCAGTCGACGTCGACCGGTGGCCACCCGCCCGATCAGATCCGCACGCCTTCGGTGAACTCCGCCTTCACCCGGTCCACCAGGCCGGGTACGCGGAACAGGGCACTCGCGGTCATCGCGAGCATCAGCGCTCCGTCCAGCACCGCCCTGTCGCCGTGCTCGCCGCCGACGAGCTCGGTGGCCTGCCGGCTGTGCATGGTCAGCCCCGGCACGATCTCGATGTTGGGATGGATCGAGGGCACGACCTGGCTGACGTTGCCCATGTCCGTCGAGCCGGGGAAGACCTCCTCGCGGTGCGGCTCCGTGACGCGTCCGATCCGCCGGTAGGCATCGTCGACGACCTGTTCGAGCACCGGGTTCGGGGCGATGGAGAGGTAGGGCGGATCGAGGTGCTTGATGTCTGCCTGGGCCCCGGTGGCCAGCGCTGCTCCGCGAACGCAGTTCTCCACGCGCGGCCGGAGGCTCTCCAGCAGAATCTTCGGGTCCTCCGAACGCACCGAGATCTCCACGACCGCGCGCTCCGGGATGATGTTGTGCGCCTGGCCGCCGTCGGTGACGATCGCGTGGATGCGAACATCGGGGGTCACCTGCTGGCGGAGCAGCGCGATCGCGTTCAGCGTGAGCACCGCGGCGTCCAGTGCGTTCACGCCCTGGTGGGGGCTCACGGCCGCGTGGGCGGCCTTGCCGGTGAAGGTCACCTTCATGCTGGACCGGCTGAGCGTACGCATGGCGGAGAGGTTCTCCCCCGAGGGATGCAGCATCATCGCCGCATCCACACCGTCCAGCACGCCGGCGTCGATGATCGGGACCTTCCCGCCGCCTCCCTCCTCGGCGGGACTGCCGACAACCAGGAGCGTGCCGGCGAGCTCCCCGGCGACGAGCAGCTCCTTGGTGAGCAGTGCCGCGCCGAGCCCCGCGGACGCGATCACGTTGTGCCCGCAGCCGTGTCCGATCTCGGGGAGCGCGTCGTACTCACAGAACACCGCGATGCGCGGACCTGGCCGGCCGGTGTCGAAGGTGCCGAGGAAGGCGGTCTCGAGGCCGGCGAGCGGCCTCTGGACGTGGAACCCGTGCTCCTCGAGGGTGGAGGCGAGAAGCTCGCTGGAACGTACCTCCTCGAAGCGGATCTCCGGATGTGCGTGGATGTCGTGACTGACGTCGAGCAGGAGCTCCGCGAGCTTCTCCAGCCGATCGCGCAGCAGTTGTTCGTCCTGGGGTGAGATGCCGAGAAGCTCAGGGACGTTGGTCGGGGACATCGCTCTCCTCTGCGCACGACAGCTGGCGGCGGGACAGCCGCATCGTTCGCCGAATCACGTGCGGAGCACAGCAACCCGGTCCGTTGACCGAGACGGCCACTCCGTGCCCGTCCTACCGGAACTTCTTGTTTGAGCAGTTGATGCCGCCTTAACGACGCTTGACGCCAAGGTGAGCGGCGGGCCGCGCTCAGACGACTCCCGCTGGGCCAGCAGGTTCGCTCAACGGAACACCGTCGTGGCGTTGGCCTGTGAGCCTCCCAACACTGATGGCCTCGTCGGAAGGAAGACCGTGGCTGAGGTTCAGATCGGCGCCGCTGCCGCCAAAAATTTCAGGGACGTCCTGGGTCACAGGCTTCGAGTCCCGCCAGTGATCTTGATGATCTTGGGACGCGTGCTGCGTGGCGCGGTGGTTCTCTGGCTGCTCTCCATCCTCGCCTTCGCGCTGGTCCAGGCGCTGCCGGGTTCGCCCGTCGACGTCCTCGCGGGTCCCTACTCCGATGCCGGCGCCAGGGCCCGCCTGGCGGAACAGTTGGGCCTCGACAAGCCGATGGTGGTCCAGTACCTCGCCTGGCTCGGGCAGGTGCTCCAGGGCAACTTCGGGACGTCGATGTTCTCGGGGCTTCCGGTGAGCGAGATGATCACTGATCGCCTGATGAGCACGGTCGAGCTCGCCGTCGCTGCCACCGTGATCTCGGTGCTGTGGGGGGTGCCGTTGGGCACCCTCGCGGCGCTCAACCGCGGCGGAGCCGTCGACCGAATCGCCCGGGCCGGCACGTTCCTCGGACTCGCCACCCCGGTCTTCATCCTCGGCGTCGTGCTCGTGCTCGCCGCCTCCACCTGGGCGCCCAGGTGGCCCACCCTGCAGTACGTCGCGTTCGGTGAGGATCCGACCGGCAACCTGAAGTCGCTGCTCCTGCCCGCCCTGGCGCTCGGACTTCCGCTCGGCTCGACGATCTGTCGCTACATGCGGACGTCGATGCTCGACGTCTACGAACAGGACTTCATCCGAACCGCCCTGGCGGCCGGCTCGACCCGCCTCGGTGCGACCGTCCGGCACGGCATGCGCAACGCGTCCGCGCCAGTCGTCACCATCGCCGGTCTGCAGATGGCTGGGTTGATCGGCGAAGCGGTCCTGGTCGAGAACGTCTTCGCCATCCCCGGCATCGGCCAGTTGACCGTGAACTCCCTCCAACAGCAGGACTACGCGGTCGCCCAGGCCTGCCTGCTGCTGCTGGGCGCCGTGTACGTCGTGATGAACCTCGCCGTCGACCTGACCTATCCGCTTCTCGATCCCAAGGTGGGTGCCAAGCGATGACCGCCCTTGCCAAGGTGTCCACCACGGCGTCACCGACCACGACACGGAAGGGTCCACGCCGCGCGGCGCTGCTGCGCGGTCGAGTCGAGATCGTGGCGGGCGTCGCACTGCTGCTGACGTTGTTCGTGCTGTCGTTCGGGGTCGGAGCGTTGCGTCCGTTCACACCCACGGAGGTGGCCGGCGTCCCCTTCCAGCCGCCGAACGCAACCCACTGGCTGGGCACCGACGACGTCGGGCGGGACTACTTCGTCCGCCTCTGCGTCGCCGGCCGGACCTCGTTGTCGATCGCCCTGGCCAGCGCCCTGCTCGCCATGGCGGTCGGCTCGGCGATCGGGCTGATCGCCGGCCTGCGCGGCGGCTGGCTCGACACGATCCTGATGTCGGCGGTCGACCTCCTGCTCTCCTTCCCCTCGATGCTGCTGGCGCTGGGCGTGGTGGCGGTGCTGTCGCCCAGCAAGACCACCCTGATCGCGGTGCTCGCCCTCGTCACGATTCCGCACTTCGCGCGGGTGGTGCGTGGGCGATGTCTCGAGCTGCGCGAACGCGAGTTCGTCCAGTCCGCCCGCGTGTCCGGCGTCGCCGAGCCGAAGATCGCCCTCAAGCACCTGCTGCCGAACGTCGCCCCCCTGATGACGATCCAGGTCGCCAACACCGCAGCGATCGTGATCCTCCTCGAGTCGTCCCTCAGCTACCTCGGGCTCGGCGTGCAGCCGCCGACGCCGAGCTGGGGCCGAATGGTGTTCGAGTCGCAGAGCTACATGACCGGATCGCCATGGCTGGTGCTCGGCGGCGCCGTAGCGCTCGTGCTGTCCTCCGTCGGGTGGGGACTGATCGGAGAGGGATTCGCCGTCTCACGCAAGTCGATCGTCTGAAAAGCGCAAGCCAACCTCCGGTACGCCCGGAAATCCGTGAAAGGCAATCGAGCTCATGACATCCAGAACAAGACCGGTACGCCTCGTCGGGGTTGCCGTCACCGCGACCGTCAGCCTCCTCCTCGCAGCATGCGGCGGGGGATCCGGCGGGGGACCGGCCGCCTCGACCAAGCTGAACAAGGGCGACACCTTCGTGATCGCCGACGAGACCCAGCCGCTCAGTGGAATCGATCCGGTCATGGCGCAGGCGCACGACGCCAAGCGCATGGTCGCCCAGTTCTACGAGGGCCTCCTCCAGCTGGCTCCCGACGGCAAGACCGTCGAGCCGGCCCTCGCCGAGCAGTGGAAGCGCACCTCTCCGACGGAGTACGAGTTCACGCTCCGTAAGGGCGTGAAGTTCCACGACGGCAGCGAGCTCACCCCCGAGGACGTGGCATTCAGCCTCAAGCGCGTCGTCGACCCGAAGCAGAACTCCCCCTACCGGTCGTTGTACCGGATCGCCGACGTCGAGGTGGCGGGCGACAGCCGCGTCGTCGTCAAGCTCACCGCGCCGCAGACCTCCCTTCCCCGCCTCCTCGCCCAGCCCTGGAGCGGCGGCATCGTCAACAAGAAGTGGATCACCTCCAAGTCGGCGGACGAGCTGAAGACCCAGGAGAACGGCACCGGGCCCTACAAGCTCGACGAGTTCAAGGAAGGCTCGACGATCACGACCTCGGCGTTCCCGGACTACTGGGACGGCGTCCCGGAGATCGCCAAGGTGACGTACCGCGTCATGCCGGACGAGTCGACCCGGGTGCAGGCGCTCCAGTCCGGCGCGATCCAGATGACCCAGGTGCGGTTGCCGCGCAACGTCCAGCAGCTCGAGAAGGCTGGCTTCAACATCGGCGACACCTACCGCGTGGGCGCGTACTGGCTGGCCATGAACGTGAAGGAAGGGCCGCTGTCGGACGAGCGCGTCCGTCGGGCGGTGAACCTGGGCGTCGATCGCAAGCAGTTGGTCGACATCGGCTCGCAGGGCGCGGGTGTCCCGTCCGGCGTGGTTCCTCCCGGTGACCCGTTCGGCACCGACGTCGGCGCCGACATGCCCAACTACCAGTACGACCCGGACCGGGCGAAGCAGCTCCTCGCCGACGCCGGCGCCAAGAACGTGACGCTCACCCTGGCGATCCGTGCGGAGTCGCCGGAGAAGCTCGCGACGGCGCAGCTGGTCAAGGAGCAGCTGGCGAAGATCGGGGTGACCGTGCAGATCCGCCAGGTCGAGTGGAGCCGCCTGGTGAACGCGATCACCTCGGGCAAGTGGGAGGCCGATCTGGTTCAGCTGACGGCCGCGCTCAACGCGGACCCGAGTCAGTACCTCGACCTTTGGTTCGCGAAGGGCGGTGCGGCCACCAAGGTCGACGACCCCAAGCTGTGGCAGATGATGGCGGCCGCGGTCGAGGATGCGGAGACGGAAGAACAGCGCGCCGCAGCCTACCGGGAGATCGACCGGTACATCGCGGAGAAGGCCTACATCCTCATCCCGTACGCGTCGGTCCAGGTCTGGGAGGCGTCGGCGCCCGGCGTGAAGTTCAACACCGAGCCGTCCAACACCCGGCTGTTCCTCAAGGACGCCACGCTCCGATGACCTTCGGCCAGCCCGACCTCGTGGAGGCAGACCTACCCATGCGTGACACCGCCACCGCCCCACCGCCGCTTCTCGACATCACTGGTCTCACCATCGCCTATGGTGACGCGCCGGCATCGGTGCGTGACGTCTCGCTCCGGATGGAGCCGGGCGAGATCCTGGGGCTGATCGGTGAGAGCGGAAGCGGTAAGAGTTCCGTCGCCATGGCCTGTGCCGGTCTGCTTCCCCGAGGTGCTCGTGTCGAGGCCGAGCGCTTGGCCGTCTGCGGCCAAGACCTGCGCGGCCTCGACACGAGGGGCTGGCGCGGCATCCGTGGCCGCCTGGTCGGCACCATCTTCCAGGACGCCATGGGCGCCCTCGACCCGTCGATGCGCGTCGGTAACCAGCTCGCCGAAGTCGTCAGTCGCCACCGCCGGCTACGGGGCCGGGAGCGGCGCAGGGCCGTCGTGGAGTTGATGGACCGCGTCGGCATCCCCGAGCCGGAACGCCGGGCCAGGCAGTACTCGTTCGAGCTGTCCGGCGGGCTGCGTCAGCGGGTCGCCATCGCGCTCGCGCTCGCCGGTGAGCCGCGAATCCTGTTGGCGGACGAACCCACGACGGCGCTGGACGTCACTGTCCAGGCCGGGATCCTCGAACTGTTCCGCGAGGTGCGCGACGAATTCGGCGTGGGTGTCCTCCTCATCTCGCACGACATGGGCGTGATCGCCCAGACCGCCGACCGGGTCGGCGTCATGCTCGACGGTGAGATCGTCGAGCACGGCGCGGTGGGGGACGTTCTCCTGCAACCCCGTGCCGACTACACGCGGCGGTTGCTCGCCGCGATGCCGCGGGTCGAGGGGGCCGAGGTGCCGTCCACCGCCCCCCGCGGGCGGCCCGTCTACACGCTTCAGGGCGTGCGGAAGACGTTCCGCTCCAAGGGCCAGCGTATTGCTGCCGTCCGGGGCGTGTCGCTGGACGTGCGCGAAGGCGAGGTGCTCGCCATCGTCGGCGAATCCGGATCGGGTAAGTCGACCCTGGCCCGGATGCTGGCGGGCCTGGACGCGCCGACCGCCGGCACGGTCACCTTCGACGGTCAGCCGGTGGAGCACCGCCGTCGCACCGCCCTGGCCGGGCGGCTGCAGATGGTGTTCCAGCACCCGCTGGGCTCACTCAATCCGAAGCTGCGGGTCGGCACCTCGGTCGGCGAGCCGCTGGGTGGGGAGGCGCGCACGAGACAGGGCCGCGACCGGGTGGCGGGCGCGCTCGACGAGGTCGGCCTTCCCCAAGGGGCGGCGCGCCGGTTGCCGCACGAGTTCTCCGGGGGGCAGGCGCAGCGGATCGCCGTCGCCCGCGCGCTGGTGAACCGGCCCGACGTGGTGATCCTCGACGAACCGACGTCCGCCCTGGACGTGTCGGTCCAGGCGCAGATCCTCGACCTGCTCACCGAGTTCAAGCGGGACCGCGGGCTCACCTACATCTTCATCTCCCACGACCTGGCGGTGGTGCAGAAGATCAGCGACCGGGTCGCCGTCATGTACGCCGGTGAGGTCGTCGAGCTGGGCGAGACCGCTCAGGTCTTCGCCCAGCCACGCCACTGGTACACGCAGGCGCTGCTCGCCGCGGTGCCGTCCCCGGACCCGAGGCAACGTTCCACAGCGCGGCGCGGCAAGGTCAGACCCGGCGGATCGGCAGGAACGCTCACGCCCGACGCGGGGTGCTCGTTCGCGGCACGCTGCCCGCGCCGAGAGGACGTGTGCGTCACGGAGCGACCAGTTCTGAACGGGCACGACGACCACCACGTCGCCTGCCATCACCCCGCCGAGCAGGAGAAGGAGGCCGTCCGTTGAACCTCGCCGACCTGGATGCCACCGCGCAGGCCGAGCTGGTGCGCAATGGCGACGTCACTCCGCGTGAGCTCGTCGATGCCGCGATCGAGCGGATCGAAAGGGTGAACGGCGAGATCAACTGCATCACGCACCGCCGGTACGACGAGGCGCGCGCCGAGGCAGAGCGCGTCGACAGGTCGGCGCCGTTCGCAGGCGTGCCCTGCCTGACGAAGTCCCTCAACGAGAGCGCCGGCGACCCGGCGAACCTGGGCAGCGTGTGGCCCGCCCGCCACGGACGCCGCGCCGGCAAGGACGCGCTGATCGTCCAGCGCCTCCGCAACGCCGGCTTCGTCATGGTCGGCCAGGCGTCATCGCCGGAGTTCGGTGTGCTGTCCGTCAGCGAGACGAAGGTGCACGGCATCACACGTAACCCGTGGCGTCCCGATCTCACCTCGGGAGGCTCGTCCGGCGGCGCGTCCGCAGCGGTCGCCGCGGGAATGGTGCCGGTCGCCCAGGGCGGCGACGGCGGTGGCTCGATCCGGATGCCGGCGGCCTTCTGCCATCTTGTCGGGCTCAAGCCGACCGCGGGCCGGATCAGCGGTGGACCCGGCGCCCCGAACCGGTGGGGGCACAGCGTTCCGGCAGTGGTCACCCGGACCGTCCGCGACACCGCCCGGGTGCTCGACGCTGTGGCGATCTCCTCTCCGGCCGACGTGGGACGACCGCGGCCGTTGCCGGCGGGTGGCCTCATCGGGCAGGTCGGCCGGGATCCCGGACGGCTGCGGATCGGTGTGCTGGATCAGGCCCCCGGCCACGCGCCGCAGGTCGTCGAGTCGGTGCGCGCGGCGGTGCGGGAGACCGCGGAGCTGCTGGCATCGATCGGCCATGACGTGGTCGACGACCACCCCGAGGCGATGGACGACCCGAAGTGCATGCCGATGTTCTTCGACGCCCTCAGCGTCACCGTGGTGCAGACGATCGAGATGCTCACCCGCGAGATCGGGCCGCCCGAGCCCGGTGACCTCGACCCCGTCACGGAGTTCTGGGAGCACCGCGGCCGCCGGATCACCGGTGTCGAGCTGGCCGACGCCTTCGCCTGGCAGGGGGCGTTCCGGGCCCGGATGTCGATTTGGTGGGAGTCGGGTTTCGACCTGCTGCTGAGCCCGGTGTTCGCGACGCCTCCCAAGCCGGTCTCGTGGCCGTGGCGGGAACAGGACGGCATCCAGGCCTCGATCGACGTGCTGTCCTTCACCGCACCGTTCAACACGACCGGGCAGCCGGCGATCGCCGTGCCGGCCGTGCTCACCGACGACCGTGAGCCGATCGGTATCCAGCTGGTGGCGGGTCTCGGCCGGGAGGACCTGCTCGTCGCGGTGGCCGCGCAGTTGGAGGCGGCGCGACCGTGGGCTGCCGATCGCCCGGCGGTCTTCGCAGGATGAGGGCCGCACCTGTCATGCGAGTGGCGCGGGTACACCAGTTCGGCAGCCCGCCGCGTCTCGAGACGGCGCCGGCCCCGGCCGTCGCGGGCGATTCGGTGCTGGTGGAGGTGCGTGCCGCGACCGTGACACACCTCGACCGGACCATCGCCTCCGGCACCTTCGGGCGTCGACCGACGTTGCCCTACATCGGGGGAACCCAGGCCGTCGGTGTGGTGGTCGACGGTGCCGGCACCGGCCGTTGGGTACGACTTCGGGGCGCCGGGCTGGGGATCACCCGAGACGGGTGCTGGGCGCAGTGGGTGGCCGCACCGGCAGCCTCGGTGTCCGGTGCCCCGTCGACGCTCGACCCCGCGCTCGCCGTGGCACTGCCGAGCGTCGCCACGGTGGCGTACGTGGCGGTCCACGAAGTCGCCCAGGTGACCGCGGACGACACCGTGATCGTGACCGGCGCCGCCGGGGCCGTCGGCGCGGTCGCCGCGCAGCTCGCCCGACGCGCCGGCGTACGCCGGGTGTACGGGGTCGTGTCGGCCGAGCACCGCGTGGCCGACCTGCCCCCCGGTGTCGAGCCGGTGGTCGGGCAGGGCGACGCCCTGGTCGAGGCACTCGCCGCGACAGGGCCGGCCACGGTCGCGATCGACACGGTCGGCGGCCCGGTGCTCGAGGCGCTTCTGCGGGCGGGCGTCGCACCCGGCGGCCGTGTCGCAGCGCTCGGCCACACGGCGGGAACCGAAATCACCCTCGACCTGCCGGACTGGCTGCTCGCCGACGTCGCCCTGCTTCCGGTCAACATGCTGCGCCGCGGCGAGCGGTCGGCCGTTGCGCTCGCCACGGTCGACCGGCTCGCCGCGGAGGGCGAACTCACCGTGCCGGTGGAGCGGGTCGGCTGGTCCGGCTTCGAGGACGCGATGACGCGGCTGCAGCGGGGTGACATCCGGGGGCGCCTGGTGCTGTGTCCGCACGACGAACAGGTGGTGGAATGTTGATCCGTAAGAACTACGCCGACACCCGGCACGGCCAGATCCACTACGTGGAGGCCGCGCCGTCGGGGCGCGGCGGCGAAGTGGGCTCCGACACCGCGGTGGTGTTGTTGCACCAGACACCACGCTCGTGGGACGAGTACCGCGACGTCATCCCGTTGCTGGCCCGTGACCATCGGGTGATCGCGCCGGACACCCTCGGCTTCGGTAGCTCGGACAGCCCGGCCGAGCCCTGGACCGTCGAGCTGTTCGCCGATGGCGTGGAGGACCTCGCTGACGCACTCGGACTCACCCGGGTCTCGATCGTGGGCCACCACACCGGTGGGGTGATCGCGCTCGAGCTGGCCGCGCGTCGTCCGGACCTCGTTACGGCGCTGGTGCTGTCCGGGGTTCCCTACGTCGACGCCCCCAGGCGTGACGAGGTGAGCCGCCGGCCCTCGATCGACGGCGTGCCGATCTCCGACGACGGCAGCCACTACCAGGCGCTGTGGAACAAGCGCGTGCCCTTCTACCCAGCCGACCGGCCGGACCTGTTGCACCGCCTCGTCGCGGATGCCGTGCGGGTGCACGACCGGGTGGAGGAGGGCCACCTGGCGGTGAACGCCTACCGGATGGAGGAGCGGATCGACCTCGTCCGCGCGCCGGCGCTCGTGGTCTGTGGCGAGCTCGACGCGTTCTCGCTCCCGGACGTCCCGAAACTGGTGGCGCATCTGCCGCAGGCGCGTACGGCCACCCTGCTGGGCGTCGGCGTGCCGTCGGTCGACCACGACCCGGCGCAGTTCGCCGCGGTCGTCACAGAGTTCCTCGGCAGCGTGAGCGCCGACCCGATCGGCTGAGCCGAATGCCCGGACCGGCGGCGGCCGGTCCGGGCATTCGGCCGCTCAGGCAGCCAGGAAGGCGCGCAGGTGTGCGGCGACCTGGTCGGCGCACTGCTCCATGGCGGGGATCATCGCGCCGTCGAGGGGTGCGGTCTCCACCCGGGCCGCCCCGCTGAGGCCGGCCACCACCAGCGGTACGGCGGGCGCCGCGAATGGATCGTCGCTCGGCGCGAAGACCAGGACCGGACAGCGGACCAGGCCGATGCGCTCCTCCATGCGGTAGCGGGCGCAGGCGCGGTGGCCCTCCGCCGGGTCCACGCCGGGTGCGAGGGCGTCGCGGATGAAGCGGTCGAGCAGATCGGGTCGCCCCTGCGGGTAGTAGGGCAGCCGTTGCCGCCAGAGGTCGACGAGGTGACTGCCGTCCGCGGCGGTCTGGGCGTCGTCCACACCGACGCCGTGCTCGCGTGCCCGTCGCTCCGGGCCGATCCACGGCATCCCGGAGAGCGCGAGGGCCTCGACACGCTCGGGGTGGGCCGCCGCCACCTCCTGGGCCACGACCGCCCCGGTGTGGTGGCCCAGAAGCACGACGGTCTCGAGACCGATCGCGTCCAGCAGGGCCGGAACGCCCTCGGCGATGGCCTCGATGGTCTGGGGGGCAGCCAGCGGTGCGCTCAGGCCGAAGCCACGCATGTCCATGGCGATCGTGCGGAAGTCCCTGGACAGCTCATGCTGGACCTCGACGAACTCGTCCAGTGACCGCGGTGCCTGGTGGAGCATCAGGATCGTGTGGCGGCCGGCGCCGGCGTCGGCGTAGTGGAACTGGCCCAGGGGAGTGTCGGCGTATGCGCGTCGCAGGGACATGTCAGGGTCCTTTCGGCTGTTGTCGTCCGGGAAGCGGTGCGGGCACGACGGCGTGCGCCGTGGTGACCGACCGGGTCCGGCGGGCGGCCAGCAGGGTCGCCGAGAGGGCCGCGCACATGAACGACGCCATGGCGAGCCACGCCGCCCCGAAGCGGTCGGACCCGGCGATCGCGGCGAAGACCAGGGGACCGGCCATGCCCCCGAGGAAGACGCCACCCTGGGTGAGTCCGGTGGCGGTGGCGATCCGGCCGGGGTGGGCGTCGGTCACGATCAGGTTGAACAGTCCGTTGAAGCCCCACCCGAAGGTGAAGGCCGTGATGGTGCCGGCGACGAAGCCGGCGCTCGAGCCGCCGGCCAGGGCGACAAGGCCGAGCATTCCGGTGCCCTGCAGCAGGGCCACCGCCATCAGCTGACGCCGTGGGGACGCTCGGCTCGTGAGTGCCGGCGCGACGACCCGCATGATCGCCGAACCCACGCTACCCAGCATCTGCGCGGCAGCGATCACCCACGGCGCGAGCCCGACGTGATGTCCGGTCGTCGCGGCGAACGAAGGCAGGGAGGTGACCGCGGCCGATGCCAGGAACCCGGCGGCCACGAGCACCCCGAGAAGGCCCCGCGCCGGACCTTCCGCCGCGCTGGTCGAGCGACGTCGAGGCGCGGGCTGGATCCCGGACAGCGCGCCGGTGTCGCGGAGATTCGGGATGGGCAGCTGCGCCACGGCCGTGAGCGCCGCGACACCGAGCAGGGTCCAGCGCCATCCGATTCCGTAGCTGGCCACCGCGAGCAGCACGCCCGCGATCAGCGTCGCGACCGGGATCGACGCCTGTACGACGCCGAACGAGACCGCACGGATCCGGGAACTCGGCAGGCGGGACAGCACCTCGTTGCAGGACGGCTGGATGACCGCGTTGGGAACGCCCAGGAGCGCGAGGAGCACGATCACCTGCACCGGGCTCGATGCCGCCGCGATGGCGGCGAGGCCGAGCGTGCCCAGGCCGCCCGCCCACCGCAGGGCGGCGGTCGGGCCCAGTCGGTGCACCACGCGCCCACCGGCCGGCGACAGCGCCCCCGAGACGAGGTAGAAGCCCGCCATCGCAATGCCGACGTCCCCGGTGTCGAACGGGATGCTCAGGGCGATGCGCGGCGCGAGGGCCCCGACCAGGAACGGGGGTATCGCCGCCGAGACGATGGCGCCTGCCAGGCCGGCGACCGATCGCAGCGCGGTGTCGTGAGTGCCGTCCTCATTCATGCGCCGCATCGCCGAGAAGTGGCAGCACTTCCCGGCCCACGGAGTGGACCAGCCGTTCCGGGAGGTCCCAGGAGCCGACGTGCTGCATGAAGACCGACGTGATGCCCAGGTCCGCGATGACGTCCAGGCGCTCCGCGATGTCCGTGGCGGAGCCGAACAGGCAGAAGCCGCGAGCGAAGGCCGCCGCGTCGGCGTCGCTGATCCACCGCGAGGACACCTCGACGGCCAGGTCCCAGTCCTCGGCGTGGATCAGGTCCGGGGTGACCTCGGGTACGTGCGCGGGCACGTCGACCCTGATCCCGAGGAGCTCCAGCGCGCCCCGGCCACCCTTCTGGGCGATGGTGGCGACCACCGGCTTGAGGATGCGGGCATCGCGTTCGATGTCATCGGTGACCATCGTGTGTGCCGCAACCGTGATCTGCAGGTCGTCGGGGTCTCGTCCGGCCTCGACCGCCCCTTCCCGGATGAGCCCGACCGCCCGGCGGAGCGGGTCGGCGGCTACCCCGGAGAGCAGGATCGCGCCGTCCCCGATGGCGCCGGCGAGGCGTAGGTTGCGGGGCCCGGTGGCAGCGATGTGGACGGGGACGCCGCCAGGCCGGGGGTCACGGATGCGCGCCCGTCCCTCGCCGTAGGCGAGCTCCTCGCCGCGGACGAGCCTGCGGATCTGGTCGACGCCGTCGCGCAGCTGTGCGCCGGTGCTGGGGGCCATGCCGATGGGCTCGACCGAGCTGTGGCCGACGCCGAGGCCGAGGACGAATCGACCGGGCGCGGCCTCGTCGATGCTCCGTGCCAGTCCGGCGACCACCGTGGGGTGGCGGGTGACCACATTGGAGACGGCGGTGACGAGCCGAATCCGGGAGGTGCGCACCGCCGAGGCGTAGAGCGTCAGGTACGCGTCCCTCCAGAGCGTCTGCGAGTCGGGCACGTACAGGGCATCGAAGCCGGCTCGCTCGACCTCGCGGGCAAACTCACCGATCTCGCTCGCCGGTCGGCAGGGAGGCACGCGGACGCCGACCTGGATCTTCCTTCCCATGTGCCTCACGTTCCTTCCGACTGGCGGTTCAGTTCGGCGTGACCGTATGCACGCACGGGGACCGGAAGGGCTTGTGCCGGACCGCTGAACGGAACTGTGCAGGTCGCCGCGGTCGCCGCGGTGCCTGGCAAGATCGGCCTGACCCGACCTCACGCCACAAATGGGTGCCAGGTTCTCGGCGGGGGACAGACATCCCCCCCGTTCCATTAGGCGAACCGCAGGCGTTGTGGCAGGCCACCGGTTCGTGTCTGCTCTCGGCTCAGCATGACCCGCATCACAACGAGGGCGCGGACACCCAGTTCGCGACACTGCCGGACGTTGGAGCCGCCATGACCACGATCGCCAACCAGGAGCCCGTCGTGACCGCGCACCCGAACATCGCAGCTGCCGTTCCTCGATCCACCACCGATGGCGGTGGGGCCGCCCTGTCGCTGGACGCCGTCAACGTCGCCTTCGGTGACTTCGTGGCCGTTCAGGATGTGGACCTCGAGGTCCGCGAGGGTGAGTTCGTGTGCCTGTTGGGGCCCTCGGGGTGCGGCAAGTCGACGCTGCTGTCCGTGATGGCGGGCTTCAACGCGGCCGCCTCCGGTGAGATCACCCGGGCGGGTGAACCGGTGACGGGCGCGGGCAAGGAGCTCGGCTTCGTCTTCCAGAGCTCAGACGCGCTCTTCGACTGGCTCACCGTGGCTGACAACGTGGGCTTCGGGCCGAGGATGGCCGGCCTCGGAAAGCGGGAGCGGGCCGTGCTCGTCGAGGAGCACCTGCGGCTCGTCGGTCTCGAGCATGCCGCGGACAAGCGGCCTCCACAGCTGTCCGGTGGGATGCGGCAACGCGTCCAGATCGCGCGTGTCCTGGCAAATTCGCCGCAGATCGTGCTGATGGACGAACCGTTCGGTGCGCTCGACGCCCAGACGCGCACGGTTCTGCAGCACGAGCTGGACCGGATCTGGCGTGAGCGGCGGTGCACGATCGTCTTCGTCACGCACGACATCGACGAAGCGCTGATTCTCGCCGATCGCATCGCGATCATGACCGCGGGTCCGGCCGCACGGATCAAGTCCGTCTACGACGTCGGGCTGCCGCGGCCCCGCGACGAGGACAGCCCCCAGTTCGTCGAGCTGCGGCACCAGGTTCGCGCCGACATCACCGAAGAGGTCGCCAAGTCCCTCGGCGGCCAGCCGAAGGGTGGACAGCGATGAGCCTGGCAGCCTCCGACACCGGCGTCGCGGTGCCCGAACGCGCCCCGAAGCGGCGCGCGGGACGAGTCCGGTCGACCCCCGGCCGGGAGCAGGCGCGCCGTACGGGATCCTTCCTCGTCTCGATCGTGCTCGGCCTCGCGGTCTGGCAGTTCTTCGCCTGGTACATGGGCCCGACGCTGGTCAGCTCGCCGGCGACCACCTGGGGAGCTGCGGTCGAGCTCGCCCGCGACGGCACCCTGCTGGAGTCGTGCCTGGTGTCGCTGCAGCGCATCATGATCGGCTGGGGAGCCGGCATCCTCGTCGGTGCCCCGCTGGGCATCCTGATGGCCCGGGTGAGCCTCATCCGCAACCTGCTCGATCCCTACATCGAGTTCTTCCGGTTCATCCCGCCGATCGCCTTTGTCACCCTGGCCATCGCCTGGTTCGGGATCGGCGAGACCTCGAAGGTCATCCTGATCTTCTACACCTCGGTCTTCATCATCACGATCAACACGATCGCCGGCGTCCTGTCCATCAACGAGTCCAAGCTGCTCGCCGCCACGAGCCTGGGGGCCAGCCGGCGCCAGGTCTTCACCGCGGTGGTCCTGCCGGCCACCGTTCCGCATCTCGTCACGGGCGCACGACTGGCCCTCGGCAACAGCTTCCTGACCATCGTCTCGGCCGAGATCGTCGCAGCGCAGACCGGTCTCGGGTCTCTCATCTGGAACTCCCGGAACTTCGGCCGGATCGACTGGATCTTCGTGGGGATCATCGCGCTCGGAATCCTCGGCTTCCTGTGCGACCGCGCGATCCGGGTGCTCGGACGCACGGTCCTCGCCCGTTACGACGTCAAGGTCTGACGTGCACAGGGCCGACGGCTCGGGTTCCCCTTCCACCAGATGCCCCGTCTCCGGGTAACCGTCACGGCCCTCGGGCCTTACAGGAGGAACACCCATGAAGCGATCCACCAGGATCCTTGCGGCGGCTTTGTTCGCAGCATCGTCGACGCTGCTGGCGGCCTGTGGCAACGGCTCGAGCGGCGGTGGCGGCGGCGACGTGGTCCGTCTGGCCACCGGTGTCGACGCCTCGTACACCGCTGTCTACGTTGCGGCCGAGAAGGGGTACTTCAAGGACCGCGGCGTCAACGTGGAGTACTCGACCCTCGAGGGAGGGCCCGCCATGGCCCAGGCCGTGATCGCCGGCCAGGCGGACATGGCAACGCAGTCCGACGCGACGACCACGACGATGATGGGCACCGATCCGGCGCTGCGGGCGCTGCTCGACTTCCAGCACTCCGAGACGTACATCAAGGTGGTCTGGGGGCCGAAGGTGAAGGACCCGTCCGAGATCAAGAAGCTCGCGATCCTGCCAGGCCTGATGAAGCTCGCCACCGTGCGCTATCTCGAGAGCAAGGGCATCGACGTCAGCACGGTGACCCTGTCCACCGCCACACCGCCGGACATCCCGGTGATGCTCAAGCGCGGTGACGTCGACGCCACGGTCATCTACGAGCCCTGGGCGACGCGCTCCGCCCAGGAATCCGGGGGCAAGGTCGTGGGATCGATCGGTGACTTCGGCGTCAGCTACTCGCAGTGGCTGATCACCGACGAGAAGTGGCTGGAGGGACACAAGGACGAGGCCGCCAAGGTCGCCGCCGCGATCGACGACGCGAACACGTTCATCCGGGAGCACCCGGAGGAGGCGCAGAAGATCGTACAGAAGGCGGTGAAGATCCCCACCGATCAGACGGCGCAGATCATGAAGGATCTCGTGTTCGAAACGCGCGATCTCGACGAGTCCACGGTCGAGCGGGCCACGAACACCGCCCAGTTCTTCGTCAAGGACGGCGCCATGAAGGCGATGCCGGACCTGAAGCAGCAGATCCTCACCGGCTGGTGGTCCGAGCAGCGTCCCTGACGGTCTGCGGGATCGACCGACCGCAGGGGCTGCATGTCCCCGACATGCAGCCCCTGCGGTCGCCTTTTCGACCCCCGACAGGCAAGCCCCAGGCTCAGTCAGGCATCGAGGTGGCGCCGCACCAGCGCGGCGAACGCAGCCGGCTGCTCGATCATCGGCGAGTGCCCGCATCCGGACATCTCGACCGCGCCGGCGACGGGGATCCCAGTGATCAGGGCGGCGACGTGCTCGGGGGTCCGGGCGCTGTCGTGCTCACCGCGGATCACGAGGGTGGGTGCGGTGATCTGCTGGAGTTCGGGGCGCAGGTCCAGACCTCGCGCGACCGTCAGCACGGCGCTGACGAAGCCGGGGTCCGCATCGAGGACCGCGCGGACGTAGGCGCTGCGCTGCGGCTCGTCCGGCGGCGTGGCGACCAGCGCATCGACGAGCCGCGCCGCCAGCATCCCGCGGTCCTCCGTGCCGGCAATCCAGGCAGAGACCAGCTCTCCGAAGGCGGTCGGTGGTCCGCCCAGGCTGGCGCCGGTGCCCACCAGCACCAGCCGGCGTACCCGCGCGGGGCTCCTGGCTGCGAGCAACTGCGCGACGACGCCGCCGACGCTGTTGCCGACGACGTCGACGGAGTCGAGGTCGAGGTGGTCGAGAAGGGCGGTGGCCGCGCGCGCCAGCCCCTCCGGCGAGGCCCAGTCGGTCCAGGCGCCGTGGCCGAGCGAGTACCAGTCGACGGCGTAGCAGCGCGCCCCCAGGTCGCCGGCGACCGGGTCCCAGAACGCGCGGCAGCCGAACCAGGGGTGCAGCAGCAGGACCGGTACCGCGCGGTCGGCCCTGGCCGGTGTGGTCACCGAATAGCGGAGAGTGGTGCCAGCCAGCGGCAGGGTCGAGGTCATCGCTGCGACGGCACCCTCGGTCACGAGGAAACGGGCTGGCCGGAGACCAACGGGGTGTCGACGCCGATGTCGCCGAGGGGGGCGGCGCCACCGGGGTTGCCGAGCGGGGCGTCTCGGCCCGGCAGCGGCTTCTCGAAGAAGTCCCTCGAGTCGGCCAGGTGGACCGCCAGGTCGGGATCCTTCTTGGCCTTACGGTCCACGACGATCGCCGAGACCGGGCACTCGACCTCGCAGGCGCCGCAGTCGATGCACTCGGCAGGGTTGATGTAGCTCTTGCGGTCGCCGACGTAGATGCAGTCGACCGGGCAGACGTCGATGCACGACCGGTCGAGGACGTCGATGCAGTCGGCTCCGATGACGTAGGTCATGGTGGTTCCTTCGCGGGGTTCGGCGGTCAGGAGTCGTCGGTCGAGTGACCGGGAAAGAGGGTGAGGTCGGGGTCGAGGTCGACGGCGGCGTGGTTGACGGCGAGCGCGACCTCGCCGAATCCGACCGACATCAGCTTGACCTTGCCGTCGAAGTCGGCGATGTCGCCGGCCGCGTAGACGCGTGGCAGGTTGGTGCGCATCGCCCGGTCGACCTCGATCGAGCGACCGCGGAGCGCCAGGCCCCAGTCGCGCAACGGGCCGATGTCGGAGATGAAGCCAAGGGCGGCGATCACGTGGTCGGCGGCGAGCACCTGCTCCTTGCCGGAGGTGTGCCGCACGGTGACCTTTTCCAGGCGGCCGCCGGCGAGGTCACCGTCGAGTGCGGTGACCTGGCAATCCGTGAGGATCGTCGTGGTCGGCGAGGCCTTGACCCGGGCGAGGGTCGCCGCGTGCCCGCGGAAGGCGGCCCGTCGGTGCACCAGCGTGACCGAGTTGGCGATCGGGGCCAGGGCGTCGGCCCAGTCCAGCGCGGAGTCACCGCCGCCGACGACGACCACGTCCTGGTCCCGGTGCGCCTGCGGGTCGACGACGAAGTAGGACAGGCCGGCGCCGAGCCACTCGGTGCCGGCCTCGAGCGGCCGCGCGCGGGGTGTCCCGATCCCCGCGGTGATCACCACGGCGCCGGCGCGGATCACCGTGTCGTCGTCGAGGGTGACGACCGGTTGCCCGTCCTCGTGGGTGAGCGCCACGGCCTGGCGGCCCAGGAGATACGTCGGCTCGAAGGCGTCGGCCTGCTCCTTGAGCGCCGCCACGAAGTCGCGCCCGCGGATGCTGGGCAGCCCGGCGACGTCGCGGATCTGCTTTTCGGGGTAGAGGGCCATCACCTGGCCGCCGACCTGGGGCAGGACATCGACCACGATGGTCGACAGGCCGCGGAAGCCGGCGTAGTAGGCGCCGTAGAGTCCCGTCGGCCCGGCCCCGAGGACGAGGACGTCCGTGGTCAATGTCTGTGCGCTGGTCACGCCGACCTCCTGCGTTGGTGTGCGGGAGATCCGGACTGTAGGAACACATTCGCGGCCCGGTCTTGTGGCGTGGATCGCTGACCGGAATGGCCCTCGTCAGGCTCGGGGGACGCCGGCTATCCGGCCCCTGAGCTCGACAGGTGCCTCGACCTGCGGGCGTTCCGGTGGACGAACCGCTCCTGTTGTGAGCCGCCACACGCCGGTGGTCTGCTCCGGGCACACCCCAATCTGAACAACCCGGGAGCATGCCATGACCCAGACTGCGAAGCCGGGGGCGGAGACCAACGCCACCGGGCCCGCAGCGGCCGAGGAGCCGCGGAAGAAGCCCGTCCGCAAGCACCGCGCGGGCAAGCTGCCCGGCCGGCAGGACTGGTCGAGCTGGCCGCACTACCAGGCCGCCAAGGCAGGGTTCCGTGGCTACTGGTACCCCGTCTGCTTCTCCTCCCAGGTCGGGGAGAAGCCTCGCCAGGTGACTCTGCTGGGCGAGAAGCTCTTCCTGATCCGCGACAAGGGCAAGGTCTACGGGATGAAGGACCGTTGCCCGCACCGCGGCGTTCCGCTGAGCTGCGGCGAGAAGGCGTTCCCGGGCACGGTCTCCTGCGTCTACCACGGCTGGACGTTCGACCTGAAGACCGGCGACCTCGTCGCCGTGCTCACCGACGGCCCGCAGTCGCCGATCTGCGGCAAGGTCCGCCAGCCGACGTACGACGTCGAGGAGCGCATCGGCATGGTGTGGGTCTACGTCGGCGACGGCGAGGTGCCGGTCCCGATCGACGAGCAGCTGCCCGAGGAGCTGGTGAGCAACGCCGGCATCGTCGGCCACCGGATCCAGCCGCGTGCGGGCAACTGGCGGTTCGCGTGCGAGAACGGCTTCGACGAGGGCCACGCCAAGTACCTGCACCGCAGCTCGTTGTGGCGGATGTTCAAGCCGATGCCGGCCTGGAACACGACCAGGATCGTGCAGCGTGGGCGCTGGCTCTACCGCGTCCAGGAGGAGCAGTACTGGGAGGGCGACTACCCCGGCGTCGGCAAGTGGCCGAACCTCGCCTGGTACCAGGCTCGTCCGGCCAAGGACACGGGCCGGCAGAACGTCGGCAACACCACCTCGCACCGCGAGGTCGACCCGGTCATCGCCGCCCAGGACTTCCCCGGCTTCGCGTCGGTGACCATGCCCGGCATCCTGCGCATCGTCTACCCGAACTTCATCCACTACGAGTGGTACGTGCCGGTGGACGAGGACAACCACCTGTACGTCGGAGCGCTGGTCGAGTTCCGCGAGGGCCTCGGGACGCTGCCCTTCTACGCCAAGTACCTGGGCGCCGTGCGTTGGCTGTTCCACGGCCAGTTCTCCAGCCAGGACAAGTGGATGGTCGAGGTCACCGACGCGCCGCCGGAGAAGCTCTACCGCCCCGACGAGTCGCTGCTGAGGTGGCGCAAGCTCGCCGAGGACGTCACCGAGGAGCGGATCGAACGGCTCGCGGAGTCCGGGCTGGCCCCCGCGGACCAGGACGACTGAGGCGAGAGGAACCCGACGAATGCCGGCGATCGCGCTCGGCGTGGGAGCGTCCCATTCCACGCTGATGAACACGCACTGGGACAAGGTCGTGAACACCGAGCGGGCCGAGGCCTTCCGCGACTCCCTCGACGAGGTGAACCGGCGGCTGAAGGAGCTCCAGCCGGACGTCGCGGTCATCGTGGGATCGAACCACTTCCGCGGCTTCTGGCTCGACCTGATCCCGTCGTTCACCCTGGGTGTCGGCGAGGTCATCGCCTCCGGCGAGTCCGGCACGCCCAAAGGCCCGCAGAAGACCGATCCCGCGTTCGCCAACGACCTGGCGACGTATCTGGTCGAGGCCGGCTCGGAGGTCGCGGTCTCGGCACGGCTGCAGATCGACCACGGCCAGTCGCACGCCATCCAGTACCTGCTGGATGGCATCGACATCCCGGTCGTCCCGCTGGTCGTCAACGTGTTCGCCCGGCCCCTGCCGACGCTCGAGCGCTGCGCCCAGCTCGGCCGGCGGCTGGCCGAGGCCATCGAGGCGCACGCCGACGGCCGCAAGGTGGTGGTGATCGCGTCCGGTGGCCTCTCCCACCAACTGCCGTGGCCCAGCAACTGGGCCGACCCGCAGGGCGACGACGAGGAGTTCATGGTCGACGCCTGGCTCAACGGCCGGGGAGAGTGGGAGCGCTTCGACAAGCGCCGCCGGGAGATCATCGTCGCCGCGCAGCCGTGCCTGTTCGAGGACTTCGACCAGCGGTTCCTCGCCGACCTCGAGGCCGGTCGACTCGAGGAGTACCTCCGTCTCTCGACCGCAGAGCTGGAGCAGGTCGCCGGCAACGGCGGCCAGGAGCTGCGCACCTGGCTGGTGATGGCCGCCGCCCTCGGCTTCGCTCCCGGCGCCAAGCTCTGCTACTCGCCGATGCCCGAATGGCTCACCGGCATGGGCACCGCCGTCATCGAGCCGAACGCCGCAGGAGGAAGAGCATGACAACCGCCGCCCAGCCCCTCACCTCGCCCGCGGCCGGGCCGAGACCGGAGAGCCGCTTCGTCGAGGCCGACGGGGTCACCTACCACTTCCACGACCTCGGCAGCGGTCCGGACACGATCTTCCTGCACGGGGGCGGCCCCGGCTGCACCGGCTGGAGCGACTTCGGTCCGGTCGTGCCGTACTTCGCCGAGAACCGCCGGTGCGTGCTGCAGGACATCCTCCAGTACGGAAGGTCCGACAAGTGCCGCATCAGCGGTCCGATGTGGGACTTCCACGCCGCCAAGACGGTGGCCTTCATGGATGCCCTGGGGATCGAGCGGGCCGACTTCATCTGCAACTCCTGGGGCGGGACGATCGCGCTGGCGCTCGCGGCGTACTACCCCGACCGGGTGCGCTCACTGGTGGTCACCGGGTCGATGCCGGTGTTCTACGGGCCGCTGGCCCCGCTGCCCGAGCGCGGGCACCGCGGGCGCGCCGCCCGCGACGTCTACTACGGCGGCGCGGGGCCGACCCGGGAGAAGATGCGCCAGCTGATCAGCCGGCTGGAGTGGTACGACGCCGACCGGCTGCCGGAGCAGACAGTCGACATGCGCTACGAGCAGAGCCTCGACCCCGGCGAGCGCGAGCTGGCCGCGATGTCGGACTCCCCGCGCGGCGACTGGCAGGACCTCACGGAGCAGCTCGGCCGCGTCCAGGCGCCGACGCTGTTCATGTGGGGCCGCGAGGACGCATTCCTCACCCCGGACTACCCGCTGATGCTGTCGAGGATGGTGCCGCGCGGCAACCTGCACGTGATGGACAACGCCTCGCACCACCTGCAGGAGGAGCGGCCCGGCGCCTACCACGCCGTCGTCGAGGGCTTCCTGCGCTCGGTGGACCACCCCTGACAGCCGCGCCGATCTTCAGACAGCGACAAGGAGAAGGACATGACCGCACTGCGCACGCTGCTCTTCCTGGCAGCCCTCGCGGGCGTCGGCTACGGCGTCGCCCAGGCGGCGCGCCGCAGCAACACCCAGGTGCACCGCATCAACCAGTGACCGATCCACGACTTCCGGGAGAATCCATGACCACCGCCCTTGCAGACACCATCTGGACCGAACTCGCCGGTGTCGACTTCGCGCTCACCACCGTCGACGCGGGCGGTGTGCCCACGCGCTCGCTGCGGGCTGGGGCCGGCGAGCCGGTGATCTTCCTGCACGGGACCTCCGGCCACCTCGAGGCGTTCATGCGCAATGTCGCGGCGCACGCCGCGCACTACCGCGTCCACGCCATCGACATGCTCGGCCACGGCTACACCGGCAAGCCGGACCACCCCTACGAGATCCCGCGCTACCGCGACCACCTGCTGGCGTACCTCGACGCCCAGGGCATCGAGAAGGCACACATCGTCGGCGAGTCACTCGGTGGGTGGGTGGGCGCCCGTACCGCGATCGACACCCCCGACCGGGTCGCGTCGCTGCAGCTGCTCTGCGCCGGTGGCACCGTCGCGAACCCCCAGGTGATGGAGCGGATCCGCAACAGCACCCGGAAGGCGGTCACCACCGACGACGTGGAGCTGACCCGGGCCCGGATGCGCCTGCTGATGGCCGACGACGCCGACGCCACGGAGGAGCTCGTCGCCGTCCGGCACGCGATCTACCACCAGCCGAGCTTCGTCGCGAACATCGAGAACCTGCTGTGCCTGCAGGACATGGAGACCCGACTGCGCAACATCCTGCGGCCGGAGGACCTGGCCAGGATCGACGCTCCGACCCTGATCGTCTGGGGTCGCAACAACCCCTTCGGCGAGGTTCCGGAGGCCGACGCCATGCACCGCAACATCAAGGGCTCCGAGCTGACGATCTTCGACGAGTGCGGCCACTGGCCCCAGCACGAGCAGGCCGAGAAGTACAACCAGCTCAGCCTCGAATTCATCGACCGTCACCGGGTGGGCTGATGGCGACCACCATGCAGGCGGTCCGCGTGCACGACTGGGGCGTCGCCCCGGTGGTGGAGGACGTGCCGATGCCGCAGCCGGCCGACGGCGAAACCCTCGTGCGGGTCGAGGCGGCCGCTGTCGGCCACCTCGACCGTACCGTGGCCGGCGGCGAGTTCAGGATGAAGCCCACCCTGCCGTACGTCGGTGGTGTCGAGGGGTGCGGCCGGGTGGTCGCATCCGACGAGCTCGCCGAGGGCACCCGGGTGATGCTGCGGGGCGCCGGCCTGGGGCTGGTCCGCAACGGGACCTGGGCGCAGTACGTGACCGTGCCGACGCGCAGCCTCTCCCTGCTGCCCGAGGGGATGCCGCCGTCGCTCGGCGCCACCTACTTCGTGCCACTGACGACCGCCGTCACCGCGCTGCGCACGGTCGGCCGGTTGGGAGCCTGGGGTGTCCCGGACGTCACCTCGGCGGCGGACGAGGTGGTGCTGGTGGCCGGTGCGGCCGGCGCGGTGGGGTCGATGGTCGCCCAGCTCGCCCTCCGCGAAGGCGCCCGCGTGCTCGGCCTGGTGCTCGACCAGCAGCAGGCGGAACGCCTCCCGAGCGGTGTCGAGCCGTTGATCGCCTCGGCCGACGGGGACGTTCTCTCGGCCCTCGGCAAGGAACGCCCGGCGACCCTGCTCGTCGACACCCTCGGCGGCCAGCGGCTGAACGAGCGGATGAGCTGGGTACGTGCCGGCGGCCGGGCCGTCTCCATCGGCTACGTCGCCGGCGAGGCCGCCACGCTCGACCTGCCCAACTGGCTGCTGCTCGACGTGCCGCTGCTGCCGGTGAACATGATCCGGCGCAGCGCCGAGGCGCGTGCGCTGGCTGAGCAGTGGGCACCCCTGCTGGTCTCCGGCGAGCTCGTCCTCGACGTGGAGGAGTTCGATCTCGCCGGGGCGGGCCGCGCGCTCGAGTTGCTCGGCGCGGGACAGCTCCGCGGTCGGGCCGTACTGGTGCCACCCACGGACTGAGACGAGAGGCACTGATGAGTGACGACCTGATCCCGCCGCTGGCCCTGGCCGCGGAGCGACTGAGGTACGCCGGCACCATGCGCCGCACCTGCGCACCGGTGCGGGACCTGATCGGCGAGGACAACATCGAGAACGCCTACGCCGTCCAACGGCACGTGGTGGCCCTCCAGGAGATCAGCGGAGCCCACGTCGTGGGCCGCAAGCTCGGGCTGATGGCGCGCACCGTCCAGCATCAACTGGGCGTGCACCAGCCGACGATCGGCACGCTGATGAACACCATGCAGATCCCCGACGGCGGCGTGGTCCCGGTCCGGCGGCTGCTGCAGCCGCTGATCGAGGCCGAGGTCGTGTTCCGGCTCGGTGAGGACCTCGACCAGCCGGACATCGACGCCGACCGGGCGCGGGGTGCGGTCGCCGAGGTGCTGGCCGCACTCGAGGTGGTCGACAGCCGGATCGAGGGCTGGGACATCAGCGCGGTCGACACCATCGCCGACAACGCCTCCGCCGGCCTGTTCGTGCTGGCCGCCGAGGGGCGCCCGCTGGGCGACCTCGACCTGCGTGACCTGCGGATGAAGATGTGTCGCAACGGCACCGTCGTGTCGACGGGCTCCGGGAGCGACAATTTCCACGGCGACCCGATCCGCGGCCTGACCTGGCTCGCCGGCGAGGCGCACCGACGTGGCACTCCGCTGCGCGCCGGACAGGTGGTCCTCGCCGGTGCGCTCGGGCCGATGGTAAAGATCAAGGAGGGTGACTCCTTCAACGCCGTCATCGGTGACCTGCCGGAGGTCTCGGTGCACTTCCGGTCCAGCGTGGCGGCTCGTGAGGCGGGTGTGCCGGCATGACCGCGACCGGTCGAACCGATGAGGATGCGGTCGCCGCGGTGCTCGCGCAGGTGGAGCGCGACCACCTGCTGGAGGCGGTCTGCGGCCTGGTCGATCGACCGACCCCGACCGGGGCGGAGCGCCAGGCCGCCGAGTGGCTGGTCGCCCACCTCGCCGCCGCGGGCGTGGACAGCACCCTCCAGGTGATCGACGATGCCCAGGCCAATGCGGTCGGGGTGCTGCGGGGGCCGGCCGGCGGCGAGTCCGTGCTGCTCTACGCTCCGCTGGACACCTACACCACCGGGGATCCCGCCCTCGACGTCCCGTTCGCCGGTCCGCGCATGCGCGCGGACATGCTGCCGCGCGCCACCGTGTACGACGACCTCGTCGTCGGTCTGGGCGCCGGCAACCCGAAGGGGCATGCCGCCTGCGTGCTCGTCGCCGTGGAGGCGATGGCGCGGGCCGGGATCGACCTCCCGGTCGACGTCGTGGCGGGCTTCGGCGCCGGCGGGATGCCCAGTTTCGCCGTCGACGGCGTGGGTGTCCCGGGTCGCACGAACACCGGGCACGGAGTCGGTGCGAGCTTCCTCCTCGAGCGGGGGTTCGTCACCGACCACGCGGTCATCGCCAAGCCGGGCTGGACCGTCTCGCACGAGGAGGTCGGCCTCACCTGGGTGGATGTCGAGGTGCCGGGCGAGCACAGCTACGTCGGCAGCCGGCACCGGATGCCCTACCGCAACGCGGCGAGCGGGGCGGCCCGGGTGATCGAGGTGCTCGAGGCCTGGTGCGAGGAGTACGCCGCGCGCCACGAGGCCGGCACGATGCGCCCGCAGGGCGTCGTGTCGTCGGTCCATGGCGGCTTCGAGAGGCTGGCCGCGTCGACCACCGCCCTGGTCCGGGTGCGGCTCGACATCCGGATGACGCCCGAGCAGACCGCGCCCGCCGTCGTACGCGAGGTGCGGGCCGCGCTGGCGCCCCTGGAGGCCGAGCTCGGCGTGCCGCTCGTGGTGCGCCAGGTCGCGTCCGTGCCGGGCAGCCGGACCGACCCGCAGGCCCCGATCGTCCGGTCGGCTGTCGCGGCGTGGGAGTCGGTCGCGGGCCGGCCGCACGAGCTGGTCCTGGAGAACAGCGGCGCCACCGACGCGAACATGATCCGGATGCGGGGGGTTCCGACCGCCAGGGTCGGCATGCCGAAGGTCGCGCAGGGGCCGAACGGTCAGCCGGTCGACTTCACCCTGGGCATGAACGCCGTCGACCTCAGGGCCGCGAAACGCCTGGTCGAGGTGCTGGTGCGTACTGTTGTTGGCATGGGGGGACGCCACAACGGGGAGGGGTGACGCGGGTGTGCATATGCCGCGATATGGGGAAAAACGTGGACATGGGGGACCTTATGGTGAGGAAGGGTAATGAGCGTCTCTCAGACTCGCGGCTACGGTGAGGGGCTGGGGCAGGGGGCCAACAGTGTCCTGGGCAAGGCTCGGCTGATCCTCGAGTCGTTCCAGCACGACGACGTCGAGCTGTCACTCTCGGAGCTGTCCCGGCGTACCGGCATCTCCAAGGCGTCGGTGCACCGGTTGGCGCAGGAGTTGGTCGACTGGGGGATGCTGGAGCGCTCCGGCTTCGAGTACCGCCTCGGCATGCGGGCCTTCGAACTCGGCTCCCGGGTGCCGCGGTTCCGCGTGCTCCGCGATGCTGCCCGCCCGTTCATGGAGCGGCTGCACTTCGCCACCAAGGAGGCCGTGCACCTGGCCGTGCTGGACGGGCTCGAGGTCCTCTACCTCGAGAAGGTGGCAGCAGCCCAGTCGGCCAAGCCCTCCCGGATCGCCGGTCGAATGCCGCTGCACGCCACCTCGACCGGCAAGGTGCTGCTCGCGTTCTCGCCACCCTCGGTGTTCGAGGAGGTGGTCAGCCGCGAGCTGAAGCGCCTGACCCCACACACCACCGTCGCACGGGGGCTGCTGGTCGAACAGATCCGGCGGATCCACACCAACGGTTGGGGTCTGGAGCAGGAGGAGATCGCCCCCGGCTACTGCTCGGTGGCGGTGCCGCTGTTCACCGGCAACCGGACGCTCCTGGGCGCACTGTCGATCGCGGCACCGACCTACCGGGCGGACGTCACCAAGCTGGCCACGGCGCTGACCGAGGTCAGTCGCCGGATGTCCTCGGCCAACCTGATCAACTGATCACCGGCCGCTGAACCGCGGCTCCCGCTTGTCGAGGAAGGCCTGCAGGCCTTCGGCGGCATCGGCCAGATCGAGGTTGGCGCGGACGCATGCCGCCTCGACGGCGAGCGCGTCCGGGAGCGGCAGGTCCATTCCCTCGGTGACGGCGCGTTTGATCAGGCCCAGCGTCGCCGTGGGCAGCGCGGCCAGGCGCGCAGCTTCGGCGGCGACGACGGCGTCGAAGTCCTCGCCGGCCACGATGTCGACGAGGCCCTCGGCCAGCGCCTCGTCGGCGGTGAGCCGGGTGCCTTCCATCATCAGCCGCTTCGCCCGGTGCGGGCCGATGAGCCGGGGGAGACGCTGGGAGCCGCCGGCCCCCGGGAAGATGCCGAGGCGGGACTCCGGGAACCCGAAGGTCGCTCGCGCGTGCAGGATGCGCAGGTCGCAGGCGAGCGACAACTCCGCGCCGCCGCCCAGGGCGTGTCCGTTCATCGCGGCGATGACCGGCTTGGGGGCGAGCTCGAGCAGCCGCTGCACCTCGACCCAGCGACGCATCGCCGTGTAGGTGTCCGGGTCGAGCCGCCGCATCACCCGGATGTCGGCGCCGCCGACGAAGACCCGCCCCTTGCCGCGGAGGACGAGGCACCGGACGCCGGCGTCCTCGGTCAGGCTCGGCAGCATCTCGATCAGCCGCTCGATCAGCAACGGATCGACGGTGTTCACCGGACCGTTGTCGAGCACGAGCGTCGCCACCGCGCCCTCCCGCTCGATCCGGAATCCCTCCGTCGCCGCGTCGTCGCGCGCCCTCAGGTCCTCGATCGTCAAGACAGCACTCCTCGGTCGCGGAGATCTGCGATCTCCTGGGTGGTCAGTCCGAGCAGCTCGCTGAGCAGCTCCTCGGTGTGCTCGCCCAGCAACGGGGCGGGCCGGTCGAGACGGGGTGGGGTGTCGGTCAGGTGGTGCACCACGCCCTCGACCCGCACGTCCCCGGCAAGGGGGTGGTTGAGGGCCGGGTAGAAGCCGCGGGCGGCGAGCTGCGGATCGCGCTCGACGAGGTCACGACCGTCTCGGACCGGGTACGCCGGGATTCCGTGCGCCTGCAGGTGGGCGGCGGCCTGGTCGGCGTCCGTGGCCGCGACGTACTCCTCGAGCCGGCGCACCGGGTCGGTTCCGTCGGCGACGCTCGCGAGCTGCTCAGGTGAGACCCGGCCGACGGAGAGCCATCGGTCGTCCCCGGGCGCACGGAGCACGAACGGGCCGAGCCGGTCGTCGGCGACGGCAGGGACGGCGGCGTCGAGCACCGCGGTGCCCAGGTGGGCAGCCATGGCCTCGAGCTGGGAGAGGTCGACATGGCGGCCCCCACCGCGAAGCACGGAATCGAGAACGGCGACGACCGCGGCGTTCGCGGCCACCATGTCGCCGAGCCCGAAGGTGAGGCCCTGCGGGATGCCCTCGGCGCCGCCGGTCGCGTGCGTGAGCCCGGACCAGCCGGCCAGGGTGTCGGCGAAGGTGACCGCCGAGCGCCACGGCCCGGTCGCGCCGACCCCGGACATCGAGACCAGCACCGCGTCGGGGTTGAGCCGGTGCAACTGCTCGAAGTCCAGACCCCATTTGGCGAGCGTGCCGGGGGAGAAGTTCTCCACCACCACATCGACCTCGGCGGCGAGGCGGCGCAACAGTTGCGGTCCTTCCGCCGAGCGCAGGTTGAGCGCGAGACTGCGCTTGTTGCGGTTGAAGTTGAGGAAGTAGCCGCTCTCCTCGGACCCGGCCCCGGGTCGCAGTCGCATCGACGGGGCGAACCGGGTCGGGTCCTGCCGGTGGGCGGACTCGACCTTGACGATGTCCGCGCCGTGATCGCCGAGGGCCCTCGTGACGTAGGGACCGGCGAGCACCCAGGTCAGGTCGAGCACCCGCAGTCCGGCGAGTGCGCCGCCGTTGGCGCGCCGCATCCGTGGCGGCAGCCCCGCCGGTGTGTCGGCCACGCGCCAGCGCGCGTCGGTCCTGACGGCTTCGGGTGCGGCGAGCCGGACCGGCCGTGGCCGGCCGGGAGACTCGTACGGGAAACCCGCGTCGACGACGTTCCCTTCGGGCGTGCTGATCTGGAGGAAGAAGTCCCGGTCCCGCAGTTGGGGGTTGGCGACGAGGTCGGCCGGCGCGGCGACCTCCGCCCACGGCAGCGCCCGCCGGCGGGCCTCCCCGGCGATCTCGGCGGTGGTACGCCGGAGCGTCCATGCCGTGACGACCTCGTCGACGTGCGGACGGTGGCGCCAGCGGTGCACAGGGTCGCGCCACACCTCGTCGGTGAGGTCGGCGGCCTCGCCGGTCTCGTCCAGCCACGCCAACAGGTCGCTCCACATCCGGTCGGGGCCGGAGTAGCCGCCGGCGACGTAGCCGTCCGCGGTGGGGAAGACCCGGTGCGCGACGTGGCCGTAGACGCCACCGGTGCGGCCCGGGACGGTGCCGGCGTGGATCCAGGCGATGGCGCCGGTTTCGAGCGTGGCGGCGACGGCTTCCTGCACCGACACCTCGGCGAGCTGGCCGCGTCCCGTGCGGCGGCGGGCGATGACGGCGAGGAGCGCCGCGATGGCGGCGTGGCTGCCGGCGAGTTGGGTGGCCTGCCCGCGCGGTGGCGGCGTGGGGGCCTCGCCCGGCCGGCCGCCGAGCCAGGTCATGCCGCCGGCGGCCGCGGCGACGCTTCCGTCGGCGAGCCAGTCGCGGCGGGGTCCGGTGAGGCCGAACGGCGTGACCACGACATGCGCGACGTGGTCCCACGCCTCCGGGTCGGTCTTGCGCAGGTCGAGTGTGCGCAGGTCGCCGACCGGGCCGGACTCGAGCACGACGTCGGCGTCGGCCACCAGGTCGCCCACCACGCGGTCGAGCTCGGCGTCGGGCACCGTGAGCGTCCGGGTGCCGGCGTACCAGTGCAACGCGTCCGGCGGTGTGGGTGGCGCCGCGGTGTCCGTCCGGACCCGGATGACGTCGGCTCCCAGGCCGACCAGCAGCCGGACCGCGTTCGCGGCAAGGTCGTCGGTGAGGTCGAGGACACGTAGGAGCGGAACTGGGGTCATGGGATCTCCGTGGTGGCGGGGACGGACGACTCGGCGTCCCACACGTCGGATGGGATGCCGCGTCGACGCAGGGCGGCGCGGTCCAGCTTGTGGGTGGCGGTGTGCGGAAGCGTGGCCTCGATCGAGAGGTAGCGGGGAACCGCCGGTCGTGGCAGTGCGGCGCGGCAGTGCGACCAGAGGTCGGCGGCGGCGAGCGGACTGCCGGCGTGCGGCACCACGACGGCCAGCACCTCGTCCTCGGTGAGCTCGGACGGCACGGCGACGGCTGCGGCTTCGGCGACGGCCGGATGGGCGAGCAGCGCGTCCTCGACCAGGTGGGGGTCGATGTTGACGCCGCGGCGCCGGATCACGTCGCCGAGGCGTCCCTCCACGTGCAGCCAGCCGTCGACGAGCCGGCCACGGTCGCGGGTGCGGAACCAGGGGCCGACCCAGGCGCGGCGGGTCGTCTCCGCGTCCCCGACGTACCGGAGGAACGCGAACTCCGGCCGGCGGGGTCGGACCAGAATCTCGCCGACCGTGCCGTCGGCGACGTCGTGACCGGCTCCGTCGACGATCCGGATGTCGTGGTCGGCGACGACCCGACCAGCCGCGCCCGGCCGCAGGTCGTCCATCGCGGTGGTGGCCACGTCGCCGAGCTCCGTGCAGGCGTAGGCCTGCCGAAGGGTGACACCGAACCGCTCCCGGAAATCGCGGACGAGCCGGGCAGGTGCCGGCCCACCGTACGCCTTCGTGAGCAGGTGGTCCCGATCGCTGTCCGTCGGCGGCTGCGCGAGGAGCATCATGCAGACCGCGCCCATGAAGTTGAAGGCGGTCACCTGTTCACGTCGCACCAGGTCGAGGAAGCCGGAGGCGGAGAAGCGCGGCGCCATCACCACCCGTGCGCCGCTGATGAGGGCGGGCAGCAGGCTGGCGTGCCGGGCGTTGATGTGGTGCCACGGGAAGTAGCTCAGCAGCACGTCGTCGCGCCCGTAGTCCATCGCTCGGGCCACCCTGCGCGCCTGTCCGGCGGGGGCCCCGACCGGTAGCAGTGCGGCCTTGACCCGGCCGGTGGTGCCCGAGGTGGCCATGATCAGCGCGGGTGCCGTGGGCGGCAACTCGGCGGGAGTGACGCAGTGCGCCTCCGGATGCTCGGGACGCAGGGTCTGGTGCGGCCCGTCGAGGAGCTGGAGCGGGCGCCCGGTGTGCCGGGCCAGCCGTGCCGGGAGTGCGGCCTGTGCCCGGTGGGCCGACGCCACGACGACGCGGGCGGCGGCGGTGGTCACCAGGTGGTGGGCCCAGTCCTCGGGCAGGTCGTGGCCCAGTGGCAGCTCGACGGCTCCGAGCGCGGACACGGCCGCGGTGAGTGCCACCGCGTCCGGGCCGGCATCGACGCAGGTCACGACGACGTCGCCGCGGCCGATGCGCTCGGACAGGCCAACGGCCCATGCGGCAGCCCGATGCCTCAGCTGCTCAGCGGTCCAGGCCTCGCCCCCCGGCATCCGGAGGACCTCGGCCTGCGGCAGGCAGCGGGCGCGGTGCCACACGGCCTGGGCGAAGGTGGTCGGTTCTTCCCTCATGGCCGGCGCCGGCGCTGCCCTGCTGGACCCGTCCTGCTGGTGCCTGGCGCGCTCATGGCACCACCCTCGCCGTCCGGTAGCAGTTTCACGAGCGGGTCGTTCTGTTCAACGGAACCGTCGGTCCCGGCGACGATGGCGCCGCCGCCGAACGGCGACGTGCCCCTTCGCCATGCCGCGCGATCGCGACTGGGCGGCCGCGATCGCGCTGGCGATGGGGGGTCGCGCCGCGTCCCCGAACGGGAGGCGCCGGCCCTACGGCGCCGCCGGCTCCCGCGCCGCGAGCAGGTCGAGCGCGATGTCGACGATCATGTCCTCCTGGCCGCCGACCAGTTGGCGCCGGCCGACCTCGAGCAGGATCGTGCGCACGTCGATGCCGTAGCGCTCCGACGCAGCCTCGGCGTGCCGCAGGAAGCTGGAGTAGACGCCGGCGTACCCCAGGGTGAGCGTCTCCCGGTCGACCCGCACCGGCCGGTCCTGCAACGGCCGGACCAGGTCGTCGGCGGCGTCCTGCAGCGCGAACAGGTCGGCCCGGACCTTCCAGCCCTGCAGGTCGGCGACCGCGACGAACGGCTCGATCGGGCAGTTGCCGGCACCGGCGCCGTGGCCGGCGAGCGAGGCGTCGACGCGGCGCACACCCTCCTCGACGGCCACGACCGAGTTGGCGACGGAGAGCGAGAGGTTCTCGTGGGCGTGGATGCCCAGCTCCGTGGCCGGGTCGAGCACGTCCCGGTAGGCGCGGATCCGTTCGCGCACGCCGTCCATCGTGAGCCGACCGCCGGAGTCGGTGACGTAGACGCAGTGGGCGCCGTACGACTCCATCAGCTTCGCCTGCTGCGCGAGGCCGGCGGCGTCGTTGAGGTGGCTCATCATCAGGAAGCCCGACACGTCCATGCCGAGCTCGCGCGCAGTGGCTATGTGCTGGGCGGCGACGTCGGCCTCGGTGCAGTGGGTCGCCACCCGCACCGAGCGGACGCCCAGCGAGTAGGCGTGCTTCAGCTCGGCGATCGTGCCCACGCCCGGCAGCAGCAGCGTGGTCAGCCGAGCCCGGGAGAGGTTGGCGGCAGCGGCCTCGATCCACTCCCAGTCGGTGTTGCTGCCCGGACCGTAGTTGACCGAGCTGCCGGCGAGCCCGTCCCCGTGGGCGACCTCGATGGCGTCGACGCCGGCGGCGTCGAGCGCGGCCACGATCCGGCCGACGTCGGCGGGAGAGATGCGGTGGCGTACGGCGTGCATTCCGTCGCGCAGGGTGACGTCCTGGAGGAAGATGTCAGTCATGCGGCCACCTCCGTGGGCTTGCGAGTGGTCAGGCGCTCCGCGGTGCGCAAGGCCGCGGAGGTCATGATGTCGAGGTTGCCGGCGTACGCCGGCAGATAGTGCGCTGCGCCCTCCACTTCGAGGAACACCGACACCTGATGGCTCAGCGGCGCTGTGCCGGCCAACGTGTGCACCGGCTGGCCCTGGGGGATCGGCGTGATCTGCACCTGCTGCTTGAGCCGGTAGCCCGGCACGTAGGCGGCCACGTCGGCGACCATTTCCTCGATCGAGGAGCGGATGCGGTCGTGCACGGCCGGATCGTCGGCGCCGATCAGGCAGAAGACCGTGTCGCGCATGATCAGCGGCGGCTCCGCCGGATTGAGGATGATGATCGCCTTGCCGCGCGCCGCCCCACCGACGGTCTCGATCGCGTGCGAGGTGGTCTCGGTGAACTCGTCGATGTTGGCCCGGGTACCCGGCCCGGCCGACCTGGAGGCGATCGAGGCGACGATCTCGGCGTAGGCGACCGGGGTGACCCGGGAGACCGCGGCGACGATCGGGATGGTCGCCTGGCCGCCGCAGGTGACCATGTTGACGTTGGGCGCGTCGAGGTGCTCGCCGAGGTTGACCGCCGGCACCACGAAGGGCCCGAGGGCCGCAGGCGTCAGGTCGACGAGACGCTTTCCGTACGGTGCGAGCCGGGCCGCGTTGGCCTCGTGGGCCTTCGCGCTGGTGGCGTCGAAGACGATCTCGATGTCGTCGAAGCCGTCCATCGCGATGAGCCCGTCGACGCCCTCGTGGGTGGTGGGCACCTTGAGGCGACGAGCGCGGGCCAGGCCGTCGGACGCTGGGTCGATGCCGACCATCGCGCCCATCTCGAGGGTGTCGGAGAGCCGAATTACCTTGATCATCAGGTCGCTGCCGATGTTGCCCGACCCGATGATCGCGACCTTGGTCCTGCTCATGCTCGCTCCTCCTGTGCCGAGAACGTGATGGTCACGCTGCCGAGGCCGCTGATTTCGGCCGTCACCAGGGCGCCGGGATGCACGGGGTACATCGGGCCGAGCGCGCCGGAGAGCACCACCTGGCCGGCTCGCAGCGGATCCCCGAACTCCCGGGCGGTGCGGGCCAGCCAGGCCAGCGCCTCCAGGGGGTCGCCGAGGCAGGCGGCGCCGTTTCCGATGGAGACGACCTCGCCGTCGACGAGCATCCGCATCTCGACCTCGGCCGGCTCGACCTCGGCGAGCGTACGGCGCTCCGAGCCGAGCACGTAGAGCCCGCTGGACGCGTTGTCGGCGACGGTGTCGGCGAAGGTGATCTCCCAGCCGGCGATCCGGCTGTCGACGATCTCCAGTGCCGCGACGGCGTAGGCGACAGACGCCCGCACCTGGGCCGGATCGAGCGGACCGTCCGCCAGGTCGGCGCCGAGGACGAAGGCGATCTCGGCCTCTGCCCTGGGTTGCAGCAGCCGCTCGGTGGGCAGCTCGGCCCCCGCGGCGAACGCCATGTCGTCGAACAGCACGCCGAAGTCGGGCTGGTCGACGCCGAGCTGAGCCTGGACGGCGGGGGACGTCAGGCCGATCTTGCGGCCGACCACCCTGGCACCGTTGACCAGCCGTAGCTCGCTCAGCCGCTCTTGCACGGCGTACGCCGTGGCGACGTCGTCGGGCTCGATGAGGTCGCGCAATGGTGGACAGGGAATCCGGTCACGCGCGGCCGCGCGGAGGCGCTCGGCGGCCGCGTCGACCGGTGTCCTGGGGTCGGCAAGGGTGGCGTCCATGGTGCACACCGTGGCGATCAGCGGTCCATTTACCGAGCGGCGTGTTCCGCTTGCCGGAACGCGCCACATGGCCCGGCGTGCTGGAGGTGCATCCCAGGCGAGTCGGGATCGGGAGATCAACCGGCACCGGTGACCTGGCTTTATGCACATTTCGGCCATTATGCCCAGAATCAATCTTACGATGAGGTCTCTTCGTGGAGGTGAAGGACCATGCCGACGTATGTCGCGTTGCTGAACTGGACCGATCAGGGGATCCGAGGCTACAAGGACACCGCGAAGCGCGCCGAGGCCTTCGCCGCAGCGACACAGAAGCTCGGGGCGAAACTCCTGAACATTTACTGGACCGTCGGTCCGTACGACCTCGTGGCCGTCGTCGAGGCGCCCGACGACGAAACCGCCACCGCGGCGCTCCTGCAGCTCGGCGGGGCGGGCAACGTGCGTACCACGACCCTGCGGGCCTTCGGTCGAGATGAGGTGGATCGCATCATCGCCAAAACCACTGGATAGTTGTTGCAGGTCAGGACGTTGACGACGCGCTGCGCGTCACCGGATGTCGTTGTCGGGGTGGTCGCCGTCGTAGGCCTGACGGGCTTGGGCGATGGCTGCCCGGTGTGCCAGTGACCAGTCGGCGAGTGCTTTGACGAGGTGGGTGAGGCTTGCGCCGGTTTCGGTGAGGCGGTAGTCGACCTGGGCGGGCAGCAGATGATCAAGACCAGCGGGCTTGGTTCAGCGCAACGCGCAGGATCTCCCCGCGGTCGCGTGGCGCGCTCGCTGCCCAGTCCTTCCGGGCGGCGACGGCGGCATCGAGGGCCTCGACCGCGTCCTTGACGGAGCCGTCCGCGTCCGAGGCGAGGACGGACCCGTCGGCCGGGTCGCGCACCGGAAAGGTGGCTCCCTCCTCCGCCTCGCGCCAGCCGCCGGCGATGAAGAGGCCACGCTGATCGGGTCCGGGCAGAACACGTCCGGGCATGAGCGGATGAACTCCTCGGGTTGCCTGGCAGGGGTGGTGGTGCCGGGTCCGGCGACTCGATCGGTGGGGGACTCAGGAGCTGGCGGCCGTCGCCGCCCGCCGCAGAGTCGCCTGGATCTTCGCGACGTACTGCTCGTCCGACCGGGTCATCGGGACCACCACGGCCAGGACGCCGAGAAGGAGGTCGCCCCGCAGGACAGGCGCTGCGACGGCCCACGACTCCTCGGTCGATTCGCGGCCGCTGTAGGCCATGCCACGTTCTCGGATGACGGCGCACTCGGCCCGCAGATCGGCCAGGGTGCGTACGGCGCCGGACTCCGTCCTGAACTCGTTGGTGCCCGGTGGCAAACCGAGGTAGCCGTGCTCGGCGTTGCTGAAGGCGATCAGGGCCTTGCCGGCGGCGCCCAGGTGCACCGGCCCGCGCTCACCGGGGTGGCAGACCCTCCGTACGAGCCTGCCGGACTCCGCCGACTCGATGCAGACACGGTCGTTTCCGGAACGGACGAAGAACGTCACGGTCTCGTCGAGCTCGTCCCGGAGGCTGGCGACGGCCTCCCGCGCGAGCTTGCGGATTCCCGACCACTGGTCGCCGGCGTACAGGAGCGCGGTCAGTTCGGGTCCGGGGACGAACTGACCGTCCTTGTCCTGTTCGAGGAAGTCGGCCATCTTCAGGGTCGCCAGGAGCCGCGACGCGGTGCTCAGGCTGACGCCGGCCTCGCCGGCGAGCTCGGTGAGTGTCCGGCTTCCACGAGCGGCCGCGGAGAGCAGGTTGAGCGCACGGATCACCGACCGGACGCCGCGCTGCTCGGTGGGCTCGTCTTCCAGCACGGTCACCGGGTCCTCCTTCATCGTTCGGCTGTGGAGCCGAAGACGTTCACGTCGCGTGTCCGCCACATCATGCCGACCGTCTCGCCGGTGCGGTAGGGATGCTCGCCGTCATCGTGTTGCATCTGCACCCGCACGGGGCCGAGTGTCTCAGAGTGGACGGTGTACATCGTGTGCGAGCCGAGGTACAGACGGTGGGTGATCTTCCCGGTGCAGTTGCTGAACCCGGGAGGCGGGGCGGCTGCGACGTCCGTCAGCGCGATCCGCTCCGGCCGCAGCGTGGCCACCGCCGCGTCGGCGGGCACGCTCCTGCCGTCGTCGAGTGACAGCAGTCCGCCGTTCTCGACGCTCAGCCGGCCCGGGGCCTCGGGACGGACCGCGAGCATGTTGTTGGTGCCGAGGAAGTCCGCGACGAAGGCGGACCGGGGGTGCTCGTAGAGCTCCCGTGGCGTCCCCACCTGCTCGATCCGGCCGTGGTTCATCAGGGCGACGCGGTCGGACATCGACATCGCCTCCTCCTGGTCGTGGGTGACGTAGACCATCGTCACCTTCAGCGCCTGCTGGAGCTGCCGGAGTTCGACCTGGAGGCGTTGCCGCAGCTTCCGGTCGAGGGCTCCCAGCGGCTCGTCCATGAGCAGGAACGCCGGGTCGAACACGACCGCCCGCGCGACCGCGATCCGCTGCTTCTGGCCGCCGGAGAGCTGGTCGGGCAGCCGGTCGGCCGCGGCGGCCATGTCGACCAGCGCGAGCGCCCGGTCCACCCGCTCGGCGATGACCTCGCGCGGCTCCCTGCGCATCTCAAGCGGGAACGCGAGGTTGTCGCGGACCGACATGTGGGGGAACAGCGCGTAGTCCTGGAAGACGACACCGATGTTGCGCTTGTCGCTCGGCACGCGCGCGATGTCGGTGCCGTCGACGCGGATGGTTCCCGAGGTCGGGTCGGTGAAACCGGCGAGCATCATCAGGGTCGTGGTCTTCCCCGACCCGGACGGGCCGAGCACGGTGAAGAACTCGCCGGGCTCGATGGTGAGGGTGAGGTCGTCGACGGCGACGTGGTCGGCGTACTCCTTGCGGACGTTGTCGAAGTGGATCGCGCCATGGCTGAGGGTCATCAGTTGCTCCTCGAGATCTTGATGAGGCGGCGGAACAGCGCGTAGCCGAGCCAGATGACAGCCGCGCAGGCCATGACGAAGACGGAGATCACCGCCACGGTCGGGTTGGTCTCCAGGGAGAGCGCTTCGAAGATCCGCTTGGGGAGCGTCTTGACGTGAACGCCGGAGAGGAAGATCGCGACGGTCGACTCGTCGAACGAGGTCAGGAACGCGAAGAGGCTGGCGGTGACGATGGACGGGGCGATCAGCGGCAGCACGATTCGGCGCAGCTGGACCGTCCGGCTCGCCCCCAGGCTGGACGCGGCTCGCTCGTACCCCGGGTTGAGCGAGCGGAGACCCGCGCTGACCACGCTGAACACGAACGGCAGGGCCAGCGTCACGTGGGCCAGGACGATCCCCACCTCGGTGTCGACGAGCCCGATCCGCTCGAACTCCACGTAGAAGCCGGCAGCGGCGACCACCGTCGGGAACAGCAGCGGCAGCATCATCAGGGTCGAGGTCAGCGCACCCCACCCGTGGACCGTTCCCCGGACGACGGCCATCGCGGCGAGCGTCCCGAGCACTCCGGCGATGACGGTCACGAAGAGCGCGATCCGCACGCTGACCGTGAGCGGGTCGAGCCAACTGGCGGTGAAGAACTCCGAGTACCACTGGGTCGAGTAGCCGACCGGCGGGAAGACCAGCGCCTTGGTGGCGGCGAACGAGATCGGGATGACGATGAACTGCGGCGCCAGCACGAGGACGCCGAGGGCGGCGGCCAGGGCCTTCGGCAGCCCACGGCTGCGGGTGACGCCGAGGCGGTCGAGCCCGCCGGCGGCGCGTCCCGCGAGCCGGAGGACGCGTCCGCCCCCGCGCCTGCTGTGGCGCGAGCGGGTGGCCGCGGCGCCGGATCGCCCGGCGAGTTCGGTCGTCGACATCCCGGTCAGCCGCTGGAAGGCGAGGACGATGACCAGGACCAGGGCGCCGAGCACGAGCGCGGCGGCCGAGGCGAGGCCGTAGTCGCCGCTCTGCTTGATCGCACTGTGGATCAGCGAGCCGAGCATGCTGCCCTTGGAACCGCCGAGCAACGCGGGAATCACGAATGCGCCGATGCCGTAGACGAAGCACAGGACCGATCCCGCCTGGATGCCGGGCTTGGTCAACGGCAGGTAGATCCGGACGAACGCCTGGGCCGGCCCGGCGCCCAGGCTGGTCGCGGCGCGCACCCGGGAGTCGCCGACCGCGCGCATCGTGGCGGCCAGCGGCAGGATCATCAGCGGCAGCAGGTAGTGGGAGAGGCTGACGACGACCGCGATCGGCGTGAAGACCATCGCGATCGGCTCCAGCCCGAACTGTTCGATCAGCTTGTTGACCGGGCCCTGACGCCCGAGGATCACCAGCCAGGAGAACGACCGCAGCAGGATCGAGGTCAGGTACGGGGCCATGATCGCCACCGTCAGGAAGGTGCGCAGCCAGGTGCCGCCGTGCACCATCTGGTATGCGATCGGGTAGCCGAGGACCAGCGCCACGAGTGTCGAGGCGGCGGAGATCAGGATCGTCCGCACGATGCTGTCGACGTAGCCGGAGTGCCCGAGGAGCCGGGTGAAGTTCTCCACGCCGAAGGTCGGCTCCGTCACGCTGCGCAGGCAGAGGATCGCGACGGGAAGCACGAAGACCAGGGTCACGACCAGGACCGCGGGAATCCCGCTGAGGTCCCAGCCGCGCGGGCGGCGCCGCCGGCCCCCCGGGGTACGGGGGGCCGGCCGCGAGAGGCCCGCGTCCGGGGCTGTCGGAGTGGTGGTCACGCGTGCTGCCAGTCCTGCCAGCGCTTGAGCGCGTCCGCGCCGTTCTTGGCCCACCAGTCCACGTCGATGCGGAAGGTCTCGTCGCTGGCGGTCTCCTCGGTGCCGGGAAGGTCGGCGCGGGTCTTGGCGTCGAGGCCGTCGAGCACCGACTTCTGCGACGGCGTGTAACCGAGCTTGTCCATGATCGCCTTCTGGACCTCGGGCTTCAACGAGTACTTGATCGCGTTGAGGGCGTCCGGCCCGTCCGGCGCGCCCTTGGGGATGACGAGCTGCTGAACGGAGAGGACGGCGCCCTCCCAGGTGTAGTCCAGCGGCACCGCGCCGCTCTTGGCGATGCTCTTGATCCGCGCGAGGTTCCCGTAGCCCATCGCGATCTCGCCCTGCGAGATCGCGTTCTGCAGGTCACCGTTGGAGGGGAAGAAGACGGTGTCGTTGCGGATGGTGTCGAGTTTGGCGAAGGCGCGGTCCAGGTCGAGCGGATAGAGCTGGTCGACCGGGACGCCGTCGGCGATCAGGGCGCCCTCGAGGATGCCCCAGGGCAGCGCCACCATGCCGCGCTTGCCCGGGATGCCCTTCGTGTCGAACAGGTCGGCCCAGGAGTCGAGGCCGCCGGCTACCTCGTTCTTGTTCCAGAACAGGTTGCGGGAGAACGTGTACCACGGCACCGAGTACTCGGTGACCGCGCTCGGGTCGGCGAACCCGTCGAGGCCCTTGGTGTCGATCGGTTGGAGGATGCCGGCGGCCATGAACTGGGCGAGCGAGGAGTCCTCGGCGTCGATCAGGTCGAGGGTCATCGACCCGGACTTGGACATCTGCACCAGCTTGGCGACGTCGGAGCCGCTGCTGTCGTAGAGGACCTTGACGTCGGCGTCCTTCGAGTACGGGTCGAACAGCGCCGCCTTGACGGCCTCCTCGTAGGTGCCGCCGAATCCGGCGTACGTGATCGACCCCTTCTCGTCGCCACCGCCCGAGCAGGCTGTGAGGCTGCCCAGGGCCACGACGACCGCGGCCAGCACGGCGCCGACGCGACGCCGGCCCCTGCTCACGTCGAGAGTTGTTCGCATTAGGGTTCCTTCTTGGTCTGGGCGGCCGGTCGAGCGAATGAACCACCTCGGTTGCTCTTCCATACAATGGAAGTGTGACTTCCATTGCAGATGCTGGTGGCCTGGATGGCGGCCTGTCAAGAGCCGCAGCCAGGCGTTCCTGCGATCACACCGGCGAGTGACCCCGAACGTTCGTATTCGTCCAGTACCGCGAGGTATGGCGCCACGTCGATGCCCTGGCACGCACGCCAGGACGCGTCGTAGTACGTCGAGGCGTAGCGTTCGCCGCCGTCGCAGATCAGGCTCACGACGCTGCCCCGCTCGCCGCCACGCTCCAGTCGGGCGATCAGGCGGAGGGTCGCCCACATGCTCGTCCCGGTCGAGGGTCCGACCCGGCGGCCCAGGCGGCGCGAGGTCCACAGCATCGTCGCGACCGACGCCGCGTCCGGCACGCGGACCATCTCGTCGATCACCTCGGGTACGAAGGACGGCTCGACCCGGGGGCGGCCGATCCCCTCGATCCGGGAGCCTTCGGCCGACCGCAGTCCGCGGTCGCCGAGGCGCCAGGCGTCGAGGAAGACCGAGTTCTCGGGATCGGGCACCAGCAGCCGGGTGGGGTGCCGCCGGTAACGGAGGTAGCGGCCGATGGTCGCCGCCGTGCCGCCGGTTCCGGCGCTGGCGACGATCCAGGCCGGGACCGGGTGCGCCTCGCCGGACAGCTGCTCGAAGATCGACTCGGCGATGTTGTTGTTGCCGCGCCAGTCGGTGGCCCGCTCGGCGTAGGTGAACTGGTCGAGGTAGTGGCCGCCGAGTTCGGCGGCGAGACGCCGCGCCTCGTCGTACACCTGTCCCGGATGATCCACCACCTGGCAGCGCCCGCCGTGCCACTCGATGAGGTCGACCTTGGCCGGGCTGGTCGTGGTCGGGACGACGGCGATGAAGGGCAGGCCCAGCAGGCGGGCGAAGTATGCCTCGGAGACCGCGGTCGAGCCGCTGGAGGCCTCGACCACCGTGGTGGTCGGACCGATCCAGCCGTTGCACAGCGCGTACAGGAAGAGCGAGCGGGCGAGCCGGTGCTTGAGGCTTCCGGTCGGGTGCGAGGACTCGTCCTTCAGGTAGAGGTCGATGCCGTGCCGACCGGGCAGGTCGAAGGCCAACAGGTGCGTGTCGGAACTGCGGTTGGCGTCGGCCTCGACGCGGCGGATCGCCTCGTCGACCCAGGTCCGGTCGGCCCGGGTCTGCTCGCACGTCGTCATTCCAGGTCTCCTTCGGGATCTTCCTCCGACCGCTCTCGCGGAGGTCGCGGCAGCGCTTGACCGTGCTCGGATTCGGGGGCATCCTATGGCACGGAAGTCAGACTTCCACTGCATGGAAGATTCGAGGGAGTCCAGTGACCAACCAACCCGTGGACCCGGCCGACACCCGAGCGATCGAGGACGTCCTCAACCGGGTCGCCTACATCCTCGACACCCACGAGTACGACCGGCTCGGAGAGGTCTTCTCGCCCGGGATCTCCTTCGACAACCCGGGCCGTCTCACGGCCAGCGGGCTCGACGAGGTGATCGCGGCCTTCACGGCGATCACGACGCCCGCGGTCAGCCACCACATCACGAACGTGGTGGTGGACGCCGTCGACGACGACACCGCCGAATGCCACAGCAAGGCGCTCGCCCTGCGGGCGGGAGGCCAGGTCACCGCCGCGATCTACCGCGACACCGTAACCCGCACCGACGCGGGATGGCGCATCTCGGCTCGACGTATCAGCCCGCTGGGCTGACCCTGCAACGGCGACGGAACGAGAGGAAGCGGATGGAGCAGGCGTACGACGTGATCGTCGTCGGGACCGGGCACAGCGGCCTGGTGGCCACCGGGTACCTGGCTCGGGCAGGGTTGAAGGTGCTCGCCCTGGAGCGCCGCGACGTCGTCGGTGGCACCTGCGTCACCGAGGAGATCTTCCCGGGCTACCGCGGGAGCAGCGTGGCCAACGCGAGCCACAGCCTCGATCCGCGTATCGCCCAGGAGCTCGAGCTGGAGAAGTACGGGCTCCGCTTCGCCCACCCGCCGCTCGGATCCCTGACCCTCTTCGAGGACGGCCGGGCCCTGCCGGCCTGGCCGGACCGGGCCAAGCGCCGGGCGGTCATGGAGCAGTTCGCGCACGGGGACGCCGACCTCGACGGCTACGCCTCGGTCATCGGGCTGTACGCCTCGGTGGCCCGACAGATGAAGGTTTCCTTCTACGACCCGCCGCCGTCGTTCGCCGAGGTGGCCGCGCGTTTCACCACGCCGCGCCAGCGCCGCGACTTCGAGTCGATCATGTTCGGTCCGGTCGCGGACATCCTCGAGGAGCGGCTCTCGTCGCCGCAGCTGCAGGCGTTCTTCGCCGGCACCGCGGTCGCGACCAACTTCGTCGGCCCGCGGACACCGGGCAGCGGCTACCTGCTGCTTCAGCGGCCGCTGTGGGAGGAGTCGCTGCGCGGCGTCGGCACCAACGACGACAACGAGCTGATGATGCGCAACGCCGCGCCGCTGGGCGGCATCGGCGCCGTGACCGGCGCGATGGCGGAGTCCGCCCGCGCCCACGGCGCCACGATCCTCACCGGCGCGGAGGTCGAGCGCATCCTCTGCGAGGACCAGCGGGTCGTCGGTGTCGTCCTCACCGACGGGCGCGAGTTCCGCGCTCCCCGGGTCGTCTCCAACGCGAACCCGAAGCTGACCCTGACCAGGCTGGTCGGGCCCGAGGACATCGGGGAGGACCTCTACGACCTCGCCAAGGCGGTCAGCATGAAGGGCACCTCCGCCAAGGTCCACCTCGCGCTCGACGGCACCCCGCGGTTCGCCGCCGCCCGGGACGAGGAGGAGAACCGCCTCTTCCTCGGCACCAACTTCCGGATCGCGGCCAGCATCGACGTGCTCCAGAACGCCTACAACGAGGCGGTGCTCGGGCGCTGGAGCAAACGACCGACCGTCACCGCGATGATCGACTCGGCGCACGACCCCTCGCTGACCCCACCGGGATGCCACTTCGTCAGCATCAGCGTCCGCGGGGTCCCCTATCACCTGGCCGAGGGCACCTGGGACGAGCAGCGCGACGACCTGGGCAAGGCCGTGGTCAGCACGTTGGAGCAGCACATCCCGAACCTGTCCGAGATCCTCGCCGGCGTACACGTCTACTCGCCGTTGGACCTCGAGCGCGAGTTCGCCCTCGTCGAGGGCAACGGCGCCCACGGCGACATCGTGCCCGGACACATCTTCGACTCGCGCCCGATCCCTGGCTGCGCCGACTACCGGACCCCGGTCGAGGGGCTCTACCTGACCGGCGTCGGCAACTGGCCGGGCAACTTCATGAGCGGCGTCACCGGCTACAACGCGAGCAACCGCGTGCTGGCCGACGTCCGCCGCACCACCGACTGACCCGCCCCCACGAACCAGAGGAGCATGATGATCATCGGACGAGGCATTCCGGGGGACCGGGTGTCGGCCATGCGGTCGGCGACCACGACCGGACAGGTCTGGTCGGACATCGTCCTGGCCGACGGCGGGACCCGCGCCCTCAACATGTTCTTCGCGCCCGGGTCGCGCACGCACTGGCACCGGCACCCGGGCGGCCAGATGCTCTACACCGTCTCCGGCGAGGGCTGGATCCAGGAGCGCGGCGGCGAGGTGGTGGTGATGCGCCCGGGCGACGTCGTCTGGACCGAGCCCGGCGTCGAACACTGGCACGGCGCCACCGCGTCCGCCCAGCTGGTGCAGTTGGTGATGCACTTCGGTGACGTCGAGTGGACCGGAGAGGTCGGCGAGGACGAGTACGCCGTCTGCGGCGCCGAGGGCGCGCGATGAGCAGCCGGCCGGCCGACCTGGTCGCACGACTCGTGGGCGGCAGGCCGGGCTCGTGGATCGGCGGCACCTGGGTGACCTCCCCGGACGCGTTCGCGGTCCACGAACCGGCCACCGGGGCCACGATCTGCACGGTCGCCGACGCCGACGCCGACCAGGCCGCCGCGGCGGTCGCTGCGGCGGCGACCGCCCTCGACGGGTGGTCCTCGGCGACCGGCTGGCAGCGCTTCGAGGTTCTCCGCCGCGCGACCGACCTGCTGGGGGAGCGGGTCGAGGCCATCGGCGAGCTCATCAGCGCGGAGACCGGCAAGCCGCTGGCCGAGGCGGTCGGCGAGGCCCGCAACACGGTTCGCTTCTTCGAGTGGTTCAGCCACGAGACGCTGCGGCTTCCCGGCGAGGCCTGGGCCGACGTCGCGCCCGGCCGCGACGCCCTCGTGCTGCACGAGCCGATCGGGGTGGTCCTGGCGATCACGCCGTGGAACTTCCCGGCGTTCATGGTGGCCTGCAAGGTCGGCGCCGCCCTCGCGGCCGGCTGCACGGTCGTACTGAAGCCGGCCCCGCAGACGCCGCTCACCGCGCTGGCCATCGCGCGCTGCTTCGAGGAGGCGGGTCTCCCGTCCGGTGTCCTGAACGTCGTCGTCGCCGGCGATCCGCAGCGGGTCAGCGACGTCCTGCTGGACGCCCCCGAGGTCGCGTGCATCAGTTTCACCGGCTCGCGCAGGGTGGGCGAACTCGTCATGCGCAAGGCCGCGGCGTCGATCAAGCGGGTCCTTCTCGAGTTGGGCGGCAACGCGGCCGCGGTGGTGCTACCCGACGCGGACGTCGTCCGGACCGCGCGTGACCTGGTTCGGGCGCGGTTCCTCAACTCCGGGCAGGCGTGCATGGCCGCCAACCGGGTGTACGTCGTCGAGTCGAAGGCCGGCGACCTGGTCGCCGAACTCGCCGCGGCGGTCGACCAGATCGTCCTCGGCGACCCGCGCGACCCGGCGACCACGATGGGCCCGCTCATCGACCACGCCGCCGTCGGACGGATCGAGGCGCAGTTGGCCGAGGCCGTGACGGGCGGCGCGACCGTCGTCGCGGGCGGCACCCGGACCGCCGAGAACGAGGCGAGTGCGTTTTTGGCGCCGACGCTGCTGACCGCCGAGGGAAAGAGCCAGCCCGCGGTACTCGGTGAGGAGTTCTTCGGCCCGGTGCTCAGCGTCATCCGCTGCGCCGACGTCGACGAGGCCGTCCGGTTGGCCAATGCGACCGAGTACGGCCTTGCGGCGTACGTGTTCGGCGGTGACCAGGCCGCCGCGACCGCGGTCGCCCGGAAGCTCAGGGCGGGCTCCGTCGGCGTCAACGCTCCGCTGGTCAGCGAGCCGGCCCTGCCGTTCGGTGGCATGCGCGGCAGTGGCCTCGGACGGGAGCGGGGACGCCTCGGCGTCGAGGAGTACCTGGAAACCAAGACCGTGCAGATGCCCGCCGTCCGCTGACGCACACTCCCTGACCCGCCACCGTCGGCCCCCTCTCCCGACGGCGGTTTCGCAACCATGCCCAGAAAGAGGTAGAGCAGTGCCAACAGAGACAGTGTGCTTCGTCGGTGGCCGGGTCCACACGATGGACCGCGCCGGAACCGTCGCGGAGGCGTTTCGCGCCGAGGGCGGCCGGATCACGGCGATCGGGACGACGGAGGAGATCCTCGCGGGCGCCGGAGGGGCGCGGGTCGTCGACCTGGCCGGTGCGGCGGTGCTCCCCGGACTGGTCGACTGCCACTCCCACCTGGAGCTGCTCGCCTTTTCCTGGGAGCTCGCCGTCGACTGCCGCTCGTCCCGCGTGTCGAGCATCGAGGAGATGGTCTCGGTGCTCGCGGAGCGCGCCGGTTCCACGGCCGCCGGCGAGTGGATCCTCGGTCAGGGGGAGCACTACCAGAATCTCAAGCTCGCCGAGGGGCGCTATCCCGACCGGTACGACCTGGACCGGGTCAGCACCACCCACCCGGTGATGTACCGGGCGAGCTACCACCTCAACGTCTTCAACTCCCTGGCCCTGGAGCTGCTGGGGGTCGACGACGACACCCCGGACGCGCCCGGCGGCCGGATCGAGCGCGACCCGGCCACCGGCGTCGCCACCGGCCGCACCTACGACATGTTCGAGCCGCTCGGCGGCCCGCAGCCGCCGGTCGAGGAGCTCGCGGCGGCGATCAAGCGGGTGCAGGACCGGTACCTCGCAGTCGGCGTCACCACCCTCGGCGACATCCCGCTGCACCGCGAGGGGCTGGAGGCGATCGCCTCCGTCGCCGCGGACCGTGAGCTGGTGCTGCGCGCCGCGCTGTACCCGAAGCTGGAGGCCGTGGTGTCGGCCGAGGACGTGCGCGCCGGCCGTACCAGGGAGCGCATCGACGCCCTCGATCCGGACCATCTCGCGATGGTCGGCTTCAAGGTCTTCCTCGACGGCGGGCTCACCGCCGGCGCGGCCGCCCTCCACCAGGACTACCCCGGCCAGCCCGGCTACCGCGGCGAACTCGCGTTCACCGACGAGGAGGTCGCCGCCCTGGTCGCCACCGCGGACGAGGCGGGCCTGCAGATCGCCATGCACGCGATCGGCGACCGCGCCCTCGACCAGGCTCTCGACGGCGCGTTGGCACTGCCGGTCGAGCGGCACGGGGCCGCCCGGCACCGCATCGAGCACGCGGGCAACATGTTCATGACCGACGAACGGATCAAGCGGCTGGCAGCCTCCGGAGTCGTCCCCGTTCCGCAGCCGGCCTTCATCCTGACCACCGCGGCCGGATACGTCGCGCACCTGGGCAGCGACCGGATCGGGACCGTGATGCCGTTCCGCACGCTGATCGACCACGGCCTGCCGATCCCGGGCAACTCCGACGCGATCGGCATCACCGAGGACCAGCACGACCCGTTCCCGGCGATGCAGGCCGCGGTCACCCGGCGTACCAACGACGGCGACGTGCTGGCTGCCCAGGAGGCGGTCACGGTCGAGGAGGCGCTGCGGATGTACACCGAGTGGGCGGCGTTCTCGATCGGCTGGGAGGACCGGGTCGGCTCGCTCGAGGTGGGCAAGTTCGCCGACTTCGTCGTCCTGGACGCGGACCCGTTGGAGACCGCGCCGACGGAGCTGGCCGCCCTGACCGTCGTGCAGACCTGGATCGGCGGAACGCTGGTCTTCGAGAGGGGCTGAGCGCGGACGAGCGGGATCGGTGGCGCACTGGCCGTGACGATCGGCATCGACCCGTCGGCGCGGTCAGCCCACGAAGGTGTGATCGGGGAACCCGGGCACCTCTGGTCGAATCCGGAACAGAGCCCCCGCGGGGGAGCGGTCCTCGGCCGGCAGGCCCTCGCGGGAGGTCGTGATGTAGAGGTCGGTGTGGTCCGGGCCGCCGAACGCGCATGCGGTCGGGCGCCGGACCGGCAGCTCCACGACGGCGGTGAGACGGCCGTCCGGCGCGTACCGGTGGACGACGCCCCCGTCCCACAGCGCGACCCAGACACCGCCCTCGACGTCGAGGCACAGTCCGTCTGGCGTGCCCGTGTCAAGAGGCACCGCTACGGCTGGCCGTCGGTCATGCAACTCGCCCGTGGTCACGTCGAAGGCGAAGGTGTCTATCCGGTTGGTGGCCGAGTCGACGTACCAGGCGGTCCCGCCGTCCCGGGTCCAGGCCAAGCCGTTGGAGACAGTGAGCCCGGTGAGCACCGTCTCGACCGAGCCGCCGGGGTCGAGCCGGTGCAGCGCGGCCCGACCCGGCGCGGCGTCGTAGGCCATGGAGCCGCAGTAGAAGCGCCCGAGCGGGTCGCACCCGCCGTCGTTCATCCGGACCGACGGATCCGACCAGATCTCGGGCAGCAGATCCACCGAGTCCCCTGTCAGCAGCGCGAAGCCCCGCTCGACGGCCGCGACCAGTCCACCACCGGAGCGCGGCCGCACGGCCGCGACCAACGGGGCGACGTGCCGGCGGCTGATCTCCCCGGTGGCCGGGTCCAGAGCCAGGACGTCGCCGACCAGCATGTCGACCCAACGCACCCGCTGGTCGGCAGGGCACCACACCGGCCCCTCCCCGTGTCCGGCGACCGGCGGAGTGACCTGCTCCACGAGACTCATCGGACTCCTTCCGGTGTGCTGCTCACAGGTAGTCGGCCGGCCAGTGGAAGGCGCCGGGTGCCCCGGTGATCGCGGCCAGGTGGTCGGGCGCCGCGTGGATCGGCCGGACCATGCCGGTGGCGTCGGCCTCCGTCACCGGGTCGATCAGGAGGCTCGGCAACGCCGCCTCGATCACCGGGTCGGCGGGCAGCCGGGCCGTGCAGTGCCGTACGGCGCGGTCGACGGCGGTTCGGGCGACAGCGCCGAACAGGGCGCGAAGGGCATCCGGCCGGTCCGGCCAGGCTGCAACCTCGATCACCCGGACGTGCCCCGGAGACCACTGCGCGACCAGGTAGCCCGCTGTCCGGCCGTCGTGCCGGGCGACCAGCGTCCGGGTGGGCGGCGCGTACCACACCGGCACCCGCAACCCCCAGTCGGCGGCGTCCCGCACCGTGCTGAGCGGCCGGTGGGCGTTGAACGCCGCGTGCACCGGGGCGAGCTCCGCCCAGTCCACATCGGACTCCTCCCGGACGGTCCAGCCCGGCGGAGGGGCGGCGGCTGCCGCCGGTCGACCGCTGCGGTAGTGCAGGGTGAACGGGCGGTAGCCGCTGGACAGGTAGACGTCGGATGTGCCGGTGAACAGCAACGACCAGGCGCAGCCGTCCGCGGCCATGGCCGTGACGGCCAGGTCGAGCAGGCGGCGGATGTGACCGCGGCCCCGCGCCCGGACCCGGGTGGCCACGTTGGCGACGCCGCCGACCAGGTCGACGCCGCCGGCGGCGTTGCGGACCCGGCGGGGCAGGTAGTAGACGGCGGCGACGACCGTCCCGGCCTCCACCGCCACGAAGGTGCGCGGGAGGCGGCCGGGGTCGTGGGCGTAGAGCTCGGTCACGTGTGCGTCGGTGAACGCCTCGTCCCACGTGGCGTGGAGCGACGGCACGTCCGCCGGCATGGCCGGGCGGAACTCGACCGGGGCCGTCACGCCGGCGCGAGCAGGTTGCGCTGCCGGCCGAGCACGTCGATCTCCACCTCCATCACGTCGCCGGCCGCCAGGTAGGGGAACCGGCCGGACAGCGCCACCCCCTGCGGGGTGCCGGTGTTGAGGACGTCACCCGGCTCCAGCACGGTGAACTGGGACAGGTGCCAGATCAGGTACGCCACGTCGAAGATCATGTCGGCGCTCCGGGAGTCCTGCCGCGGCTCGCCGTTGACCCACGAACGCAGCCGAAGCGCCTGCGGGTCGCCGGCCTCGTCCGGCGTGACCAGCCATGGGCCGAGCGGGTTGAAGGTCTCGCACGACTTGCCCTTGGACCACTGGCCGCCGGGGTCGGCGAACTGGTAGTCCCGTTCGGACACGTCGTTGGTGACCGCGTACCCCGCCACGTGGGCGAGGGCCTCGGCCGGGGAGTCGAGGTAGCGGGCCCGCTTCCCGATCACCACGGCCAGCTCGACCTCCCAGTCGGTCTTCGTCGATCCGCGCGGGATCAGTACGTCGTCGTACGGGCCGACCACAGTGTTCGGCGACTTGTGGAACAGGATCGGCCGCTCGGGCGGGGCGACTCCCGACTCGGCGGCGTGCGCGCGGTAGTTCTGCCCGATGCAGAGCACCGCACCGGGCCGGGCAATGGGGGCGCCGATCCGCTCCCCGGTCACGTCGAGTTCGGGCAGCGGCCCGGCCGCCCGGACCCGCTCGACCGGGTCCGCGGCGAGGAACGCCGCGTCGATGTCGGCGGTGACGCCGCTCAGGTCGAAGTAGCTGATGCCGTCGAACAGCACCGGCCGTTCGGCACCGGCCGGGCCGATCCGCATGAACTTCATGATGTCCTCTCCGATGGGGTGGGGCCCGCAGGCGGGCCCATGTCGATCGCGTGCCGGGTCTGGCGGTGTCAGCCCGTCCTGGCGAGCATCTCCGGCGTCACCGCGTGGGCGAGGGGCCGGCCGGCCACGTACCGGGCGATCTCGTCGACGACGATCTCGCCCTGCCGCCGGCGACCCTGCACGGTGCCGGCGGCCTGGTGCGGGGTGAGCAGCACGTTGGGCAGCGCCCGTAGCGGGTGGCCGGTGGGTAGCGGCTCGTCGTCGTAGACGTCCAGCGCGGCGTCGATCCGGCCGCGGGACAGCTCCGCGACGAGCGCCGCCTCGTCGACCAGCCAGGACCGGGCGGTGTTGACCAGTCCGGCGCCGTCGGGCAGCAGCGCCAGCTCGCGGGCGCCGAGCAGGTGCCGGGTTTCCGGCAGGGTCGGCGCGTGCAGCGCGACGACGCGGCTGCCGGCGAGCAGCTCGTCGAGGCCGACCAGCCGGGCACCGAGCGCGGCGGCGTCCGTCGCGGTGAGAGTGGGGTCGTACACGCTGACCTCAGCGCCCAGGGCGCGGACCAGTTCCAGGTACGCCCGCCCGGTGCGGGACGCGCCGACGACCCCGACCGGGCAGCCGAGGATCTCGTGCCGGGGTGGCGCCTGTTCCGCCTGGCTCCAGCTCGTGCCGCTGTGGAGCGCGTGGTCGAAGCGGGGCGTCTGGTGCAGCAGGGCCAGGGTGAACGCGAGGGCGACCTCGGCCACCGACCGGGCCATGCCCTGCCCCGCCTGGGTGACCGTGATGCCACGGGCGAACAGCTCGGGGGTCACGAACGGTTTGACGGAGGCGCCGGTGTGCGCGACCAGCCGGAGCGCCGGGGCGCGATCCAGCAGGGCCGCGTCGAGCCGAGGGGCACCCCACGAGGTCACCAGCACCTCGGCCCGGGCCAGCAGCGGCTCCAGGCCGGTAAGGGTGAGTGCCGCGTGGTCGTCGACGAGCGCGGCGTCGGTGATCGTGGTCAGCCGGTCGCCGATGCGGTCCGGGAAGAACTGGGCGCGCAGGGTGGCGGATACGGACACCACGGTGACCGGACGGCGTCCGCCGGAGGGTGTGGTCACCGGCGGCCCGTTTCCACCGGCCCCGGGTGGCGGCTCACCGGAGCCAGTCATCGCGATGCTCCGCGACGAAGTCGTCGTCCGTCAGCCACGGATAGGCGGTGGTCACCCGGGTCAGCTCCTCGGCCTGGCCGGGCGACAGCCCTTCGGCCGGGTCGAGGCACCACACCCCGTCGAGCAGCCCCTGCCGGCGCAGCACCTCGTGCACCCCGGCGATGCAGCCGTGGAACCCGTTCGCGGCGTCGAACACCGCCGCGTTCGCGTCCGTGACCGCCGCCGCGCGGGCGGTCAGCTCCGCCAGCGCCGCCGGATCGCCCGACCGGGCGGCTCGTACGCGGTCGAACATCGTCACCGCAGCGCGGGTCCACACCGCCCACTGGCCGAGCAGGCCGCCGACGAACCGGCGGCCGGCGAACTCGCCGAGCAGGTCGCCGAGGATGTGGTCGTCGTTGCCGGTGTACAGCGCCACCTCGGCGGCCCGGTCGGCGGCGGCGATGCCGTGCACCGCCTCCAGGGTGCGGTACCGGTCGAAGGGGGCGAGCTTCACCGCGGCCACCGACGGCAGGTCGGCGAACGCCCGCCAGAACGCCGTCGACAGGCGTGGGCCCCCGACGGCCGGCTGGAGGTAGAAGCCGATCAGCGGCAGCACCTCGCCGACCGCCCGCGCCCGGTCCAGCAGGTACGCCTCGTCGGCGCCGGGCACGACGGGGGACAGCAGCACGGCGTGGTACCCCAGCGAGGCGGCCAGTTCGGCCTCGGCGACGGCCTGGGCGGTGTCGCCGCAGGCCCCGGCGATCTTGACCACCGGTCGGTTGGCCTCGGCGTCGACGGTCTCGGCGGCCAGGGCGAGCACCGGCCGCAGCAGCCCCGCCTCGCGGATGGCGAACTGGGTGGTGTGCACGCCGACCGCGAGGCCGCCGGCCCCGGCGGCCAGGTAGTAGCGGGTCAACGCCCGCTGCCGCCGCTCGTCGAGGCGGCGGTCGGCGGTGAGCGCGAGCGGGTGCGCGGGGATGACGGTCCCGTCGCGCAGCAGGTCCAGGGACATGTCAGAACCTTCCGTCGCGGACGGCGAACTTGGTGGGCTTGCCGGTGGTGGGCAGGCCGGCGGCCAGCCAGTCGGCCTGCCAGTCGATCAGGGTGCCCAGTGGCACGTCCGGGTAGCCGAACAGCGCGTGGCAGCGGGTCGCGTCGTTGAGCAGCGCGGTCGGCGCCTCGCTGCCGGCGTACGTCACCGGCCTGCCCAGGCGCTCGCCCATCCGGGCGGCGATCCGGCGCACCGGGGCGGTCTCCGGGCCGGTCAGGTTCAGGGTGAACACGTCGGCGGAGGCGCGCTCCAGCGACCGCAGCGCCACCTCGTTGGCGTAGCCCTGCCAGACCACGTTGACGTGGCCGGTGGTGAGGTCGACCGGCTCGCCGGCCAGCACCGCCTTACCGATGTCGGCGAGCACCCCGTAGCGCAGGTCGACCGCGTAGTTGAGGCGGATCACCGTGACCGGGGTGCCCCGGGTGGCGGCGGCGTGCGCGAAGACCTGCTCCCGGCCGAGGCAGCTCATCGCGTAGTCGCCGATCGGGCCGGGCGGGTCGGTCTCCACGCAGCCGCCGGAGGTCACGGGCGCCATCGGGTACACGTTGCCGGTGGAGAACGCGGCGATCCGGGCGGCCGGGTAGCGGCGGGCCACCGCGGCGGGTAGCACCGCGTTGACCATCCAGGCCAGGTAGGGGGCGCTGGCGGTGCCGAACTTCGCGCCCACCATGAACACCACGTCGGCGGCGTCGGGCAGCCCGGCCAGATCGCCGTCGCCGAGCAGGTCGCACGTCACCGGCTCCACCCCGTCGGCGGCCAGCGCGTCGGCCGCCGACCGGTCCGACCAGCGCGACACGGCGTAGACCCGGTCGCCGCCGCGGCCGGCGGCGTCGAGCCCCCGGCGGGCCAGCCGGCACAGCGACGGGCCCATCTTGCCCCCGGCGCCGAGCACCACCAGGTCGCCGGAGCCGCCGGCCAGGTCGGCGACGAGCGCCGCCGACGGCCGGGCCAGGCGGTCCTCCAACTCGGACTCACTTGTGAACATGTTTCTCTTACCCCTTGATTCCGGACATCGTGACGCCCTCGGTGAAGTACCGCTGGCCCACGAGGTAGGCGGCGAAGATCGGCACGAACGCGACGACCGAGCCGGCGAGCATGACGTTGAGCGGCACCTGCTCCTGCTGGAGGGAGGCGATGCCGACGGTGAGGGTGCGCATGTCCCCGCTCTGGCCGATGATCAACGGCCAGAGCAGGTCGTTCCAGTGCCACAGGAAGACGAACACGCCGAGGGTGGCCAGGATCGGCTTGCACAGCGGCAGCACGATCCGCACGAACATCCGCCACTCCGACGCGCCGTCGATCTTCGCCGCCTCGAACAGTTCGTCGGGCAGGCCCTGGATGAACTGCCGCATCAGGAACACCGCCTGCGCGTTGGCGAGCGTCGGCAGGATCAGCCCCCAGTACGTGTCGACCCCGCCGACCCTCGCGATGAGGATGAAGGTCGGGATGAGGGTGACGTGGTACGGCACCATGACCATCGCCAGGAACGACCAGAACATCGCCTCCCGGCCGGGGAAGCGCTTCTTCGCGAACGCGTACCCGGCCAGCGCGGCGAGCAGCAGCACCGCGACGACGCTGACCACCGAGTAGATCGTGGTGTTCAGCAGCCACCGCAGGATGCTCCGCGAGTCGAGCACGGTGGCGTACGCGTCGAACTCGATCGGCCAGGGCAGCAGGCTGCCGGGGAACTCGACGGCGGCGGCGGGCTTCAGGCTCAGCACCACCATCGCGTAGAACGGGAACAGCGTGACCACGCTGGCCACGGCGAGCAGCACGTACCGCAGCACGGTGCCGCCCGGCCCGGGCTGCAACGCCCGGTACGAGCGCCGCCGGCGGGCCCGGGGTGCCGTGGTGGCTGCGGGGGCGGTGGTCGTGGCGGTCACTTGTCCCTCCCGAGGGCCAGCCGCTGGATCAGTGCGACGACCAGGGTCATCGCGAACAGGGCCACCCCGATCGCGCTGGCGTAGCCGAGGTCGAAGTACTTGAAGCCCTGGTCGTACAGGGCCATGACGAGGGTGTAGCTGGCGCGGGCCGGGCCGCCGCCGGTCATCGCGTACACCAGGTCGAAGACCTGGAACGAGGCGGTCGTCTCGATCACCAGCAGGAAGAACAGCACCGGCTTGAGCTGGGGCAGCACGATCCAGCGGAACCGCGGCCACGGGCCGGCGCCGTCGGTGAGCGCGGCCTCCTCCTGCTCGCGCGGCAGGTCCTGGAGGCGGGCCAGCACGATCAGCATGCCGTACCCGAAGTGCGACCACACGCCGACCAGGGCGAGTGCCGGCAGGACCAAGGTGCTGGAGGCCAGCCAGGAGTCGCCGGGCAGGCCCACCCAGCCGAGGACCCGCGCCCAGGGGCCGCCGGAGGAGAACACCCAGGAGAAGATCGTGGCGACCAGCACCAGGCTGGTGACCACCGGCAGGAAGAACACCGACCGGAAGAAGCCGACGCCGCGGAAGGCGCGCCGGACCAGCAGCGCCAGCCCGACCGAGGCGGCCACGGTCAGCGGTACGTACAGCAGGGTGTAGCCGGCGGTGATCCGCAGCGACTGCCAGAAGACCGGGTCGTCGGCCAGCCGCCGGGCGTTCTCCAGCCCGGTCCACTCGGCGTCGCCGCCGATCGTGTAGTCCATGAACCCGAGCAGCAGCCCCGCGATCGCCGGGCCGAAGCGGAACGCCAGGAACAGCAGGAACGCGGGGAGGACGAAGAGCAGACCCCATCGTGCCTCGCGCCGGGCGATCACCCGCCGGGCCCCCCGGGCCGGCAGCTGAGCAGGTACGGCCATCTCGCCATCCTCTTCGCAGGTTCGGCATCGGCCGACGCGGCCGGTGCGGTGGTGCCCGGCCCGCCGCCGCGGCGCGGCGGCGGGCCGGCAGGGGTCAGAGCAGCGCCTGGGCGGCCCTGGCCGCGTCGGCGAGCGCCTGCTCGGGGGTCTTCTTGCCGATCAGCGCGGCCTGGATCTCGGGGGCGAGCACGCCCATCACCTCGCGGCTCTTCTCGTTGAGCGCGCCGACGGTGGTGCTGCCGAGGGTCTTCTCCATCTCGGTGTTCACCGGGTCCTGGGGGTACAGGGACCCGGCGGACGTCTTGGCCGAGAAGTAGCCGCCCGCGGTGTCGTACGCGGAGGCGACCGCCGGGGCGGTGACGAAGGAGACCCACTCGCCGGCGGCCTTCTTGGCCTTGCTCCCCTTGAGGATGGAGAGGCTGCCCACGGTGCCGTAGCCGACGCTCCTGGCGTCGCTCAGCGGCGGGAAGATCTTGATGTTCTCCTTGCCCCAGAACTTCTCGACGTCGGCCGGGACGTGCTGCCAGGTGCAGGCGACCTTGTTCCTGGCGACGTTGGTCTGCTCGAACGCGGGGATGCTGGTGATCAGGTCCTTCTCGACGTAACCGCCGTCGACGAGCTGCTTGAGGAAGGTCAGCGCCTTGACGCCCTCGGGGCCGTCGAACGCCACGGACCTGCCGTCCGCGCCGAACACGTCCCCACCGGCCTGCCACAGCAGCGGGTAGAAGGACTGGTTCAGCGTGGCGCTCGGGTCGGCGTAGTAGTTGGTGACGTCGAAGCCCTTGGCCTTGAACCGCGGTGCGAGGGCCAGCAGGTCGGCCCACGTCTTCGGGTACTCGGTGATCCCGGCGGCGGTGAACACCTTCGCGTTGCACATCAGCGGGTTGCTGCTGGTCAGGATCGGCGCGCCGAGCATCCTGCCGTCGAGGGTGACGGCGGCTCGGACGTTCTCCCGGTAGTCGGCCTTCGCGTCGGCGGGCAGGTAGTCGTCCACCGGCTCGATCATCTTGTTGAACTTGCCGAGCTGGTCGGGGATCAGGTACACGACGTCGGGTCCCTTGCCGCCGGCGATCGCGGTGGTCAGCGACTCCTCCCGCTTGGCCCACGGGAAGATCTCGACCTTGACGTCGACGTCGGGGTGGTCGGCCTTGAACGCGGCGACCTGCTTGTCCCAGAAACCCCGGTGGGTGGCCTCGTCGGGGATCACCGGGTAGATCCACATGGTGACGCTCTGCTTGTCGTCGCCGGCGTCGGAGCCGCCGCCGCAGGCGGTGAGCAGCCCGGCCACCAGCGCGGCGACCGCGGCCGGTGCGTACCTGCGAACTCGCATCTGTCCGTTCCTCTCTGAGTGGTTCAGTGCGCGGGCACGGTCACGACCGTGCCGGTGTGCCGGGCCGTCTCGGCGGCGAAGACCGCGAGGTGGCTGGCGAGGGTCTCGTCCAGCCCGGACCGGATGTGCTGGCCGTCGCCGGTGGCGACGGCGCGGACGAAGGCGTCCATCAGCGCGGTGTCGCCGCCGCCGTGGTCGTCGGCGGCGGTGGACCCGCCGACCGTGCCGGCGTCGAGGACCTCGATCCGGTCGGTGCGGAAGTCGTGCACCCGGACCCGCTCGCCGTCGCCGGAGAGGAAGCCGTGGGTGCCGAACAGCTGGGTCTGCCGGTGGGTCTGTTCGGTGAAGGCGGCCATGGTGAAGGTGGCGCTGACCCCGCCGGTCAACTCCATCGCGACGACCTGGTGGTCGACGACGTCGTTGTCGCCGGAGTACACGCACCGCCCGTACGGTCCGGTGCGCAGCGCCGCCAGCAGCGCGGCCTCGTCGGTGCCGTCGGTGACCACGCTGACCGGCCAGATCGGCCCGCGCTCGCGCAGCACCGGCAGGTACAGCTTCGGCGCCGAGTACGGGCAGCCCGGCTCGACGGCGCAGTCCAGGCACCGCGCGGCAGCGCCGGCCGGAGCCTGGTCGGGCCGGAAGTGGCGTAGCCCGCCGAAGCTGGCGACCCGCTCGATGCGCCGGCCGGTGACGTAGCCGAGCCAGTCCAGGTCGTGGCTGGACTTGGCCAGCAGCATGGGGGTGGCCAGGTCCTCCCGTCGCCACGGGCCGCGTACGTAGGAGTGGGCGTAGTGCCACCAGCCGACCGGTTCGAGGTGCTGGACGCTGACGATCTCGCCCAGTACCCCGCTGTCCACCACCCGCTTCACCACGTCGGTGTACGGGGTGTAGCGCAGGACGTGGCAGACGGCGAACAGCACGCCAGTGGCGCGGACCGCCTCGACGATCTCGCGGCACTGGTCCGCGGTCGGCGCGAGTGGCTTCTCCACCAGCAGGTGCCGGCCGGTCTTGGCGAACGCGACGGCCGGCTCCACGTGCATCCGGTCCTGGGTGGCCACGACGACCGCGTCCGCCGGCGGGTCCGCCGCGAGCAGGTCCCGCCAGTCGACGAACTCCGCCGCGCCCGGATGGGCGGCGGTGATCAACCCTCGTTGGTGGGGCCGCGGGTCGGCGACCGCGACCAGCCGCGCCCGCCCCGGGTTGGCGGCCACCCACCGGGCGTACGTCTGGCCCCGGTTGCCCGCGCCCACCAGCGCGACCCGCACCGGCCGGTCCTGCTGTTCCACCTGCTCCTCGCTTTCTCTCGCTGGCCTCGGGCGGTCAGACCGTCAGGTTCCCGGCGTCGCGGACCCGCGACGAGGCGGCGGGCAGCTCCCGGGTCACGCCCTCCTCCACGCACCCGGTGTGGTGCAGGTGGGAACCCTCGCCGAAGCCGGCGTCGGCCAGCCGCAGCCTTCCGCCGGTGAACTGCGCCCCCACGGCCGAGTACCGGTTGGTGCCGGCGTCGACGGCGACGTGCGCGGTGCCCGCGTCGCCGGTGGTGCTGAGATAGCCGCCCAGCTCCCACCGCACGACGCCGGTGGCCGCGGCGCGGGACAGCAGTGCCTTCGCCGCGTTCGTGCCGCTGACCACCGCACCGCCGCCGACGCTGATCCGCTGGTCGGTGGCGCCGGCGAGGCGGATGCCGGTGTCGGTGAAGGTCCCGCCGGACACGCGGAGGTCGGCGGAGCGCACGGTGACCGGCGCGGCGTCCGGGGCGCCGACGAACGTCACGTCGGTGAGGTGTAGCCGCCCGGTGCCGCTGAAGGTGTGCCCGTTGACGCCCCGGATCGTGGTGCGGACCAGGTGCACCGGGGTCGTGACGCTGGCCTGCACGACGTCGGTGCCGGCGGTGGCCAGGATGAACGCGCAGTCCTCGATGACGTTGGGCCGCTGCGACCGGGTGGACTGCTGGGAGATGATCAGCGTGTCGTCGGCGGAGCAGCCACGCAGCTGCACGCCGTCGGCGTTGACCCACATCATCCCGGAGCCGGCCAGCCCGGCCTTGCGGATGACCTGGACGTCCTCCAGGGTCAGGTCGGTCACCTTCACCCGGGCCACGAACCAGGAGCAGACGTGCTTGCGGACGGTGATCCGCTTCGCCGCCGAGCCCCAGGCCGCCCCGGAGTTGGCGAACGTCATCAGCCCGGAGTTGCCGGTGTAGACCAGGTCGTGCTCGTACTGGCCGTGGGTGACGAACGGGCCCTGGTCGTCGCCGTCGCCGTGGCAGTTCGTGACGTACCCGTACGCCGAGGCGGTCCAGTCGTTGAGGTGCCGGGCGTTGGAGGTGCGGCAGTCCTCGACGTGCCCGTACAGGCAGTAGATCTGCTGGGTGAGGTAGCCGGCGCCGCCCCAGGTGACCGAGGTCGGGTTCTTCAGGGTGCAGCGGGCGGTGTGGAAGTACGTGCACCAGCGCCGCATGATCACCGGCCAGAAGGTGCCGGTGGCGTCGACGTCGGCGACGTCGCAGTGCACCGCGTACTCGTAGGCGACCGGGTGGGAGCCGGTGTACTGGTCGGCGCCGTTGCCGGTGAAGACGAGGTTGCGCACGTGCACCCGGCTGACCGGCTCGACCCGGGTCCAGGTGAGGCTGCGGCCGGGGGCCAGCTCCCAGCCGTTCTTGTAGTTGACCCGGATGTGGGTGCCGTCGATGATCTGGGTGACCTGGACGAGCTTCTGCAGCTCCCGCTCCCAGGCGCCGGCGAGCCGGTTGACCTCGACGGCGTACCACTGGCCGACGGCGAAGGCGGAGGAGTCGGCTACCTGGAAGGAGTCCCAGCCCTCCCGGACGGCCTCGGTCAGGGCGTGGGTGCGTACCTCGTCGGTGACCTTCCCGCGGAAGAACAGCACGGCGGCGAACGGGTCGTCGCGGCCGGCGTCCTCGATGCCCGTGGTGGACATGGTGTGCCCGCCGAAGTCGAGCACCAGGTCGCTGCGGGTGAACCGGTGCCGCCTGACGAAGTGCAGGTCGGTGTGGGCCTCGATGCGGTGCACGGTGGGGTCGTCGACCATGGCGTCGAGGGCGGCGTCGGCGGGGGTCTTCGCGTCGAAGATGCCGAAGTGCCGGAACTCGACGACGCCGTCGTGCAGCAGGTGCCAGCGGCCCGGCCTGTCGCCGTTCGGCGTGAGGACGGTGCCGCCGTTGCCGGCGGCGGTGCTGGCCGCGTCCCAGCGGACCAGCCGGGCGCCGCCGTCGCCGGCGGCGAAGTGACCGTCGACGTGCACCACCTGCCCGTCGCGCAGGGTGTCGGGCGCCAGGTCGAGCAGGGCGGCGACGGTGCCGACGTGCAGGACCGCGTCGCGGCCGGGGGCCAGCGGGGTCGCCGCGCTGTCCGGCTCGGGGGCGGCGGACGCGGGGGTGGCGGGGGAGAGGGCGAGGGCGGCGCCGGCGAGGGCGAGTCCGCCGAGCCCGGAGGCGCGCAGCAGAGTGCGGCGGGAGGTCGGTTCGGAGCGGTCCATGGGGGTGTCTCCTCTTCCAGGGGCCGGGGTGATCAGACAGTGAGGTTGTCGCCGGTGGCGACGCGGGCGGACTCGGCGGGCAGCTCGCGGGCGACCCCTTCCTCGACGCAGCGGCTGTGCAGCAGCGTGGAGGCGGCGCCGAAGGCGGCGTCGGCGAGCACCAGCCGGCCGCCGGTGAACCGCGCGCCGACGGCCCGGTACCGGTTGACGCCGGTGTCCAGGCGTACGTGGGCGGTTTCCGCGTCGGCGGCGGTGCTGGTGCAGTCGCCCAGCTCGACGCGGACCGCCCCGGGGCCGGCGTTCCGGGTCAGCAGCGCCCGGCGGGCGTTGGTGCCGGTGAGCACCGCGCCGCCGTCGACGACGAGGCGCTGGTCGCGCACGGCCGACAGTTCGATGCCGGTGTCGGTGAGGGTGCCGCCGTCGATCACCACCTCGCCCGCGCCGACCAGCAGCGGGGCGGCCCCCGGCGACCCGGTGAGGGTGCAGTCGGTGAGGCGCACCGGACCGGAGCCGCGCAGGATCGCCCCGTCCAGCCCCCGGAAGGTGGTGCGCACGAAGTGCACCGGGTTGCTGACCGGGGTCTGCACGACGACGGTGCCGGCGGGCTGGTCGAACTCGCAGTCGGCGACGACGGTGGGCCGGCGGGAGCGCGCCGAGCGCTGGGCGATGCTCAGCGTCCTCGCCGAGCAGCCGCGCAGCTGCGCGCCGTCGGCGTTGATCTGGAGCGTGCCGGCCGGGTCGAACGTCGAGCGGGCGATGACCCGGACGTCCTCCAGCGTCAGATCCGTGATCTTGGTGCCGGCGACGAACCAGGAGCAGACGTGCCGGCGGACGGTGATCCGCTTGGCGCTGATGCCCCACTGGCCACCGCTGTTGGCGATGTCCATCAGGCCGGAGTTGCCGGTGAAGACGAGGTCGTGTTCGTACTGGCCGTGGGTGGTGAACGGGTTGCCCCCGGCGTCGTCGCCGTCGCCGTGGCAGTTCTCCACCGTGCAGTACGCCGAGGCGGTCAGGTCGTTGAGGTGCCGGGCGTTGGAACTGCGGCAGTCCACGACGTGCCCGTACAGGCAGTAGATCTGCTGGGTGAGGTAGCCCGCGCCGCCGTACATGACGGTGGGCGGGTTCTTCAGGGTGCAGTTGGCGGTGGTGAAGTGGGTGCACCAGCGGCGCATGATCACCGGCCACCAGGTGCCGGTGGCGTCGATGCCGGAGACGTCGCAGCGCACCGCGTACTCGTAGGCGACCGGGTGGGAGCCGCTGTACTCGCGGTCGTCCGGGCCGGAGCCGGGGTACTCGCCGGTGAAGGCGACGTGGCCCAGGAAGACCATGTTGCGCACGTGGGCACGCTGGACCGGTTCGACCCGCCGCCAGGTGATCGTGCGGCCGGGCTCCAGGGGCCAGCCGTTGAGGTAGCCCACCCGGACGTGGGTGCCGTCGACGATCTGGGTGACCTGGACCATCTTCTGCAGCTCGCGCTCGTCGGCGCCGGTGAGGGAGTTGCTGGTGGCTGTCCACCACTGCCCGACGGCGAAGCGTCCGGAGTCGGGCACCTGGAACACGTCGGTCAGTTCGGGGACGGTCTCGGTGAGGGTGTGGGTGATCACCGTGTCGGTCACCGCGCCGCGGAAGTAGAGCACGGCGCCGAACGGGTTGTCGTGGGTGTTGCGCTCGATACCGTCGGTGTGCACGGTGTGCCCGCCGAAGTCCAGCTCGATGTCGCTGCGGCCGAACGTGTGCCGCTTGACGAAGCGCAGGTCGGTGTGCGCCTCGATCCGACGGATCGCCGGGTCGGCGACCATCGCGTCCAGCGCGGCGTCGGCGGGGATGCCCCTGCCGAAGATCCCGAATCGCCGGAAGTCGCCGACCCCGTCGTGCACGGCCAGCCATCGGCCGCGGCTGGTCCGGTACGGGTCGTGCACGGTGCCGCCGTTGGCGGGGACGGTGCTGGTGGGGTCCCAGCGCAGCAGACTGCCGCCGCCGTCGCCGGCGGTGCGGTAGCCGGCGACCCGCACCAGGGTGCGGACCGCCAGCGCGGCGGGGGCGAGGGCGGCCAGGTCGGCGACGGTGTCGACGCGCAGGACCTGGTCCTGGGAGGTGAGAGTGGACGTGCCGAGTAGACCCATGGCGAGCCTCAACCTTCGCGGTCCAGCCGGCCGGCGCGACGCCGGACGGCAGGCTGGGGGTCTGCGGGCGCCACGGGGGACGCCGCAGGACGGGGGAAGGTCGGGCAAACGCGCGAGGCGCGCAGGCGGCGGAGCTGCTGACCGGAACGCCCGGCGCCGGGGCTGCGGCGCGTCGGGAGTCAGCTGTTCGCCCGAGGTGGCCGCGGCAAGGGCCGCGACCCGCCGCGACCTGGGCCGCAGCGTTGGCGGGAACGTTAAACAGCAGGTGAACCGGCTGTCAAGAGGTCGCCTCCGCCGGGACGTGACCGAGCCGGACGGAGATGGCCTCCGCGGCCTGCCGTACCTGACGCCCCAGCTCCTGGTACCGCCAGCTGGGCAGACCCAGCTTCAGCCCGGTCACGCTGATCGCGCCGCAGCACTGCCCGGTGTGGTCGCGCAGGGCGCTGCCGATGCAGAACACCCCCTCGGCGTCCTCCTCGTCGTCGAGGGCGTACCCGGCCTTGCGGACGTCGTCGAGGTGGGCCAGGAGCGAGTCCAGGTCGGTGATGGTGTGGTCGGTGCGCCGGGGCAGCCCGACGCGGCCGATCAGCTCGGCGACCTGCGGCGGGGTCATCTCGGCCAGCAGGGCCTTGCCCAGCCCGGTGCAGTGCGGCAGCTCGCGGGTGCCCATCCGCAGCTCGATCTGAATGCGCTCGCCGTTGCTGACCTGGTCGATGACGACCGCGTGGGCCCCCTCGGGGACGGCCAGCCGGGAGCTGAGCCCGGTCCCGCGGGTCAGCCCGGCCAGCACCGGGCGGGCGATGTCACGCAGTGACAGCTGCTCCTGGGCGCGGACGCCGAGGCGGGCCAGGGCCATCCCGAGGCGGTAGCGGCGGTTCATCCCCTCGCCGTCGTCGGCGGCCAGTCCGTGGTGACACAGGGTGTGCAGGGTGGCGAACGCGGCGCTCTTGGACAGCCCGCAGGCGCGGGCGATGTCGGTGACGCTCAGTCCCTCGCCGGGGGTGGCGGTGGACAGTGCCTCCAGCACCTCGGCCGCGCGGCTGACGCTGCGCACCAGGTAGCGGGAGCCGTCCCCGTCTTCGGTGGTGGTCATGGTCCTTCTTTCGGTCAGGAAAGCCGAGTGTGTTCGCCAAGGCCGAACAGCGTAACAAACCTGTTCGGAAAGTGGTGCGGCATCCTGTTGACCTTCGCGAACAAGCGGGCCTAGTATGCCGAACATCGTTTGGTAATGCCGAACACTGTTCCGAAACTCGATTGGTTCCTCCTGCGGCGGACATACCGCGGCGTCGCGACCGGGCTGGGTCGCCGCGCCGCACCGATGAGGAGAAGGTGTGATTTCACGATCGTCCGGTGCCCCGCTCGCCGAGCGGGCGCGCCGGGTCATCCCCGGCGGCGTCAACAGCGGGCAGCGCAGCATCCCGGGCCTCACCGACCTGGTGATCGCCCGCGCCTCCGGCGCGCACTTCTGGGACGCCGACGGACGCCGGTACACCGACTACCACGCGGCCTTCGGGCCGCCCCTGCTCGGCCACAACGACGCCGACGTCAACGCCGCCGTCACCGAGGCCGGCACGCGGCTGGACCTGTGCGGCGTGGCCGTCACCGACGGCGAGGTCCGACTCGCCGAAACCCTCGCCGACCTGGTCCCGAGCATCGAAAAGGCGCTGCTGACCAGCACCGGCAGCGAGGCGACCTTCCACGCCCTGCGGGTCGCCCGCGCCGCCACCGGACGGCGTCTGGTGATCAAGTTCCAGGGCTGCTACCACGGCTGGCACGACTCGGTCAGCCTCAACGTCATCTCCGCCCCCGACCGGGTGGGCACGCCCGACCCGATCTCCACCGGCATCCTGCCCGAGGTCCTCGACGCCACCCTCGTGCTGCGCTTCAACGACGTGGCCGCCGTCCGGGCCGCCTTCGCCGCGCACGGCGACGACATCGCCGCCGTCATCGTCGAGCCGGTGCCGCACAACGTCGGCTGTCTCCTGCCCGACCAGGAGTTCCTCCAGGCCCTGCGCGACGAGTGCACCCGCGCCGGCAGCGTCCTGGTCTTCGACGAGGTGATCACCGGCTTCCGGCACGACCTCGGCGGCTGGCAGAAGATCAGCGGGATCACCCCCGACCTGACCACCCTCGGCAAGGCCATCGCCAACGGCTACCCGATCGGCGCCCTCGGCGGCCGGGCCGACCTGATGGACCTGTTCAGCACCCGCCCCGGCGCCCCCGCCTTCTTCGCCGGCACCTACAACGGGCACCCCGCCGTGGTCGCCGCCGCCCTCGCCACCCTCGGCAAGCTGCGCACCGAGCCGGTGCACGAGCACGTCTACCGGCTCGGCGAGCGGGCCCGCGCCGGCATCACCGAGGTCCTCGCCGACCTCGGCGTCCCCGCCGTGGTCACCGGCCACGGCTCCGTCTTCGTCACCTACTTCATGCCCGGACCGGCGCCGCGCAGCTACGACGACCTGCTGCGCAACGATGCCGGCACGTTCATCGGCTACCGTCGGCGGATGCCCGAGCACGGCATCTTCGAGCTGCCGCTGAACCTCAAGCGCAACCACATCTCGTACGCCCACACCGACGCCGACATCGACCACCTCGTCGAGGCCACCCGGACAGCCGTCCGCGACACCCTCGCCAGCGGCGGCGTCACCGAGTTGGCCGGCACCGCCACCATGGGCGGCGCGACCGCCGGCGGGGGAGGGCGGTCCTGATGCTGACCGTCGACAAGACGCGTCCCGTCGGCCCCGCCGGGCGGATCAGCCGGGTGGAGACCCTCACCCTCGGCACCGCCTGGCGCGACTTCTCCTACGTGCGGGTGCACACCGACGCCGGACTGACCGGCGTAGGCGAGATCACCCACCCGTACCGGACGCGGGAGACCTGCCAGCTCGTCGAGGCGATGGCCGGGCGGCACCTGATCGGCGCCGACCCGTTCGACGTCGAGGAGATCTGGCTGCGCATGTACCAGGGCGACTTCCTGCGCGGCGGCGACATCGGCGGGATCGTCGTCTCCGGCGTCGACCAGGCCCTCTACGACCTCATGGGCAAAGCCCTCGGCGTGCCCGCGTACCGTCTCACCGGCGGGGCCTGCCGCGACCGCGTCCGGGTGTACGCCAACGGCTGGTACACCGGCGACCGCGAGCCCGCGGCGTTCGCCGAGCGGGCTGTCGCCACCGTCGCCAAGGGGTACACGGCACTGAAGTTCGACCCGTTCGGCGCGGGCCTCGGTGAGCTGTCCCGCACCGAGCTGCGCCGCTCGATCGACATCGTCGCCGCCGTCCGCGCCGCCGTCGGGCCCGAGATCGAGCTGTTCGTCGAGGGGCACGCCCGCTTCGCCATGCACACCGCCGCCCGGCTGGTACGCGAGCTGGAGCCGTTCGACCTCGGCTGGTTCGAGGAGCCGCTGCCGTGGACGCACATCGAGCGGTACGCCGAGCTGCGTGCCCGCGCCACCATGCCGATCTCCGGCGGCGAGCACTTCCACAACCGCTACGAGTACGCCCGGCTGTTCGCCACCGACGCCGTCGACATCATCCAGCCCGACCTGTCCATGGCCGGCGGGTTCACCGAGGTGCGCAAGCTGGCCGCCATCGCCGACCAGCACGCCATGGTCGTCGCCCCGCACAACTCCAACTCGCCGCTGTGCACCACCGCCTCGGTGCACGCCGTCCTCGGGATGCCCAACTTCAAGATCCTGGAGACGTTCGACGGCCTGCTGGAGGACTACGTCTTCGACGCCGTACGCGGCGCCCTGCCGGTGGTCGACGGGCACATCGACCTGCCCACCGCCCCCGGCCTCGGCGTCGAACTGGTCGACGAGGTGTTCGCCGAACATCCGCCGAGCCACGGCTTCTGGAACATGTTCGCCGACGGGTGGGAGAAACGGGACCGCCGATGATCGTCGACGTGCACTCGCACCTGTTCGACTGCCCGGAGCACGTCGGCGACCCGTTCGCCGCCGAGGCGTCCCGGGCGCACGGCGGCGAGGTCGACCTGACGGTGCGGTGGTCGCAGTACGCGGCCACCGCGCCGCCGGACACCCGCACCGTCGTCGTCGGCGGCAAGGCCCGCCGCTCCGGCCTCTGGGTCGACGACGCCGCCGTGGCCGCGTACGTCGCGGCCCACCCCGACCGGCTGGTCGGCTACCTCGCCCTGGATCCCACCCAGCCCGGCTGGCGCGACGAACTGGAGCACGGGCACCGCGATCTCGGCCTGCGCGGCATCAAGCTGATGCCGATGTACGCCGGGTTCGACCCCGCCGACCCCGCCTACGACGACCTGTACGCCTACGCCGAGCGGCACGGCCTGCCGCTGCTGGTGCACACCGGCACCACCTTCGTCTCCGCCGCGCCGCTGCGCTACGCCCTTCCGGTGCACCTCGACGAGGTGGCCATCCGCCATCCCGAGCTGCGCATGGTGCTGGCCCACCTCGGCCACCCGTACGAGGGGGAGTGCATCGCGGTCATCCGTAAGCACCAGCACGTCTACGCCGACGTCTCCGCGCTGCACTACCGCCCCTTCCAGCTCTGGCACAGCCTTCGGCTGGTGCAGGACTACGGGGTGTGGGGCAAGTTGCTGTTCGGCAGCGACTATCCGTTCACCACCGTCGACGCCTCGATCGAGGGGCTGCGGTCGGTGGGCCGGGTGCCCGGCATCCCCGGCCTCGACCCGCTCGACACCGAGCAGATCGAGCAGCTGATCCACCGTCCGTCGCTCGACCTGCTGGGGTTGGCATGACCGTCGTCCCGCCCTCCTTCGACCTGTCCGGCCGGCTGGCCGTGGTCACCGGCGCCGCGCGGGGGCTCGGCGCCGCGTTCGCGGTCGGCCTCGCCTCTGCCGGCGCCGACCTGGTGCTGGTGGACCGGCCCGGCGCCGACCTCGCCCCGGTCGTGGCCGCGGTGACGCAGCACGGCCGCACCTGCCACCCGTACGAGTTCGACCTGGCCGACACGACCGCGATCGGCCCGTGGGTCGACGAGGTGCGCCGTGACCGCGGCCCGGTGCACATCCTGGTGAACAACGCGGGCGTGGCCCGGCTGGAGCACTTCAACGAGATCACGGTTGCCGCCTGGCGGGAGGTGATGCGGGTGAACGTGGACGCCGTCTTCTTCCTCGCGCAGCGCGTCGCCGAGCACATGATCGCCGACGGGGTGTCCGGCCGCATCGTCAACATCTCCTCCAAGAACGGGCTGACGGCCGAAGCGGGGCTGGCCCACTACAACGCCTCGAAGGGAGCCGTCGAGCTACTCACCCGGTCGCTCGCCGCCGAGCTGGGGCCGCACGGGATCACCGCCAACACGATCGCCCCCGGCATGATCGCCACCCCGATCGACGGCGAGTTCACCCTGGACCGGCAGGCGTTCGAGGCCGCCTGGAAGGAGCGGATCCCGTTGCGCGGGGGCTACGGCACGCCGGACGACTGCGTCGGCGCGCTCCTGCTCCTGGCCTCTGACGCCGGCCGCTACATCAACGGCACCCACCTGGTCGTCGACGGGGGAGTGCTCGCCGACCAGCTGCCCCGGCTCCGGTTCATGCCCCCGTACCGCAGCACCCTCTGACCGCCGGCCTGGGGTATCAGCAGCTGTAGCGGGTACGGAGGCATTCAGCCATCGGTCCTGTCGCGGATGTGTCTGCGGATCGAGCAGATTTCGGCACTACGGTTCCCGGACCAGGAGCGCCGGGCAGAAGCCACGCTTCTGCGCGGCGGCGCCGGTCCCGGCCCGCTCCGTGAACCAGCCACGCAGGCGGACGCCGGCATCGGTCCCGGCCCGGTGGACGGTCAACCGGCGGCGCGTACGGGCAGCCGGCTCCAGGACGGCGACCACGTCGGCGACGTAGAGCCGCAGCCCCTCGGCGTCCTTCTCCCAGAGGACGGGCCCCGCGGTGGCCGCGTCGACCAGCGACCGCCAGTCCGCGTCGGCTGCCGTGACCGGGACACGGGCGGGGTACGGCCACCGTCGCCGCCAGCGGGCGCCCAGGCCGCGGTCGAGGTCGCGCTGCGTGGGTCCCGACGCGAACCGCAGGTCGGCGTGCGTCATGGCATGCCGGAAGTATCGGTGCGCCTCGGTCAGCGCCGCGTGGCCGTCGAGCCGGACACCGACCTCGACACCGTCGAACAACCCGTGCTCGGCGTCGAAGTTGGCGGAGAACAGAGCCCCGTACCGTCCGTCCGCGATCACCCCCTTGGCGTGGGTGTCGGAGTCGCCGTAGATCCGCACGCCCAGCTCGGCCAGCGCCGCGGTGTCGGCGCGATGGGATGCGATGTTGTTCCGACCCCGGACGAGCAGCCGCACGTCGACCCGGTGCTCACGAATCGCCCGGCGCAGCGGCTCCACCAGCAGCTCCGGCCGGTCCCGGATGCCGACCAGACTGAAGGTGGCGAGGAGCAACTCGGTCCGGGCGCGCGCGATGACGTCGTGCAGCGCCGCGAGCACGCCGCGTTCGGCGCCTGCGCCGTCGCGGCAGGTCCAGATCACGCCGGGGCCGTCCGGCAGCCGCGGCGGCGGCACGGGGCTCGGCACCGGCACCCGCCGGTGCAGCGCGTACTCGGCCCCCGGCAGGGCGGTCCAGGTGCAGCCGGAGTACCACAGGCGGGTGAACAGGCTGGCCAGGCGCTTCACCTCGGCCGGGTCGGTCAGCAGTACGCCGTTCTCCCCGGTGGCCCGCTTCCGGGGCGTGTCCGCCAGCGCGCTGGTCTCCAGATTGGCGCTGGACACCAGTGCCCGATGGTCGTCGACGACGAGGAACTTGGCGTGGCAGTCCTCGTGCCCGCGCAGCGCGATGCCGCGGCGGGTCAGCTGGTCGAACTGCTTCTTCTGGGCCTGCACGTCGATGTCCTCGACGTCCTCGACGCTGGCGAGGTCGCGGCGCATCGAATCCTCGGTCCAGGACGTGATGACGTACACCCCACCGCGCAGCCGGTCCACGGCGGCGAGGAGTGCGTCCAGCAGGTCGCGGTCGCCGATCCGAAAGCTGGCCAGGAAGACCTTCCGCCGGGCGCTCGCGATCAGCTCGACGGCCGCGCGTTTGATCGAGGTGTCGGAGCCGCGATAGGTGAACCGGTGCTCGTACGGCCCACCGGCGTCCGGCGCGGCCACGAACGGCGTCGGCTCGGCGTCCTCGCGTACCAGGAAGTACCCCTCCGGGGCGACCAGCGAGCCCAGGTCCAGGTGCTCAGGCATAGCCGAAGTCCTCCGCCTCCCGCAGCGCGTAGACCAGGTTGTGGAACCCCAACTGCCAGGCGCGCTCCCACATCGAGGCGGTGCGCGGAACCGCCGACGCGTCGGCGCCCGGCTGTGCGGCGGCGGTGAGCAGGTGGTCCGTCGCGACGAGTTCGCCGGCCTCCGGGTCGGCGCCGGCCAGGTCGAGTACCACCTCGACGACGGCGTCCTCGCCCTGGACCGCCAGGCCGAGCGGCAGCGCCAGGTTCCGGCCCCGGTCCGCGAGGCGACGCGCGGCGGGCAGGGTGAGCCGGCAGGTCCAGCGGGCCGGTCCCGTACGCTCCGCCCGCGGTGCCACGTGCTGCCGCCAGCCCAACAGCTCGTCCCAGGCGCGGGCGCGCTCACCCCGGTCGGCGAGCGCGTCGAGCAACGCCCGCCACCGCCCGACCAGACCGTCGGCGCCCGGCAACTCCAGCGCCGTCGGCTCCTTGTCGCCCTTGCCGGGAAACCACAGCACCGGCACGTACCGGTCGCCGTCCTGGCGCAGCTCAGCCCGGCACCGGTACACGGGGCACCAGCCGTCCCGGCCCACCGGCGGCGACTCGACGTCCAGCTGGGCCACGGCCGTGACGTCCCGGCCCGCACCTGCCACCGTCCCCTCGGCGAGCCGGGCGCGCAGGTAGTCCGCCAGCTTCCGGCCGGCCATCGAGGCCGGCACCGGGGCATTGCCGGCCGACCGGGGACGGAGCTGCTCGACCGCCCGCAGTCCGGAGACGGCGGGGTCGAGCGCCAGCAGATCCTCGGTCAGCGGCAACAACACGACGTCGAGGCTCACGTGCCGCGCCTCGTACACGGTCCGGGTGCGCGCGGCGTCGTCGGCCGCCGGGAACACCGGCACGTACGCGTCACCGGACACGGCCAGCGCGCGGGCGGCGACCAGCCGGCGCGCCGCGATCGGCAGGAGGCTGCCCGGCAGTCCCGTGATCTCGAACAGCTCCTCCGGGTCGGCCCGGCCGGTGGTCAGGGCCAGTTCCAGCGTGAACCGCTCCAGCGGAGTCATGGAGACCGGCTCGGCGCGCCGCACCGCCACCCCCCGCCACCACAACAGGGGGACCAGCACCTCCGGCAGTACGGCGAGCACGCCGTCGGCCGGCGGTACCGGCCGCGGCACGACGCTGTAGCCGATCACCTGGCGCCCTTGGCGATCGCCATGTCACTCCGCTCGGCGAGCAGGGTGAACAGGTGCCGGTAGAACTCCTCCGCAGCCGGTACGCCGTTGAGCTGCCGCAGGGTGGGCGCGTGCCCGACGAGCACCAGCGCGCGCCGGGCCCGGGTGCAGGCGACGTTGAGCCGGCGGACGTCCTGAAGCCAGCGCCCGTACCGGGCGGAGGGCCTGCCCCGACCGAGGTACGCCCGGCCGAAGGAGAGGAACACCAGGTCGCTCTCCTGTCCCTGGATCCTGTCGACGGCGTCGACGACCTTGAAGCGCAGGCAGCGGAAGTCGGGGAAGCCGGGCGCGCCGAGCCGGGCGCGTATCTCGGTCGCCTGCCGCCGGTAGAACGTGAGCACACTGACGGTCGTCCGCTCACCACCCGAGCGCAGCAGGCGGGCCTCCCACGACCGGCACATCCGGTCGACGAGTTCCGCCTCCAGGTCGTTGACGAAGCCGCTGCCGACCTGGCGCGCGGCTGCCCTGCTGCCGTAGATCGAGGTGTCCACCAGCACCACGGGGGTGTTGGTTCCGCCGTACCGCAACGGCGTGACCTCCGGCTCTTCGGGCGTCCGGTAGTCACCGCCGTACACCGGCCCGGCCACCAGCGCCGCGATCGGCTCGATCATTCGACGCTGGACCACCAGCCGCTGCCGCAGGGCCGGCGGGACGGCACGGACGGACTCCTCGAACAGGCTGCGCACCAGGTGGTCGAGCATGGCCGACAGCAGCCGCTGGTCGGCGTCGCCGCCCAGCTCACGCAGCCGCCGCCACGCGGTCTCGTACGTCCCGCGGTAGTGCCGCTGCCAGGCGCCGCCGTCGCGCAGCCGGTTCGCCGTCTCCAGTACGGTGTCGGCGCGGAACTGGTGCAGCTCCTCGTCCTCGGCCCACCGCTGCGCGAGATGCCCGACCGCGGCGGGCAGGCCGGCGGAGGCCCCCCGCTCGACCATGTGCAGCGCGGAGAGCGCGTGCAGGTGATGCTCGTCGCTCGGCTCGACGTACGGCGGAAGCTGGTGCTCGTCACCGACCAGCACCCACCGTCGGGCCCGTACCGCGCCGATCAGGAACTCGCTGTCGACGACCCGGCTCGCCTCGTCCACGATCAGGGTGTCGAAGTCGGCGTCGCCGAGGTTCCGGGTGACCCCGGTGGTGGTGCAGCAGATCAGGTTGGCCGACCGTCGTAGATCCCTGTCGACCTGCTCGGCCAGTGCCTCCGCGGAGCCGCCCGCCAGCCCGGACAGCTCGAACCAGCGTTGTTCCAGGGCGATCCGGTGCTCCCGCCGTACGATCTCGGCGCGGGTCCGGTCCCGCCAGGCGGCCAGTTCCGCCTCGCCGCTGTCGGCGACCTCGGCACCGGTGCGGTCGCGCAGCCGCGCCCGGGCCGCGTCGACGTCCCCGCGAGCCGTCTCCGCAGCGACCAGCCAACCGTCGAGCACCGCCTGGTGGTGCCGTTCCCCCGGAACGTGCTCGGCCTCCAACGAGGCGATCCGGCCCCGCAGCGTCGCGTGTCGCGCCGTCCACGCCTGATGCTGGTCGGCCAGCCGCCGCCGCTCGGCCTCGCCCCGCTGGTACGCGGCGGACAGCCGCGCCACCTCACTGGTCACGCCGGCCAGGTCTTGGATCCACGCCCAGATCCGCCGCCCGAGCGGCACCGCCCGGAGTTGGGCGCGCAGGCCCTCGACGTGCGCGGTGAGCGGCGGCAGAGCGGTGTCGAGACGTCGCAGCGCCTCCTCGGCCTGTCCGCACTCGGACCGTGCCCGGGTCAGCTCGGCCCGGAGCCGCCGACGCCACTCGGCCCGGGCGGCGTCGGCGCGCCGCGCCTGCTCGGTGGCTTCCCCGTGCCGGGCGACCGCCGCGCGCAGGTCCTCGATCGCGTCGTACCGCTGGCGCAGCCGGGCGATCTCCGCACGCCACCGGTCGGCCTGCGAGCCCGCCGGCCTGCGGGCCTGCCGCAGGTACGTGCGGGTGACCTGCTCCGGCAGGTACCGGCGCAGGTGGGGCGCGACCCGCGACTGGTCCCAGGAGACGCGCAGGGCGAGCACGCCGGGTTGCTCGGCCACCCGCCCCAGCACCTCGTCGACCGCCACGTGCATCGGCGCGAGCAGCAGCACCCGTTCGCCGCGGGCGACGAGTTGGCGTACCACCTCGGTGATGACGGTCGTCTTCCCGGTGCCGGGCGGCCCCTGCACGTGGAAGACGTGTGGCGAGTTGACGGCGCCGGCGACCGCCACTCGCTGCTCCTCGTTCAGCCGGTCGTCGAAGTACGTCGGCAGCGGCGGCAGCGCGACGACCGGCAGGCGCTGCGGGGCGCACATCAGCATCGCGAGGTGCTGCCAGTTTCCCTCGACGCGTTCGTCGAGGAACTGGCGCAGGGCGGCGCTGTGCCTGCCCATGGCGAACCGCCCCTGCTGGGCGAGCCGAAGCCGCGACCCGGGCGGCACCTCCGCGCGGGGTTCTCCCACCGCCAGCAGGGGATCGGCGCCGTCGAACTCCACCGCCCGGATCCGGACGTTCGTCTCGCGTAGGCCCGCGCCGTGCACCTTGACGGCCCGGCCCTCCACGAACGCGGCCCGCTCGTCGAGCCGCAGCCACAGCACCGGCTGCTCCTCCAGTTGGGCCTCGCCGAGCACCACCCCGCTGGCCCGGATCTCCCCCTCCAGGAGGCTGCGCTGCTCCAGCAGCTCGAGCATCTGCAGCAGCGGCTGGTACCGGCGCCGTACCCGGGTGTGCAGGTCGCGGCGCGGCCGCGGCGCGTAGCCCGTCGAGACCAGGCCGAGCCGCGCCTGGTCGCGCAGTGACCGGCGTCGCTGCGCGATCCGGAGACCGTCGGCGAAGACGCGGTGCAGCTCGGCGAGGTCGCAGTAACCCTCGTCCCACACCGGGGTCAGCCGCACCAGCCCGGGGCGCAGGGACTCCGTCCGGCCGAGTCCGCGGGCCGGCTTCACCGAGGTGACGTACGCCTGCGGTACGCCGGTGTCCCGTCCCGTCCGGGGCTGCGCGAAGACGTCCAGCCGGGCGCCCGTGAGCCGGTAGTACCAGCCCTGGTCGCCGGCGAGCCGCTCGACGAGCATTCCGCCGGCCAGGTCCTGTTCGATCTCGTCGGTGCTGTACTCGGCCAGCCACCTCGCCCGCTGCCCGTGCGACAGGATCACCTCGGCCAGCTCCGCCGCGCACGGCGCGAACAGCCCGGGGTCGGCCGCCCGGCAGTACTCGTCGGCCCAGGCGAGCGGGACGCGCAGTCCGGCCACGGTCACCTGTCGTCGCGCAGGAACCGGAGCTCCGCGCAGAGCTCGTCGAGGTCGCTGCCGTCACCGTGCAGCGTCCAGTACGCGCCGAGCAGTCCGGACGCCTCCTCACGGAGCGATTCGGTGTGCACCTCGGCGATCGACTCCGTGCCGTGCGCCAGGACGGACTTGTTCCGGGCCCAGGTGCGCTGCCGTAGCTGGTGCAGGCGCTGCGGGTCGACCAGCCCGGCCTGGTCGACCATCGGGTCGGACAGCGAGGCGAGCAGCACGGCGGCGGCGAACAGGGTCAGCTTGTTCGGCAGCCCCGCCGGTGAGGGTGGTGCCAGCGACCGGCACGTGGCCGCGTACCCGGCCCGGACGGCGTCCGGGTCGCCGAGCAGGGACCAGTCGCAGTCGTCGGGGTCGAAGCCCGGGTAGCGGTGCCGGAGTCGGGTCGTCAGGCACGCCTCGACGGTGCGGTAGAACAGCAGCGCGGCGAAGTCGTGCCGGCCGAGCTGCTGGTAGTGCAGCCCGAGGACGTAGAAGCACACCACGAACGCGGTGCGGTCGCCGTCGGCCAACCGGCGGGCGAACGTCAACTGCCGGTCGATCCGCGCCGCGGTCGCGTCCGTCAGCTCGCGCCGCCCCTGGCGCAGGCTCGCCTCCATCGCGGTCACCGCCGCGGGCAGGGCCACCAGGTCCAGGTCGCACCACGTGCGGTACAGCTCCGCCAACGCCCGCATCAGCCGCGCCCGCCCCGGCACCGCGATCCGCTCCGCGATCTCGTCGTACCGGCGCCGGGCCGCCTCGAACGCGCCGGCGCGGAAGATCTCCACGGCCCGGGCGAGTTCCTGCTCGCCGAAGAGCGTCGTCGGGTTGTCCAACGCGATCAGCCGGACCTCACCGTGCCGCAGCTGCCGGGTCACCGGGTCGAACCGGTTCTCGACGTAGGTCAGCCCGAGGTTGAGCTGCCAGGCCGCGAGGGCGGCGGCGGCGCTCATCACCTTGCGACCACCGGTGATGTCGATGACCGCATGCCGGCCGTCCCAGTCGGCCAGCTCCCGGGCGATGTGCTGGTACATGTCCAGCGGATCGCTGGCGTCGACGAGCACGTGCCGGAAGTCCTGGAACCGTAGCCTGTCCGGCCCCACGACCCGCTGCCCGATGAGGTCGACGCTGTCCGACGCGTCGCGCGAGGTGATCACCACCAGGCGGCGAGGACGCAGCAGCTCGTAGGTCAGCACTGTCGGAATCGCGGCGAAACCGCACAGACTGATCAGCACGTCGACCCGCCGCGTCGGCAGGTGGCTGGCCGCCCGGGCCCGCGCCGCCGCGTCCCTCAGCAGATGGTCGAAGTAGTAGACGGTGGCCTGCACGGCCGGGGTGCCCTCGCCGTACTGGCGCTCGCCCCGCTCGATGCGCCGCATCTCCTCGGCCCGCGCGGCGAACGACTCCGGCTCCTCCGAATCCACCGTGGGATGCTATCGGAGATCCACCGACGCCATGGGGGATGCCACCAGGTGGCAAGCGAGGCAGCTTTAGCTGTCTTGGGCAGCTGTGGTTGTCCGTTGGCGTGAGGGAATGGGCGGCGTCGGAGGGCGTTTCGTGTGTCGCCGTTCGGCGTCGGTATGCGGCCGGCTTGTCGGGTCGGGTGGTCCAACATGGTCGCTGGCTTCGGCCGTCAGGGTTGGGTAGTTTGTCGTCTGTGTCGGTGTCTGGTGGGGGGTCAGCGCGCCGATCTGAGCCGTCGGGTCGTCCGCGTCATTGGGTGGGTGACGGGGCAGGATCTGCTGGTGCCCGCCGGACGGTCGAGGCCGCCGCTGCGGGTGGCGTATCGTGAGGACGGTTCAGGCGTACCGGTTCGCGTTGGACCTTAACTGCCGGGCAGGAGCGGATGGTTCTCGCGCATGCGGGAGCGGCTCGTGTCGCCTACAACTGGGCGCTTGCCCGGGTGAAGGCGGTCATGGATCAGCGGGCCGCCGAGCGCACCTACGGTGTGCCCGATGACCAGCTGACCCCGACGGTGTCGTGGTCGCTTCCGGCGCTACGCAAAGCGTGGAACGCGGCGAAGGCCGACGTGGCGCCGTGGTGGACGGAATGCTCGAAGGAAGCGTTCAACACCGGTCTGGACGCCCTCGCCCGCGGGTTGAACAACTGGGCTGATTCCCGAAACGGTAGACGGGCTGGACGGCGGGTCGGTTTCCCGCGGTTCAAGTCGCGTCGCCGGACGACACCGTCGGTTCGGTTCACCACCGGCGCCATCCGCATCGCACCGGACCGTAGACACGTGGTGTTGCCGCGGCTCGGTCGTCTGAGGCTGCACGAGTCGGCTCGTAAACTCGCCCGCCGCGTGGAGGCCGGCGCCGCCCGGATCATGTCCGCGACCGTCCGGCGTGACGGCGGACGGTGGCACGTGGCGTTCACCGTGCAGATCGACCGGACCGACCGGCGACCCGCCCAGCCCGGGTCAGTGGTTGGCGTTGACGTCGGGATCACGCATCTGGCGGTGTTGTCCACCGGTGAGTGGGTGCCGAACCCGCGCCACCTGGACCGTGCGCGGCGGGTCCTGCGCAGGCTGGGTCGTGGCCTGTCCCGCACGGCAGGCCCGGACCGGCGCGCCGGAGCACGGCCGTCGAGGCGGTGGCAACGGGCGCGGGCCCGACTCGGCCGCGCGCACGCCCGGGTGGCGAGCCTGCGCCGCGACGGGCTGCACAAGCTCACCACCCGGCTGGCCCGTGAGCACGGCACGATCGTGGTCGAGGACCTGAATGTGTCCGGGATGCTGACCAACCGGCGTCTGGCCCGGCACATCGCCGACGCCGGGTTCGCCGAACTGCGCCGACAACTCGCCTACAAGGCCGGATGGAACGGGGGTCGGCTGATCGTGGCCGACCGCTGGTTTCCGTCCTCGAAGACCTGCTCGGGTTGCGGCGCGGTGAGAGCCAAGCTGGCCCTGGCCGAGCGTACCTACACCTGCGCCATCTGCGGCCTGGTTCTGGACCGGGATCTGAACGCCGCACGCAACCTCGCCGCGCTCGCGGGTGAGGCTGTCGACGCCCGGAGTGGCCGGGAGTCGCCAAACGGACGTGGAGCCGACCGTAAGACCCCGCTCGCGGGGCAGGTGGCCGTGAAACGTCAACCCGGCACCGCCCCAGCGGGTCAGACCGGGACCGTCCCACCGCAAGGCAGGACTACCAATCACACGCTCACCAGAGCACACTGATAGGTAACGGCCACTGTGGACGTCGGACACGGCCCGCCCGGCCCGCGGTGGGGCCCGGCCGCGCGTCGCCGGGGTGGCGGCCGACACCGGCCTCACCGTTGCCCCTGAAGGCGCCGGCGCCGTCTTCCTGTACCGGCGCCGGCCCCTGGGCACCTGGTTCACGAGGTTCCGACCGGTTGAGCCGGGTTGGCTGTGACAGTTGGCCGGATCAGATCGATCGGCATCTTGACTGGTGGGACGGAATGTGACGTAGTTGATCGAGCGATTCGAATCGATCTCGGCCGGACCGTATTGGTCCGTGACGTCTAGGAGGCTCGTTCGTGTCTTTGTCTCGCCGCCAGTTCCTGTCCCGCTCGGTCGGAGCCGGTCTCGCCGTGGCCGTGGCCGGTTCCGTCGACGCCCTGTTCACCGCGGCACCCGCGCTGGGGGTGTCCGGCCCGGATGTCGGGTACGGTCCGCTCGTGCCCGACCCGGCCGGCATGCTCGACCTGCCGGTGGGTTTCCGCTACACGGTGCTGTCGCGCGAAGGCACCGTCCGGCCGGACGGCGGCGTCGTGCCGAGCCGGTTCGACGGCATGGGTTCCTTCGCCGACGGGGCACGCGGCACCCGTCTGGTTCGCAACCACGAGTGCTCCCCGACCGCGAAGATCACGGTCGTGGCTCCGCCGGAGCGTACGTACGACCCGGCCGCCGGCGGTGGGACCAGCACGCTCGCCGTCGACGCGTCGAACCGTGCCGTCTCCGAGCACGTCAGCCTGGGCGGCACGGCCATCAACTGTTCCGGCGGCCGGACGCCGTGGCACACCTGGCTGACCTGTGAGGAGACCGAGGACAGGGCGGGCGCCCGCGGGTACACGACGGACCACGGGTTCATCTTCGAGGTCGACCCGTACGACGATGCTCGCAACGCCGATCCGACGCCGCTGACCGCGATCGGCCGGTTCCAGCACGAGGCGGTCGCGGTCGACCCGCGCACCGGCATCGTATACGAGACCGAGGACGCGTTCGTGGCGCCGCTGGGCAGCTTCTATCGCTTCCTGCCGAACCGGCCGCTCGGCGGTCGCGGGAGCCTGCGGGCGGGCGGCGTGCTGCAGGCGCTGCACGTCCCGGGCCTGCCGGACCTGTCGGTGGTGACCGAGGCGGGCGCCTCCTTCGCCGGCATCGAGTGGCTCGACGTGCCGGACCCGCTGGCGACGACGGAGTCGGTCCGTGCCCAGGACTACGCCAAGCCGATCACCGGTGGGTACAAGATCGAGGGCGCCGGGTGGGGGGAGAAGGACGGCTGCGCCTACTTCGTCTCGTCGTTCGCCCGGCGTGAGCTGGGCGCGGCCCGCGACCACGACGGCCAGGTCTGGCGGTACGACCCCCGAGCCAACACGTTGCGCCTGGAGACCATCTTCACCCGTCCCACGCCGGCGCCGGAGAACCCGGAGTTCGACGCACCGGACAACATCTGCATGTCCCCGTACGGGGGCCTGATGATGTGCGAGGACGGGGTCGGGGAGCAGCACATCCTCGGTACGACCGCCGCCGGCGAGGTGTTCGTCTTCGCCCGTAACCGGGTCAACGTCGGCACCGCCGGGGACCCGGAGTACGGCGAGTTCGCCGGCGCGACGTTCTCCGCCGACGGCCGGACCATGTTCTTCAACGTCTACAACCCGGGCATCACGTACGCCGTCACCGGCCCCTGGAACCGCCGCCAGGGCTGACCCGCGGCCCATTTCAATGCTGGTCGCGACAACCGTCGGGCGAGAAGGCCGTTGCCCGGGGCGGACCGCGGTCCAGTCCGGCCCGCTCCGGGTCGGCGCCGAGCACCCGGCGGGAGAACCCGGTCAGCCCCGCCGGCAGCGGTAGGCGAGTCGAGCACCGGCCTGCACGGGCGACGGTTCGACGATGTTGACGGTGGCGGTCTCGGTGGTGGTGCCGATCCCGCTGAACGTCCACTTCAGGGTGAGGGTGGCGGTCCGCTGCCCCCGACCGACCCGCTCGGTGAGCAGGGCGCCCGGCGACGCGTCCGAGCGAAACCACTGGTAGCGGATGACCCCGCCCCTGCCGTTGGTCCGCACGGTCGCCACCACGTCGACGGTGACGTCGCAGCGGTTACCGGCCGGCTGCGGCACAGTTACCGTGACGCCCTCCACCTCGAGCGGGCTGAGCCGCTCCCACAGGTAGAGCCCGACCACGGCGACCAGCGCGAGGGTCAGCAGCGTGGAGAGCACCGAGACCACCCGGCGCCACAGCGGGCGCGGGCGGCTCGCCGGGGCGGTGACAGGCCAGGCAGGGGCGCCCGGTGGGGTCGCCGGCACGCCGGGCCCGAAACGCACCTCGCCGCCGGGCGCCGGCTGGGCCGGGCCGCCCGCGGCCCGCGCCTGCGCCGACCCCTGGAGGTACGCGCCGGTCGTCCCGCCGTACACGGAGGTGCCCGGCCCGGTGACGGTGCCGGGCGCGCCGAAGTGCGTCGTGGCGGCGTCCGGCGCGCCGAAGCTGACGGTCCGATCGGTCGCGCCGGAGCGCGTGGTCGGCTCGGCCACCCCTGGGTACGTGGTCCGGCCGGTCGCGTCGCGGTCGACGGGCCGGTCGGTCCTGGCGAGGCGCGTCGTCGCGTCCGGCGCGCCCAGGTGCACGGTCTGGTCCGGCCCGCCGAGCCGCATGGTCGCGTCCGACGTGCCGAGGCGAACGGTCCCGTCGGGCACGCCGAGGTGGGCGGTCGCGGCGGGTCCGGCGTCGCCGAGCGTCACGGTGCGGTCCGGGTCGAGGCTCGCCCCCGGGTCGGCGACCGGCGACATCGCCCGGGTGGGCAGCGCCTCGGTGGGCTCCTCCGGCCGGGTCACCTGAGCCCTCGCCAGGTCGTGGTGACGGTGTGGGCAGCGGGCACGTCGTACTCCTCAGCCGATGATGGGGGTGCAGTAGTTCTGGAGGGTCACGTACACCGTCGCGGAGGTGGCGGTGTTGCCGGCGGCGTCGACGGCGGTGACCTGGACGGGGATGCGGGTGGTCAGCTTCGGCATCGGTAGCGGGCCGAGGGTCCCCTGAAAGCGGCCCCGCCGGGTCGCGCTCATCGGGACGGTGGCGGTGTCGTCCCCCAGGGTGTACCGGAAGGCGACCTTGAGCGCGGCCGGGCCGCTGCGGTCGTCGGTGACGGTGGCCGCGACGGTGCTCGTCCGGTAGCCGTACGGGCAGCCGTTCGGCTCCAGCTGACCGGGGTTGGCGCTGACGCCGCCGACGGTGGGGGCGGTGACGTCGGGCGGGGCGGCGCTGGTGGTCGGAGTCGGGGTCGGCGGCGCGCTGGTGCGTACCGGTGAGCGGGTCGGGGTGGGCGGGCGGGACCGGCTGGGCGTGGCGGTCGGGGTCGCCGGCGGCGTGGGCGTGGCCGACGCCGTCGCGGTGGGGTCCACGGTGGGTGTGGGGGTGGCGGCCGGAGTGCCGGGCGCGGCCGGGTCGGCGCCGGCCGGACCGCCGGCGACCGTCGGGTCGTCGTAGGCGGCGTAGCTGTAGCCGGCGCCACCGGCCAGCAGGGCCGCGACGAGGGCGCCGCCCACCAGCGCGGTTCGCTTCCGACCCCGCTGCGACAGGCCCCGCCGGACACGTGTGGCGCCCGCCCCGAGCGCGGTGCTGGCGACGCTGGTGGCGCCGCCCGCGCCGTCCGGGAACGGCCACAGCGCGGCGAGCAACGCCGCCCGCCGGGCCAGTTCGCGCAGCCCGCGCTCCTCCCACTCCGGGCCGTACGCCGCGCCGGCCACCCGGTCGAGGACATCGAGGAAGACCTGGGCGGGTTGTGGCCGGTCGGCGGGCTGCTTCGCCATCCCGTGCCGGAGCAGGTCGTGTACGGGCACCGGGGCCGGGTCGGTCGGGATCGGCGCGCTGGCGTGCTGCTCGCGCAGGGCGAAGATGTTCCGCCCGTCGTAGGGCGGCCGACCGGTCAGGCACTCGAAGAAGGTGGCGGTGGCCGCGTAGATGTCGCAGGCGGGGCTGGACGGGGCGCCGGTCCACTGCTCGGGGGCCATGTAGCGGGGCGTCCCGGAGACGATGGTGCCGGAGCCCTGGCCGATCGGCATGGCGATGCCGAAGTCGCCGAGCTTGCTCAGCCCTTCGCCGGTGACCAGCACGTTCTCCGGCTTGTAGTCGCGGTGCACGACGCCGTGGGCGTGCGCGGCGGCGAGCCCCGCGAGGGAGCCCTTGAGGACGCAGAGCGCCGACTCGGGGGTGGTGGGGCCGTGCTCGCGCAGCATCTGCCGCAGCGACACCCCGTTGACCAGCTCCATGACGATCGCCGCGCCCTCGGCGCACTCGACGTACTCGTACAGCCGGGAGACGTGCGGATCGTCGATCTCCCCGAGCAACCGAGCCTCCTGCCGGAAGGCGGCCCGGAAGGACGGGTCGTCGCCGATGTCACGCACCAGGTACTTGACGGCGACCGGGGTGCCGGTGGCGTCGTGGGTGGCGAGCATGACGCTGCCCGAAGCCCCGGCACCGAGCTGACGGACGGGCGTGTAGCCGGACAGCTGCCAGCCGCTCATGCGAGGTACTCCACGGCGATCCAGGAACGGGTGTCGGTCCCCGTCTCTCTGATCATTCTGGTCGCGTCGGAGCTGCCGTCCATCGGCGCAACGGGTGCTTCCGCCGTCCGGTCGGCGACCCGGGGTAGGGGGTGCTGGCCGGGTTCGGGGTCGGTCTTGTGCGCACGCGGCAGCGCGATCGGCGAGTGGTCGATGACGGACACGCCGCCACAGGTAGCAGACCCCGGCAAGCCACCGAGGGCTCGGTGACGTGCCGACGCCGCCCCTGGCGTGCGCGTACCTCGATCGGCCACCGTGCCCATACCGACACCGAGAAAGGACACGTCGAATGGGCACCACTCAGGACTACCGGGCTGCGGAGCTGCTCTTCCGCCGATCCGCCCGCCCCGGCGAGGTCGTCATCGGCGAGGACAGGGCGCGGTGAGTCGACGGAGGAATCCGCTTTCCGGTCCGGGGTGAGCAATGGCGCCGGCAAGCCGTTCGTGCTGGTCAACCCGGTGGCGAGTACCCGCGGGCGGGCCCCCGTCCGGCCGCCCGCCACACGGAATGTGAATGCGGTTCAGCCATCGGCCGGCGACATCGGCCGGAGCGGAGGAAGTCCCCGCAATGGCACGCATTGCCTCGATGCCGTGATACCACCAGGTGTGATCGCGAAGCGGTAATCTGGCTCGGCTTGCCATGAGCATCACGACAACCAGATGCCGCAACAGGTCGAACGAACGCTGCCAGGAGGTTTCCGTTATGTTCTCAAGATTCGGACGATTAATCGTCCTGAATCCGTGGAAAGTCATCGCCGTATGGCTCGTGCTGCTCGTCGGCTCGTTCCTCGCGCCTCGCCTGGCCGACCAGGTCAGCAACGACCAGGCGAGCTTCCTGCCCTCCAGCTACGAGTCGGTGCAGGCGCAGGAGTTGGCGGAGCGCGCGTTCAGCCAGGGCAACGGGGCCAGCGCCACCATCGTGATCAAGCGGGTCGACACCCAACCCCTCACCGAGGGCGACGCCGCGCGGGTCGGTGAACTCGCGCAGGCACTCAACACCGCCGGCATCGAACGGGTGACCTCCGCGGCGACCGGGCCGCAGGCCGTTTCCCCGAACAAGCAGGTGCAGCTGGTCAGCATCGTGCTCAGCGGCTCGCCGGCCGACCCGAAGCTCAACGACACCATCGTGTCGGTTCGCGACAAGACGTCGTCCATGCTGAAGGGCTCGGAGCTGTCCTACGCGGTAACCGGGGACGGCGCGTTCCTTCTGGACAACCAGGAGGCGTTCGACAACGCGCTGCTGGTTGTCAGCATTGTGACGCTGGTCCTGGTCGTCGGTCTGCTGCTCGTCATCTACCGCAGTCCGGTCGCAGCCCTCCTGCCGGTCGTGGTCGTCGGCGTGGTGTCGGCGGTGTCGGGCGCGGCGGTAGCGCTGGTCGTCAGAGCGTTCGGCATGCAGGTGGACCCATCACTGGCGACGATCCTCACGGTGGTGCTCTACGGCGTCGGCACCGACTACATCGTGTTCCTGCTGTTCCGCTACCGTGAGCGGCTGCGCGCCGGTGACTCCCCGAAGGACGCGCTCACGGCAGCGGTCAGCCGGGTGGGCGAGGTCATCGCCTCGGCCGCCGCGGCGATCGTGATCGCGTTCGGCGCCCTCCTGCTCGCGCTCTTCGGCGGCTTCCGGAGCCTCGGCCCCGGCCTCGCCATCGGGGTGATCGTGATGGCGATCGCCGCGGTCACGCTGGTGCCGGCGATCGTCTCGCTCATCGGTCCCAAGGTCTTCTGGCCGTCGAAGTCCTGGCAGCGCGCTCCGCGGGGGAGCATTTTCCAACGGCTCGGCACCTTCACCGGGCGCCGACCCGCCCTGGTCGCCCTCGCCTCGGGCGGAGTCTTGGCCGTGCTCGCCCTGGGAGTGTTCGGTCTGAAGATCGACTACGACCAGATCGGGCAACTGCCCAAGGGCACGGAATCGGCACGTGGCTTGGAGGACATAAAGCTCGGGTTCCCCGCCGGCGCGCTCAACCCCACCACCGTCTACGTACGCTCTGATGGCGGCCAACCCCTGGACCCGGCGGCCCTCGACAGGTTCGCGCAGTCCCTGGCTCAGGTGTCCGGGGTCGGGAGTCTGATGCCTGGCCCCACCGGCGCCCCCGCCACCATCAGCCCGGACGGTACCACCGCCCGAATCAACCTGCTGCTGACCACCAGCTCATACTCCAATACGGCGCTCGACGTCGCCGGCGACGACCTGCGGCGAGTCGCCCACGCGGAAACCCCGCCCGGAACGACCGCGCTGGTCGGCGGAGTCAGCTCCCTCTTCGCCGACATTCGGCACGCCAACAACCGCGACCTGTGGGTCATCTTCCCCGTCGCCGGCGCGCTCATCGCCGTGATCCTGGGTCTGCTCCTGCGCAGCCTCGTCGCACCGGTGTACCTGATGCTCGCCGTCGGCCTCGGCTTCGTGGCGACGCTCGGCGCGACGGTCCTCGCCTTCCAGGGCATCGGCGACAAGCAAGGACTGTCCTTCAACCTGCCGATCATCCTCTACCTGTTCGTGGTCGCGATCGGCACCGACTACAACATCCTCATGATCGCCCGCCTACGCGAGGAGGCACGGGCAGGCAACGACCCCCGCACCGCCGCAGCTCTCGGGATCCTGCACGGCGGGCCGTCCGTCGCCGCGGCCGGTCTGATCCTCGCCGGCACGTTCGCCTCGATGCTGTTCGCGCAGGTGTCGTTCCTGACCGAGATGGGCTTCGCCGTCTCGGCGGGGATCGTGCTCTCGGCATTCATCATGTCCCTGTTCCTCGTCCCCGCGGTCACGGCGCTGCTCGGACACACGGCCTGGTGGCCTGGCCACGGTGACCGCGGCCGGCCGGATTCGGTCTCGACCGAGCCGTCCTCGGCCAGCCAGGTGGAGCCGGTGACCACGCCGGCCGGCTGAACCTCGGACCCTGGCGGTCACCGGATGCTCCGTCCGGTGACCGCCGGGGCGAGCACCCGCTGCGGGGACTCCTGCCCTGCTGGCTACCCGAAGATCGGGCGGTACTCGCCGTAGCCCTCACGTTCAAGGTCGTCGCGACGGATGAAGCGAAGGGCGGCCGAGTTCATGCAGTAACGCAACCCGCCAGTTTCCGGAGGGCCGTCGTCGAAGACATGGCCGAGGTGGCTGTCCCCGTGCGCCGACCGGACCTCGGTGCGGACGGTGCCGAGGCTCGCGTCCCGGACCTCGACCACGTTTGTCGGTTCGAGCGGCATGGTGAACGTCGGCCATCCGGTGCCGCTGTCGTACTTGTTGACGGAAGCGAAGACGGGTTCACCGGACACGATGTCGACGTAGATGCCGGGCTCCTCGTTGTCCCAGTAGGCGTTGGCGAAGGCCGGTTCCGTCCCCGCCTCCTGCGTGACCCGGTACTGCTCCGGCGACAGCCGAGAAATCGCCTCTGGGTTTCTCCGGTACTCGCGTGACACGGTTTTTCCTCCCGAATAGGCCGTCGGCAAGAAAGCCCCTCCAACCCGCGGTCGTAAACGCGTACCCCGCCTGCGCTGGAGTAACCACGAATCCGGCCGCCCCTACGCCCGGACCTCGCGTCTTCGTGACCACGACGGTGACGATGACGCGTCGTGCACCGCACTGGCCATACGCTGGCCCTGGTCGCCGGCGCTTCCGGTGGCGTCGGACCGGTCGGAGGAAGCGATGCGTAACAGCGAGATGGCGAGGCTCGGCGGGCTCGTCGGCGAATGGACGACGACGATCTCGGACGCCTGGTTCCTCGAACCGCCGGGCACGGAGGTGCCGGGCATGACCACGGTCGAGTGGCTCGGGGAGTCGCTACTGGTCGTACGGTCTGAGTTCGGCGGAGGCGGGCGGCCGCGTTCCGAGATGAGTCTCGTCCTCGGACGCAGTGATGCGAACGATCGGTTCGTCGCGCTCTACCAGGACGACCGGGGCGTCTGCCGCGAGTTCGCGATGACCTTCGACGGCGGGCGGTGGACGCTGGCCCGTGCGGACCCGGACCTCCACCAGCGGTTCATCGCCGACGTCGAGGAGAACCGGATCCTCGGCCGCTGGGAGGCGTCCGAGGACGGGGGCAGATCCTGGCGGAAGGACTTCGACCTCACCCACGAGCGCGCCTGAATCGACCCGGTCGAGGTGGTGCCTGCCATCAGCTGATGACCGCCACGCCAGGCCCCTCAGCGTCGCGTCCGCCCGGTCACGCTGACGGTCCGCGCCCCGCCGAACCGCCGGGGCGGTCCGGCCGCCGGCCGGTCCGTCGGCGACGTCGGCTCGTCCGGTGGGCGCTCGTCGTCGGGGCCGGGCTCGTGCTGCTCTTCGCTGCGCCGGCGCTCTGCCTCCGCGTGCCGGCGCGCGGGCTCCGGCGCGTCGCGGAACCCGGCCAGATGGGCGTGGACACGCCCGGCCAACGGTGAGTCCGGCGGCGCCGCCGCCAGTGCCCGCTCGGCCGCCCCCACCGCGACGTCGCCGGGCTCGTCGGCGCTCCAGGCCACGATCGCCCGCAGCAACAGCGACTCGGCGCGCAGTTCACCGGCGAACTCGGCGGCTATCGCCTCGGCCCCGGCACCGGCCGCCGCATAGTCTCCGCTGTCGTACCGGCAGCGCACCGCCGACAGGCGCAGCCGGCCGCGGCCGGCTGCATCCTGCTGCGGGGTAAGCGCTGTGGCGCGGGCGGGCGCGCGGTGCAGCCGGCGGCGGGCCCCGGGCGAGATGGCCGAGCGGACCGTCGACGCGTAGACGGGATGCGTGAACTCGACCGGCCATCGAGAAGGTGCTGAACGTCGATATCCCGAAGGAAGCGGACTTCCTCAAGAAGGACATCGTCAACCGGACCGTCGTCGAGCCGGACGTGCCCCTGTGCCGGGGCTGAGGGTGGTCCGCCGTGCTGGCGTGACGGGGACTGGGCGCAGCAGCCGGACCTGTTGCGCCGGGTAGCCGCCGTCGTCGCAGTGGCGAGGATCGTTCAGGCGGTTCGCGGGTTCACGGCCGCGCCACGGTGCCGCAGCGCGGCGAGTCGTCGCGCCGCGCGCCGCGTGTCCGGGTGCTGGGGGCCGAGGATCTTCTCGCGCCCGGCCAGGGCGGCCCGGTGCAGCGTGATCGCCTCGGCGAGCCGGCCGACCGCCTCGTACGCCGCCGCCAGGTTGGACATCGAGTGCAGCGTGTCCGGGTGCTCCGGTCCGAGGAGCCGGGTACGGATGGCGAGGGTCGACTCGTGCAGCACGATCGCGTCGGCGTGCCGGCCGATCGCCTGGTAGCCGCCCGCCAGGTTGTTGCACGACTGGAGCGTGTCGGGGTGCTGGTCGCCGAGGGAGCGTCGACGGGCGGCGAGGGTCCGCTCGTACAGGACGATCGCCTCGGCGTGGCGGCCCACCGCGCGGTAGCAGCCGGCCAGGTTGTTGCACGACTGGAGGGTGTCGGGGTGGTCCGGGCCGAGGACGCGGCGCCTGGCGGCCAGGGTTTCCTCGCTCAGGGCGATGGCCTCGTCGTGCCGGCCGAGTTCCCGGTAGCCGACCGCGATGTTGCTCGCGTTCCGCAGCGTGTCCGGGTGTTCCGCGCCCAGCACCCGGCGGCGGGCGGCGAGGGTCGCCTCGCCGATGGCGAGGCACTCGGCGTACCGGCCGATGGACCAGTAGCCGCCGCCGAGGCCGTACCAGGAGGTGAGGGTGTCGGGATGGTCCGGGCCGAGGTGGCGGGTGCGGATCGCGAAGGACTGCTCGAACAGCGACACCGCGGTGTGGTAGCGGCCCTGGCCGCGGTGGTAGATGGCGCAGCGGTTGAACAGGGCGGCGGCGGTCAACAGCAGCCCGGTGTCCTGGCGGAGCATGTCGATCGAGGCGAGGTGCCCGGCGAGCGCGTCGACGTGCGCCGCCAGCCAGGACCACTGCCGCCAGCCGGGTACGAAGGTCTCCGGGTCGCCGTCGGGCGCCGCGGCCATGACCGCGGTCGCGGCCGCCCTGGCGTGCTCCGGGCCGGAGTGGCTGGCGCGGGTCATGGTCTGGACGAGCCGGTGCACCGCGATCCCGGCGGGTCTCCGGCTCACCATGCTGTACGAGGCGACGAGCGCCACCGTGTCCTCGACGTCCCAGGGGTCGGCGCCGGGTGCGTGGAGCAGGTCCAGGGGGATCTCGTCGGGTGCGAGGTATGCGATCAGGTCGAGGAGCCGGCCGGCGGCGGCGTCCTCGTCGGTGAGCGCCTCCACGGTGACGTGCCAGGTGCGGGCGACGGGATGGTCGTATCCGTAGGTCCGGTGGTGCGTCTCGAGGAGGCGTAGTGGCCGGCGGGCGAGCCGGGCCCGGTATTCGACGAGCGAAACGGTCGGGCGTTCGAGCAGGTAGGCCGCGGCCTGCCGGAGCGCCAGCGGAAGATCGCCCATGTCCGAGGCCAGGCCGGTGGTGTCGGCCGGCTCGGCGGTACGCCCGGACCAGCGCCGGAGCAGGTCGACGCTGGCGTGGCGGGTCAGGGGGCCGAGCGGCAGCGGCGTGAGGCCGAGCGCGATCCAGTCGACGTCCCGGCGGCTGGTCACGAGCAGCCGGCCGTCCTTGGCCGCGGCCGCCAGGGTCTCGATGGTCTCCGGGTCGTTGACGTTGTCGAGGACGAGCAGCCAGTCGGCGTGCGAGGCGAGCCACTGGGTGGCCCACGCCGCGGCGTCGGCCAGTCCGGCAGCGGCGGGCCACCCGGGGTTGAGTGCCCGGGTGAGGGCCGCCAGGCCCGCGGCCAGGTTGTCGCCGGTGTCGGCGGTGATCCACCAGGTCAACGCGAAGCGCTCCCGGGCCGCGTGCGTGAACTGCAGCGCCAACTCCGTCTTACCGACGCCGCCCAGCCCGTGCAGGGCGATGCCCAGTGCCGGTCCGGCGCCGGCCGGCCCCGGGTGCAGGTGCGCCGCCAGGAAGGCGAGCTCGGCGTCGCGTCCGCAGAAGATCGGTACAGGTGGCCGGGGCAGGTTCGCCAGCCCGGACACGGGGTCGGTGCGGGTGGCGGGTTCGGGCAGCGCCGTGCCGTCCCGCAGATCCCGCAGGTGCTCCCAGGCGGACAGGAAGTCGTCGGGGTCGCCGCCGCAGCAGGTGACGTAGGCGGTGACGGTGTCCCACGTCGGCAGCTGCGTCCCGCCGGCGGCGCCGGCGAGTGCGGTCTGGGAGCGTCCGGCGCGGCGGGCCATCGCCGCGTACGTCGGGTTGCCCGCCGCGGCGCGCAGTTGCCGCAGCCGGGCCGCGAACGCGTGCAAGGGGTCGCGTTCCGGGTCGAGGGGACGCTCGGGTCGTGGCACGACACACCTCCTGCTGTGCTGGTACGGGTCCCTTCCGCAGCGGCGAGCGAGGTGCCGTCCGGTTGTTCGCCGGGGGAGCGGCGACCTCCCTCGACCTTTGGGCGGCTGTGGTGCGCGGGTGACGATCGTCAGGCGGGATGAGCCGGGGCGTGGCGCAGCGACCAGCGGTACGCCTGGACGAGCCCGGTCTCGAAGCCGGCGGCCGACCCCCAGAGGAAGATCCGGAAGCGTCGGTACAGCGACTCGCCCCAGCGGGCGATGATCTCGTCGCGCCGCGCGTCCAGCCGCTGTGCCCAGGCACGGCAGGTCAGGAAGTAGTTGTGCCGGTCGTCCTCGAGGTCGAGCAGTTCGAACGGCGAGCGGGCCACCTGCCGCAGGTACGAGTGCAGCAGCAGGGGGGCCGAGTTCCCGGGATAGACGTGCTTCTTGAAGAAGGTGGACAGGTGCTGCTTGCGGCGCATGGCGAGGGCGTCGAGGTAGACCCGCCCGCCGGGACGCAGCAGGCGGGCGTACGCGCGGAGGGTGGCCCGGTAGTCGGGCAGGTGTTCGGTGACGCCCATGTTCACGATCGCGTCGTACGGCTCGGCGGCGGTGTAGCGCAGGAAATGCTCCCGTACCACGGTGACCGGCAGATCCTCCCGGGCGAACAGCCGGGTGAGGTACCGCTCGGACTCGGCAGCCAGCGTGACGGTGGTGACGCGCACCCCCCGTCGCGCCGCGTGCTCCGCGAACGCGCCCCACCCGCCGCCGACCTCCAGCACCCGGTCGCCTGGGCCGACCTGGACGGCCTCCAGGGCGAGGTCCAACTTCCGGGTCACCGCGTCCTCGAGCGCCTCGTCGTCGTGCGCGAACACGCCCTCCGTGTAGCAGCGGTGCCGGCTGTCGAGGAAGGTCAGGAAGAACTCCGACTCCTCGTCGTAGTGCCGGGAGATCGATCGGCGGTCGTGGTCACGGCGCCCGTGCAGCAGGGCCGGCGCCCAACGGGCGAGGAAGGCGATGGGGTGCACGTCGGAGAAGAACCGTCGCATCGTCAGTGCGGTGGCCAGGTCGCCCTCGACGTCGAGGTGGCCGTGCAGGTAGGCCAGGGCGACCTGGAGCTGGTCGAGCGAGCGCAGCGCGCGGTGGCCGACTTCGTCACGGATCACCAGACTGAACCTGGGTGGCGCGGTCGCGGTGACCCCGAAGGCGTGGGTGACGCCGTCGCGGGTCACGACCTCGAACGGCACCGGCTCCCGGTCCCGGAAGTACCTTTCGTATCGCCGCGCGACTGCGTCGGTCAACGCCTGTCCCATGCGGACATGGTGGCACGCGCGTCCGGCTCGCCGCAGGGCCCGACCAGCCAGGATGTGTCCACATTCGACGGCGGTGGGACCCCGACGGTGTCCCGGAGAGGCGACGGACGGCGGCCTTGCGGCCGGCGGACCCAGCCGGCGGAGGACGAGCGCCGCCTCCGCGGCAGGCGATAAATCGCCGACCGGCCTGGACAACCGCCGCGGTGCGCAGACTGAGGACCACGCGAGCCGGTCGTCCGGCTCGGCTTCTCCCTCATCGTTCCGTCGTCCGCAAGGAGTCCACAGTGCGAACACGAATCAGCGCGCTCGTCGTCGCCATCCTCGTCGCCGTCGCCGGCGCGTCCGTCGCGGCAGCCGCCCCGGCGCAGGCCGCCTACTGCGACGGAGCCGGGTGCTTCGGCAAGAACCCCGAGGGCAACTGCACCGGCGGCATCGTCGACGACCTGCTCAGCCGCGAATACAAGGTGGAGCAGAAGGCCAGCTTCCGGATCACCCTGCGCTACTCGCGTACCTGCCGGGCCGGTTGGATGCGGCTGACCGTCTACCCGGGCATCGGCAACCAGGGCTACTCCGGATCGGCGTGGAACCCGGGCGGCCCGAGCGTCGGCTTCGCCGGACACCTCGCTCCCAACACCTGGACGTACATGATCGACGCGACCCCCGGCCACAGCGTCTGCGGCGGCACGCACCTGTACATCGACGGCGTCTACAAGGGCTGGTACGACCCGGGGTGCGTGGCCCGATGAGGACCCGCAGGCTGCTCGGGCCGGCCGCCTCGCTGCTGGCCCTGGCCGTGGCCGTACCCGCGGGCCACCTACCCGCCGGCGCCGCGCCCGCGCCGGCGCCCGGCGCGCCCGGCTCGGCGGCGGTGCGGCCCGACCCGCCCGCCATCGCCCCGGCCGACCGCGACCGGCTGCTGCCCAAGGGGTGGGCCGGCGGCGACGACCGGATTCTGCTCACCACCGGCGACGCCAACGGACTGCACGTGCTCTCCGCCGGCATGAGCGACGGGTACGCCTGGCGGACGGTCGCGACGCTGGCCGAACCCGGCTTCGACGCCGACCAGTGGATCGGCAACATGTGCGTCACCGGCTCCGGCCGGCGGGCCGTCGTGGCCTACGCGCCCCGCACCTTCACCAACTCCGGCGACCTGTTCGACCGCGGCGGATTCACCGCGGTGGTCGACCTGCGCACCGGCGCCGTGACCAAGCTGCCCGTCCAGTCCACCCTCGCGTACTTCAGCCCGGGCTGCGGCGCCGGCGAGACCGCGGTGCTCACCTCGTTCCGGGCCCCGGCCGACGGACCCGCCCGGACCCGGCTCGCCACGGTCGACGCGGCCCGCCCGCGCGTCACCGCCGAGCACGTCCTCGACGGCGAGCTCACCTCGGCGGTGCCGGTCCGCGACGGCATCGTGGCCGCCCACGGATCGGCCCTGGTCCGGTTCACCGCCACCGGGCCCGGTTCGGGCCTGCGGCGCGCCGGTCTGGTACGCGCCACCAACGTGCCGTTCCACCTGGCCGCCGACGGGCCGGACGCCGTCGTCTACGCCGACCGGGCCGGCGATCGGATCCGGCTGTCCCGCGCGGCGGCGCGCCCCGGCCCGGCCGCGGCCACCCTCGCCGTCGGTCGGCTCGGTCAGCTCGGCACGGCCTCCCCGATCGGTGGCCGGGTCTTCCTCACCGGCCGGCCCGACCACGTCGGACGGCTCCCCGCCAGCATCCGCGCGGTGGCCACCGCACGGGACGCGGTCCTGTCCTCCACCGGGCAGCTCGCCGTCACCGGCGTGGTACGCGCCGACCAGCCGGACCCTCGGGCCCCCGTCGCCGACCCGGTCGGGCCCCGGCGGATCCGCATCGACGCCACCGTCGTGCCCACGGCCCGGCCCGTACGCTTCGGTGTCACCCCCGCCGGCGCGTCCGCGACCGGCCGCGTCACCAGCCCCGCCCTCGCCGGCGACGGGCAGCGGCTGGGGGTCGCCAGCGCCTCGGCCACCGACCCGGTCGACGACGACCGGACCTGCTCGGTGCCCCGCAACGATGCCCGCACCCAGGTCTACCAGCCCACCCCCCGGCAGGTGGAGTGGGCCACCGACCAGGCGGTGACCGGGAACCTGACGATGACCCGGCCGGCCGACTGGAGGCGCTCCGGCCTGCCCGCCTGGTCCCCGCAGGGGATGTTTCCGCGGCCCGCGCTCGCCGGCGGCGGCCGGGTGCCGGCGCAGGTGATGCTCGGCATCCTCACCCAGGAGAGCAACCTGTGGCAGGCGTCCCCCGTGGCCCTGCCCGGGGTCACCGCCAACCCCCTCATCGGCAACTACTACGGCCGGCGGATCTACGACGACAACGACGCCGACGACTGGGACATCCACTGGGACGACGCCGACTGCGGATACGGCGTCGCCCAGGTCACCGACGGGATGCGCCGCAGCGGCCACGCCCGCGAGGGCGAGGTCCTGCTGGACCCGGTGAAGCAGCGGGCCGTCGCGCTCGACTACACCACCAACATCGCCGCCGGGCTCCAGATCCTCGTCGGGAAGTGGAACCAGACCAGGCAGGCCGGCATGGTCGTCAACGACGGCGATCCCTCCGGCCTCGAGAACTGGTTCTTCGCCCTCTGGGCGTACAACACCGGCTTCTACCCGCAGGGCGCCCCGGGCGAGCCGTGGGGCGTCGGCTGGGCCAACAACCCCGCCAACCCCCGTTACCCGGCCGACCGGCTGCCCTTCCTCGAGTACGGCTACGGCGACGCGGCCCGGCCGCAGCGGTGGCCGTACCAGGAGAAGGTCCTCGGCTGGGCCGGTCACCCGATCGAGTCGGTGGTCGCCCCGGACACCCTGATCGCCGGCTACCGGCCCGCCTGGTGGACCAGCACCGCGAACCGGGCGACGGTCAAGCCGCCCGTGGACCAGTTCTGCGACGCCACCAACGACTGCCACCCGGGCAGCGTCTTCGAGCCCAGCGCCCCGGACGTCGTCGGCGAGCCCGCGGGGCCCTGCGCGCACCGCGACACCGCCGGGCGCTACGACCTGCGCTGCTGGTTCCACACCGCCACGAGCTGGAAGGACTGCGCGGCGGGGGAGTGCGGGTTCGAGCTGCTCCGCTTCGACGAGACGTATCCCGAGCAGCCGGACGGCACCAGCTACCCGCCGAAGTGCGACCTGACCGGCCTGCCGGCCGGGGCGCTGATCATCGACGACGTTCCCGACTCCGTGCCGAGCGTCCGCCCGGGATGCGGACACCCGTGGACCAGTCAGGGCACGTTCTCCCTGGCGTTCGCCGGCGACGCCAACGGCACGTACCCCTCGAAGGTGGACTTCCACCAGGTGGGAGGGGGTTTCGGCGGGCACTTCTGGTTCGGCCACACCCGCCGGCCCGACATGGCGGACAACGAGGGCAACCGGATGGCGGTCACCGGCACCTGGACGCTGAACCGGCGCGTCGACGGGTGGGCCCGGGTCCTGGTGCACCTGCCCGACCACGGCGCCCACACCCAGCAGGCCCGCTACGACATCGAGCTCGGCAACGGGACCAGAAGCCGGGTCGTCCTGCAACGCACCATGCAGCACCGCTGGGTGTCGCTCGGCGCCCTCCCGTTCGCCGGGACGCCGCAGGTCCGGCTCAGCACCCACACCAACGACGGCGACGGCAGCGAGGACGTCGCCTTCGACGCCGTCGCGATCCAGCCCCTGCCGGCGAAGCCACGCAACGTCGTGGTGTCGCTCGGCGACTCGTACGCCTCCGGCGAGGGCGCCTCCGCGGCCGGCGGTGTGGACTACTACCCGGAGAGCGACAACAACGGCGGCGACTCCGCCATCCGCAACGCCTGCCACCGGTCCCGGCTCGCCTGGTCCCGTCAGGCCGTCCTCCCCGACGACACCAGCCGGTCCGTGGGTGCCCGCGCCGACAGCTGGGACGCCCAGCTCGACCACCACCTGCTCGCCTGCTCGGGCGCGAGGACGGTCAACCTGCTGCCCGGCACCGCCGGCGGCCAGGGGCAGTACGGGGAGGTCTCCCAGCTCGACCGGGGGTTCCTGGACGAGGACACCACCCTGGTCACCCTCTCGATCGGCGGCAACGACGCCAGGTTCGGCGACATCGTCAAGGAGTGCCTCTACAAGGCCGGCCTCTACTCCTGCCCCGACGCGAAGCTCGACGGCGACAGCGAGACCGTCGCGGTGGCCACCGAGCGGCGGATCACCGGCCCCGTCGAGGACGACGTCGTCCGGGTGCTCGAGAAGATCGCCGAGAAGGCCCCGAACGCCAGGATCGTGCTGATGGGCTATCCGCAGCTGCTGGACAACCTTGGTGGCTGCCTGTACCCGGTGATCGACCCGTACGAGGCCGCCTGGCTCAACTACGCCGGCCTGCTGTTGAACATCCACCTCGGCGAGGCGGTGCAGCGGGCCCAGCCCGACCAGCCGCGGATCTGGTTCTCCGATCCGACGGACGAGTTCGCCGGCAAGGCGCTCTGCGGCGACCCGGAGAGCATCCACCGGATCGTCATGGACAAGACCCCTGGCGACGAACCCGGCCTCGCGCCCTCCGCCCAGTCCTTCCACCCCACGACCGCCGGCGCCGGGCTGTACGCCACCGCGCTCACCACCACGCTGGCCTTCCTGCCACCCCTGCCCTGATCCACCGAGTGAAAGGACCCTGACCATGACCCGCGTGATCCGCTGCGCCCTCGTGCTCCTGCTCCTGATCGCCGGCGGCGTCGCCGGCACCGCCAGCCCCTCCTGGGCCCGGTGCTACAGCTCCACCTGCACCGGCCAGGACCCGGCCCTGCAGGGCTGCGGCGCCGATGCCAGGACCATCGACACGATCTGGGTCGGCTACGAGGTCAACCTGCGCTACTCGGAGGCCTGCCACGCCGCCTGGGCGCAGGCGAAGGGCACGGCCAGCAGCCGGTACGCCGCCTCGATCGAGGGGTACGCGACCCGTACGAGCACCACGCCGCTGGTCATCTACCACACCGGCACGCCCTCGCCGGAGGGCTCGTACAGCCTCATGATCCAGTACACCTACTGGGGGCAGGCCTGCCAGATCTACCTGGCATTCGGTTGGGGCACGCAGGGCTGCACCGGCCGGCACTGATCCCCGGACCCGGCACCAGGCCGGGGCGCCGGTGTCGCGGCGACGTCCGCCACGCCACCGGCGCGCTGGTGTCGGCGGCACCGCCTGGGGCGACGATCCGCCGTTGGCGCTTCCGCCACCAGGGGCTCTGGGGGTGCCGAGGTGGCCGTCGCTCGCCGAGGTGCCGGCGTTGGGGCGGCATCGTCGGCTCCGCCGGAACGGTGTGCGACGGGACCGCCCAGTACCTACGGGCAGGTGTCCTCCTTCACCGGGGCCCAGTGGGAGTAACCAGGGCGGCCGGGAGGGCTCCGGTGCGGCCAGCGCGTCGGCGACCGTGGTGCCGGCCCAGCCGGGCAGGCTGTCGGTGGCGTACCGGATGCCGCCCGCCGCCGGGTCGACCGCGCCGGCGGTGCCCACCCCGACCGGCCCGGCGCCGGCCGCGCCGAGCAGGTCGGCGGCCAGCCGGGCCCGGACCGGGCGGGGGTGGGCACCTCCCGGCGTTGCCGCACCTTCCCGTCCGGGTCGACCGGCGCCGCCGCCGTCCTGGTGCCGCCGACGTCGACGCCGACCGATGCCGTCATCCCTTGAGGCCGGTGTGCGCCAGGCCCTCGACGAACTGCTTCTGGGCGATGACGAACACCACCAGCACCGGCAGCGCGGTCATCGACGCCGCCGCGAGCTGGACGTCCCACATCGGGCCGCCGTACGCGTCGACGAACTGGGTGAGCGCCTGCGGCAGGGTGAACTTCTCCGGCGAGGAGAGGAACACGATCGGCTCCAGGTACAGGTTCCAGCTGTGCAGGAAGGTGAAGATGGCCACCGCGCCCAGCGCGGGCCGCGACAGCGGCAGGGCGACCCGCCAGAAGGTGGCGAAGCGGCCCAGCCCGTCGACCCGGGCCGCCTCCTCCAGTTCGTTGGGGAGGCTGATGAAGAACTGCCGCATGATGAACGTCGCCAGCACGCTCGGCGCCCCGAAGATCGGCACCAGGATCAGCGGCCAGTGGGTGTCGATCAGCCCGAGCTTGAAGAACATCTGGAACAGCGGCACGATCGTCACCTCGCTGGGGATGAGCAGGCCCGCGAGGACGACGAGGAACAGCAGGTTCTGGCCGCGGAACCGGATCCGCGCGAAGGCGTACCCGGCCAGCGCCGACACGGCCAGGGTGCCCACGGTGACCACCAGCGCGATGTAGAGGCTGTTGACGTACTGCTGACCGAAGGGCTGCAACTCGAACACCCGGCGGTAGGCGTCGAGTCGCGGGTCGACCGGCAACAGCTGCGGTGGGAAGGCGAAGATGTCCGCCACGGGCTTCAGCGACGAGGTGACCATCCACCAGGTCGGGAACACGAACGGGATCGCCAGGACCAGCAGCACCCCGTAGAGCGCCAGCTTGGTCCGTTGCGACAGGTCACGATTCATGGAAGACCCATCTCTTGCGCATCTGCCACTGCAGCACGGTGAGCGCGAGCACGATGACGAACAGCACGATCGACAGGGTGGCGCCGTAGCCGAAGTGGTGGAACTGGAACGCCTGCTGGTAGAGGTAGTAGACGAGCACGGTCGTCGAGGTGCCGGGCCCGCCCTGGGTCAGCACCGCGATCTGCGCGAAGACCTGCAACGACCCGACCACGGTGATGATCGACGTGAGCAGGATGGTCGGGCTGATCAGCGGTACGGTGATCAGCCCGAACTGGCGCATCCGGCTCGCCCCGTCCATCTCCGCGGCCTCGTACAGATTCGCCGGCACGCCCTGCAGGGCAGCCAGGAACAGCACCATGTTCAGGCCGACGTTCTTGAACGCCTGCACGACGATCACCGACAGCGTCGCCGTGCCCTCGCCGCGCAGCCAGTTCGGCCCGTCCACGCCCATCGTGTCGAGCAGGCCGTTCACTCCGCCGTTGTCCTGCAACAGGAAGCCCCACACGATGGTCCAGGCCACCAACGAGACCACCACGGGGGAGAAGAAGAGGGTGCGGAACAGGATGGTGCCCCGCAGCTTCTGGTTGAGCAGGACGGCCAGCAGCAACGCCAGCCCGAGATTCAACACCACCAGCCCGATGGAGAACAGCCCGGTGGCCCGCAGCACCGCGCCGAGGTTGGGATCCTCGGCGAGCGCCCGGTAGTTGTCCGTGCCGACGAAGTCGAAGGTCCCGGCCAGTACGTTCCACTCGTGCAGGCTGTACCAGACCACGAGGATCAGCGGCAGGATCACGAACACGACACTGCCGAGCAGTTGCGGGGTGATGAAGAGGTAACCGGTGAGCTGGTCACGGCGGCGGCTGGTCCAGAATCGCCGCGCCGGGACCAGGGCGGGCCGGGCCTCGACCGGGCCCACCCTGGTGTCCGTACGGGTCATGATCGGTTGCCTACTTCGCCAGCAGCGGTTGGATCTTGGCGCAGACCCCGTCCAGGACGGCCTTGACGTCCGCGTCCGGCTTCCACAGCGGGTCGAGCCCAGCGCGAACCTGCTGGCTCAGCTCGGCCTGTCCCACGTGGCTGGGCTTGACGACACCGTTGGTGATGCCCTCGATGACGACCTTCTGCAGCTGTTCCGGCTTGAGCCTCGGGTTCGTCTTGGCGAGGTTCTCCGCGGTCAGCAGCGACTGGCGCGGCGGCGGGAAGAACTGGGCGAGCTTGGCGGAGTTGGTGGGGTTGGTGAAGAACGCGAGGAAGTCGGCGGCGACGTCGGCGTGCGGGCTCTTCTTCATCACCCCGAGGCCGGCCTGACCGACCACCGCGTACGGTCCCTTCGGGCCCGCCGGCAGGGGGACCAGGTCCCAGGCGAAGCCGTCGTCCTTCAGCAGCGAGGCGCGGGAGATCTGGGTGATCGTCATGGCGGCGTCACCGGCGAAGAAGTCGGCGGTCGTGCCCGGGCCGGGCAGCGCCTTCATGGTGAAGATGGCCTTGTGCAGCGTGGTCATCGCCTCGACCATCTCCGGGCTGGCGAAGCCGCAGCTCTTGCCGTCCGCGCTCCAGGCCTGGGCGCCCCAGCCCGTCCAGAAGCTCGCCAGGTTGTCCCAGGTCCGGTAGTCGAAGTCCCGGATCACCAGGCCGGCCTTGCCGGTGGCCTGCTGCGTGGCGCCGGCGGTCGCCAGCGCGTTCTCCCAGTTCCACTGTCCGGCCGCGATCAGCTCGGCCGGGGTCTTCTGCCCGGACTTCTTGAGCAGGTCGGTGTTGACGAACACGCCGAACGGCGAGGTGGAGAACGGGTACGCGTACAGCTTGCCGTCGTTCTGCCAGAGCTTGAGGGTGGCGGGGGAGAGGTTGTCGTACTGGTAGCCGTCGGCCTTCTTGAGCGTGTCGTCGAGGGGCAGCAGCGCGCCCGAGGCGACGAAGTCCGGTGCCGAGTTCTCCATCACCCACGCCAGGTCGGGTGCGTTCCCACCGGCGATCTGGGTGGTCAGGGTGGTGGTGTAGTTCTCGAACGGGATGGGGTCGAACTTGATCTCGGCGACGTCCGGGTGGCTCTTGCGGTACTCGTCGGCGATCTCGTTGAACAGCTTCAGGTGCGCCTCGTTGGCCGACCAGATGGTCATCCGCAGACTGGCCGGGCCCTTGTCCTTCGCCTCGCCGCCGCCGCAGGCGGACAGCGCGAGGACGCCGGCCAGCGCCGCGGCGACAACGCCCAGACCCTTTCCTGGTTTCACTATCTTCTCCTCACGGGGGTTTCAGTAGCCCGCGATCTGCGGCCAGCGGCATTCCACGCCGGCGGCCGAGACGCGGTCAGTGAACTCGGCCAGCAGGCGGGGGGTGCCGCGGACCGCGCGCGGGGACTCGCCCCGCGCCAGACAGAAGTCGGCGAGCAGGCCGGCGACCTCGCCGACGTTCCACTCGACGGGGTGCAGCCGGTAGCTGCCGTTGGTGATGTGCGTGGTGCCGATATTCTTGCCGGCCGGCAGCAGGTTTTCCACCCGCTGGGGGATCAGCGCACCGAGCGGGATCTCGAACGGGCAGGAGCCGACGTCGATGTAGTTGTCGCCGCCGGTGGACGGGTGCAGGTCGATGCGGTACATTCCCACGCCGATCGAGTCGGGGTAGGACACCGCGCCGTGCTCGCCCCGCACCGCGAGGGAGAGGTCCTGCTCCACCACCGTGTATTCGGCCCGGATGCGGCGGGACTCCCGGATGTAGGGCGCCTGCGCCAGGCCGTCCCGGCTGCCGGTCACGTCGCCGCGCAGTCGCAGGCCGGGGAAGCCGGTGCCGCCGTCCGGCCGGGGCGCCTCCGTCTGCATCCAGTAGAGCACCGAGTACGACAGCTCGCGGGCCTTGGCCAGGTGCCACGACGCGTTCGGCACGTCGATCACCGGACCCTCGAAGTAGTCGATCATCGGCCAGTTGACCAGCGTGATGTCGCTGCCGTACGCCCCGTCGGTGAAGTTGCGCCGCGCGGCGATCCGCCGGAACGTCCACAGGTTGCCGTCACCGGGGTTGAGGCGCTGGTCGGCGTTGACGCTCAACGGGTCGTCGTCGGGGTTCGGGGTGAAGCTGCGGTCGACGATCTCCAACGTGCGCGGGTGCGGCGACCGCCAGGACAGCAGCCGGTCACCCCAGAAGTCCGGCTTGTAGTCGCGCCAGAAGTCGTACCCGGCGGGGCGGTCGATGGTGTGGTCGCCGTCGACGTGGTCGATCGCGAAGCAGACCGACACGGCCTGCATGTTCAGCGGCTGCGCCTCGGCCGGTGCGCTCGGCTCACCGGTCTCGCCCTGCGACTCGAACCCGGTGACGTACTCGGTGCCGGTCAGCGGCAGCAGCTCACCGGTCTCGGTGGCGTCCAGGACGTACGGCGCGACCACCTCGATCCGCTCGTCCCGGTCCCGGTGCGCCAGGGTGACACCGGTCACCCGGTCCCCGTCGGTCTCGGCGGAGACCGGCCGGTACGGCTGCAGCACCCGCAGCCGCCCCGATCCCCGGTACGGGGCGAGCATCTCCTCGAGGACGGCCACGGCCACCCGGGGCTCGTGGCAGAGCCGGCTCACCCAGCCCGCGCCCGGGTTGAGGTCGGTCCAGGCCCGGGTGCGTTCGGTCAGCGGGTAGTGGCGACGGTAGTAGTCACGGATGCCGTTGCGCAGGGCCCGGTAGCTGGCGGTGGCGCCGAACTGCTCGATCCAGGAGTGCTCGTCCGGCGGGACGGCCTGGCTGGTGAGCTGCCCGCCGAGCCAGTCGAACTCCTCGGTCAGGATGACGGACCGGCCGGCCCGGGCCGCGGCCAGTGCCGCGGCGACGCCACCCAGTCCGCCCCCGACGACGAGGACATCCGCACGCATAAGTACCACTTGCTTCCTTCCAGTTGCGCGGCCGTCCGCTCAGCGGCGGTCGACCGCCGGATCAGGGGTGCCGAGGGTGTCGCCCTCGACGAGTTCGCAGGGGAGAAGTCGCTGCTGGAGGCCGCCCACGCTGCCGTCGATGACCCCGGTCAGCACCTCGGCCGCCTGCCGGCCCATCTCCTCCCGGGGGATGCGGAACCCGGTGAACGCCATCTCGGTCGGGACCGGGACCGTCGGGTCGCCGAGGGTCAGGATCGACAGGTCCCCCGGCACCCTCAGCCCGCGCCGGCGGGCGGCCGACTCCAGCGCCACCGCCGTGGCGAAGTCCTCCACGAAGGCGACGGTGGTCCCGTCGGCCAGCAGTTCGTCGAGGCTCGTGTCGGCGTCCCCGGCGGCCATGGCCAGCTGGCGGGCGCTCTCCGCGGGCGCCGCGGCGGCCAGGTACCCGTCGCGGCGGTCCGCCGAGGACTCGGCGGTCATGCCCATGCCCACGTAGGCCAGGCGCCGGTGACCGCGCCGCAGCGCCAGCTCGACGAGCCGGGTCACCGCCGCCGCGTAGTCGGCGCCGACGTAGGGCACCGGCCCGCCGGCGTCGTCGCGGCGGCCGACGGCGACGTACGGGTATCCGTCGCGGTTGAGCCGCTGGAGTTCCGTGCTGTCGATCTCGCGCCCGAGCAGGATGCACCCGTCGGCCAGGCGCAGCCGGTTGTCGTGGTGGAAGATGCGTCGCCGACCGTCGACCACCGGTGCGCTGGTGAACAGCAGCAGGTCGCAGCCGACCCGCTCGGCGTACTCCTCGATGCCGAGCAGGAACGGGTGGAAGAAGTCCCGGCTGCCGCTGGGGAAGGCGGGCTCGTAGGTGAAGACGCCGATGATCCGGTTGAACCGCGAGGCGAGTCGGCGGGCCACGGGGTCGGCGACGTACCCGGTCTCGGCGATGACCCGCAGCACCCGGTCGCGGGTCTCCGGCGCGATGCGGATGTCGGCGTCGGCCCGGTTGTTGAGCACCAGGGACACGGTCGCCTGACTGACACCAGCCAACCGCGCGATGTCACGTTGAGTGACGCGTTTGGGGGGAGCGGCCACGGGGGGTCCTTCCGGTGCGGCTAATGCGTATTAGCGCTCGGCGTTGGGAAGGAGCCTGGCGCGTCGACCGACCTGTGTCAAGAGGGTGAACGGAGATTTCGACGAGATGAACTCCCTGGAGTAATGCGCATTAGCCCGAACCGGCAGAGCTTGCTCGGCCGATCCGGGCCGCTGGCCGCCGGAGCTGCGCCCGGTGTCGGGGGAGAGGCGGCCGGGCCTCTTGACAGTGGCCCTCCCGCGCGCGCAACATTCGAGAAACATCGGTGCTAATACGCATTAGCGCCGCGACCGGACGGATCGCCGGCCGGTCGGGACCCCTTTGTCGTTACTGAAAGTTACCTCGTGTGCTCGGTGCCGCCCTGCCGCGCACCGCGGGCGGGAGGGCGACCCCTCCCGTGCCGCCGCCTGGCCGGGCCGCGCGTCCGGCAACCGTCCGTCGGGGCGGCCCAGCGTCCGAGCGACCCGATCGAAAAGGAAGACGCATGACGAGACCACCCGCCGCATCATCCCGACGCGCTGTCCTGGCGACCGCCGGCGCCGCCCCGGCCGCCGCGGAGCCGGGCCTCGACTTTCCCCGGTTCACCTACGCGGGCACCGCGTTCGACAAGAGCACCCTTGACTACCGACCAACGAGTTCATCTTCCCGAGTGTCATCCGGGCCGCCGACTACTTCTCCGACCCGCTCGGTACCTACTACCTGTACTACGCCCCCCACGAGCGGCCCGGCGGGATCGCCCTGGCCTACTCCGACTCGCTCGACGGCCCGTGGACCGAGTACGACGCCAACCCGCTGATCAGCAACACCTGGCTGCCGCACTACTCCACGGTCAGCCACGTCTCCTCACCGCACGCGGTGTGGATCGAGGGCGAGCGCAAGCTGTTCCTCTACTTCCACGGCGAGAACTCCATCACCCGCTACGCCACCTCCGACGACGGCATCCACTTCAGCTACGGCGGCACCGCGGTGAGCCGGAACGAGACGACCGGCGGCGAGACCTCCTACGCCCGGGTGTTCGAGCAGTCCGTGCCGCGCCTGGGCACCCGGTACCTGATGCTCTTCATGGACAACCCCACCGCGGCGCTGCCCGGACCGACCGGCCCGGTGTCGCGGCGCATCCGCTGGGCGGTCTCCAACGACGCCCGGACCTGGGCCATGCAACCCGAACCGATCGTCACCCCCCAGGGCGGCGAAGGCCCGAACGCCTCAGGGCCGTTCTTCCTGCGCTGGAACGACCGCAACCTGGTGATCTTCCACGCCGCCGACGGCAACATGCACGCGGTGGACGTCGGCGAGGACTTCGACCAGGAGATCCACCTCGGCATCGTGCACGACTCGATGGCCGGCGCACCCGACCTCGGCCGGTCGGCCGCGCCGACGTTCTACTTCGACGGCCGGACCGCGCACATGTACTACGAGGCCGGCGGCCGGCTCACCGCGACCATCGGGCACGCCACCGCGACCCTGGCCGACCCCGTGCCCGTACGGCAGCTCGACTGCGCGGTGGACCGACCCGTCCTGTGGCCGCCGAACCACGAACTGGTCGACGTCGCCGTGACGGTGGACCTGCGCGACGGCGTGCTCGGCCCGAACGCGTTCGCCCTGACCGGCGTGACCGGCGGCGACCCCGCGGACGTCAGCGGCTTCGCCACGGGCGCGCCGGACACCAGCGGCGAACTGAGGGCGGAGCGGGCCGGCGACGGCGGGGACCGGGTCTACCACCTCACGTACGCCGGTCACGACGAGGTCGGCCGTCCGGTCGGCTGCACCGTCACCGTCACCGTCCCGCACGACCAGGGCAACAACTAGACCAGCGGGTCGGGCGGCACCCGCTGCCGCCCGACCGCACAACGCGACGGAGTCGAGGCCGCCATGTCGCCGACATGGCGGCATCCGGAGGGCTCGGACACCCCTGTGTCGCCGACATTGAGTCGATCAAGACGTGGCGGCCGCCCCCCGGCGGCGACGGCCGCGGCGAGGTGCTGCCTCAGGGCCGCCCGGAGGGGAGTTCGACGCAGCAGCGGCCGGGGCGGGGTGCGAGGAGGGCGCGCCGGTCGGTGGCGCCCAGCCCGTGGAGCAGGCCGGTGAGGAAGGCGTGGTTGAGCCCGCACACGAGGGCGGTGTGGCGGGCGGCCAGGGCGTGGAACGGGCAGTTGTGCAACAGGATCCGGTCGGCGGTGGGGTGGGGTTCGAAACCGAGGTGGGTCAGTGCCGTGGTGAGGTCGGTCCCGTCGGCGGCGAGTGCGGTGCCGAGGGCTCGTCCGCGTTCGTGGGCATGCTGGCCGGCCGCTCGGCCCGCGTGGGCGGGATCGTCGTCGACGGCGGCGGCGAGGATCTCCGCGATGAGCTGGTAGCGGCGTTCGGGGATGGTCACCGCGATCCCCTCGCCGGCGGGTTCGTAGACCTTCGGCGAGCGGCCCCGGCCGCGGAGTTGGCCGGGGGGTGACTGGTACGTGGCTCGGAGCAGGCTGGCGCCGACGAGCTTGTCGAGGTGGAACGCGGCCAGGCCCCGGGACATGCCGGTGGCGTCGCCGGCCTCTTCCCGGCTGACCGGGTGGCCGGCGCGGCGCACGTAGTCGTAGAGGGCTCGCCGGGACGGGTCGACCAGGGCGCTCACGCCGGTCCACGGGTCGTCCACAGTCACAACCCGACGTTATCACCAGCTCCTGCTGTTGAAATTCGTCGGCGCGGGGTGCAGGATGAGCATTATCTGTAGCGTCCGTTGGTGAAAATGCTGGGGGTGGGCCATGCGCCCGTGCGAACAGGTGAAGCAGCCGGTGCTGCTGGCGGCGTCGGGCGTGGGTGGCAGCTGACATGACGATGACCCCGATGCGGGTGGCCCGGCAGCGGCCCGCGCGTGACCTGGCCGCCGCGGAGCGAGCGGCGGCGGAGTTCCTGACCGCTCTCGGAGTCGACCTGGACCGCGACGGGCTGGCCGCCACGCCCGGGCGGATGGCCCGCGCGTACGCGGAGCTGCTGACCCCACGCGAGTTCGCGCTGACCACGTTCGACAACGACGAGGACTACGACGAGCTGGTCGTGGCGCGGTCCATTCCGATCCGGTCGGTGTGCGAGCACCACCTGCTGCCGTTCGTCGGCGTCGCGCACGTCGGCTACCTGCCCGGCGCGCGGATCCTGGGCCTGTCGAAGCTCGCCCGGGTGGTGGAGCTGTTCGCGCACGGCGCCCAGGTGCAGGAGAGGCTGACCAAGCAGATCGCGGAATGGCTCACCGAACACCTGAAACCGAAGGGTGTCGGGGTGGTCGTCGAGGCCGAGCACCTGTGCATGACCCTGCGCGGCGTGCGGGCGGTGGGTGCCACCACCGTCACGTCCAGCCTGCTGGGCACGCTGCGCGACGATCCGCGCTCACGCGCGGAGTTCTTCGCCCTGGCCGGCCTGCGCGCCGGCTGACCGCTGTCTGCTGAGGAGTTCACCGTGGTTGACTCGCCCGTCCACGTCATCGTCGGGGCATCGCTGGCCGGCGCGAAAGCCGCCGAGGAGCTGCGTACCGCCGGGTTCGCCGGCCGGATCCTGCTCATCGGCGAGGACACCGAGCGGCCGTACGAGCGACCGCCGCTGTCCAAGGGCTACCTGCTCGGCGCCGACCCGCGGGACAAGGCGTACGTGCACGAGCCCGACTGGTACGACACCTTCGGGGTGGAGTTGCTGCTCGGGGTACGAGCCACCGGGCTCGACCGGGCCGCCCACACCGTCCTGCTGTCCGGCCGGGACCCGGTGCACTACGACAAGCTGCTGCTGGCCACCGGGTCGCGGGTACGCCGCCTCGACGTGCCCGGCGCCGACCTACCCGGAGTGCGGTACCTGCGCACCCTGCCCGACGCCGACGCGCTGCTCGCCGACCTGCCCACGGCGCGGCGGGTGGTGGTGGTCGGCGCAGGATGGATCGGCCTGGAAGCCGCGGCTGCCGCCCGTCACCACGGCGCGGACGTGACCGTGGTGGAGGTGGATCGGGCGCCGCTGCGCCGGATCCTCGGCGACGACGTCGCCGCCCTGTTCGCCGCCCTGCACCGCGCGCACGGCGTCACGTTCCGCTTCGACGTCGGGGTGCGTGGCTTCCGGGCCGACGGCGAGGGCGTCGCCGCGCTCGCCCACCCGCTGCTCGGCAAGCGGATCCGGGTCGAGCACTGGTCCAACGCCCTCAACGGTGGCAAGGCCGCCGCCCGTGCCATGCTCGGCGAACCCGTGACCTACGACCGGGTCCCGTACTTCTTCACCGACCAGTACGACCTGGGCATGGAGTACGCGGGCTGGGTCGAACCGGGCGGCTACGACCACGTGGTCTTCCGCGGCGACGCGACCATCCGCGACGGCGCACCCCCGCAGTTCCTCGCGTTCTGGGTGTCGGCCGGCCGGGTGCTCGCCGGCATGAACGTGAACGTCTGGGATGTGCAGAACGACATCCAGGCCCTGGTGCGCGCCGGCTGGGCCGGCCGGGAGGTGGACCTGGCCCGGCTCGCCGACCCGAGTGTGCCCCTGCACGCGCTCATCCCCTGATCCGTCGCGCCACACGCATCGGAACCCGGCGCCGTGCCCCGGCGGGCGCGGCGCCTTTTCCGGCAGTCACGCGGATCCAGGATCGGCTGCGGGGGCGTCCCGAATCGCGAGTGCGGCCTGGACGAGCGCGGCGTGGGTCAGCGTCTGGGGGTAGTTGCCGAGGTGGGCGCCGGTCGCGGGGTCCAGTTCCTCGGCGTAGAGGCCGAGCGGGCTGGCGTGGCCGAGCATGGTCTGGAACACCTCGACCGCCTCGCCGCGGCGTCCGGTGCGGGCGAGGGCTTGGACGAGCCAGAACGAGCAGGGCAGGAACGCCCCCTCGGTGCCGGGGAAGCCGTCCCGTCCCGGGGGGTAGCGGTAGAGGAGTGGGCCGCCGGCAGAGAGCCTGTCCCGAACGGCGTCGATGGTGCCGTGCACCCGGGACGACCCGACGCTGTCCATGCCCAGCAGCGGCAGGACGAGCAGGGCCGCGTCGAGGTCCTGGGAGCCGTAGCAGCGGACGTAGCTGCCCGCCGTCGGGTCGAAGCCGCGCGTCCGGACCTCGGCGGCGATGGCATCTCGGGCCTCCCGCCAGCGTCGGCGTTGGCGATCCGACAGGGGGTGCGTGTCGGCGATGCGCAGGGCCCGGTCCAGGGCGAGCCAGCCCATGAGCTTGGAATGTACGTGCTGAGCGGGCGCCCGGACCTCCCAGATTCCGGCGTCGGGCTCCCGCCAGCGACGGGCGACCACGTCGGCGAAGCCGCGCACCGCCCGCCACGTCTCCGGGTACAGGCGGTGCCCCGCCTGCGCGAACGCCCAGGCGGCGTCGATCACCCAGCCGTAGCCGTCGAGCTGGTGTTGGCCGGCGGCGCCGTTGCCGACCCGCACCGGGGCGCTGTCGAGGTAGCCGGGCCAGCCGGGCAGGGCACGTTCCGCCGGTACGTGGCGGCCGTGGAGGGTGAGCAGCGCCGGCAGGCGTGGCCGCTCCAGCCGGCTGGCGTGCAACAGCCACGCGAGAAAGCCGTGGGCCTCGTCCGGTTTCCCGACGCTGAGAAAGGCACTGACGCCGATGCTGGCGTCCCGGGGCCAGACGTAGCGGTAGTCCCAGTTCCGTATGCCGCCCGGATCCTCGGGCAGTGACGTCGTGGGTGCGGCCACCGGGGCCTGCGAGGGCGAGTAGGTCAACAGCCGTAGGGTCAGCAGGCTTCGTACGACGTGCTCCCGGAAGGGCAGCGACTCGTCGATCTCGGCGGTCCAGGTCCGCCACCGCTGCTCGTCCTCGAGGAGTAGTTCCCAGGCTGCCGCCGGCTCGACGTGGATCAGCGGTTCGCGATGGGCCACGGCCAGCACGAGGGTGACCGCCTGGCCTGGCCTGATCGTGATCCTGGTGGGCCGGCCCGGCTCGATGGCGAGTTCGGGCGCGCTGCCCAGCGAGACCGCGAGCGACCCCCACCCACACACCAGGGCCTGGCGCCGGTGGTGGACCCGGGGGCGGCGGTGTCGTGCGCCGAGGCGGGGGTCGAACTCGACGACGGCGTCGACCGCTCCCACCTCGGCCGACAGCCGCCGCACGATCAGCGTCGCGGGCAGCAGGCGGCCGCTGATCTCGGCCACCATGGCCTCGGTGAGGGTGAGGCGGCTGGCGCCTACCGCCCAGGTCGTCGTCAGTGTGGCGGTGTGCTGTCGGTAGCGTCGTTCGACGACCGGCGCCGGCCGCGCCGGGCCGACCCGGAACGTTCCCGCGTCCGGGCCCCCGACCAGCCGGCCGAACAGGGGTTCGCCGTCGAAGCGGGGCACGCAGAGCCAGTCGATCCCGCCGTCACCGGCCACGAGGGCGGCGGTGCGGGTATCGCCCAGCAGCCCGTAGTCGCTGATCGGCGTCGGGGACCGGGGGCGTGTGGCGTCCGGCCCGTCGGTCATGGGACCGCGTCCCGACACGTCGCGGGGGGCCCCGGTGAGCGCGGCGGTGGAGACGGTCGCGGGCCGTGGGTCAAGCGGCCTTGAGGAGCAGTCCGAGGACGGCGCCGTACATGACGTGGACGACGGCTGCGACGGCGGGAGTCTGGATCCCGTAGTTGAGGGCGAACAGGCCGGGCGGCTCCAGCACGGCGGTGCTGGCCGGGCCCGCCCGCTGCGAGGCCATCCGCGGGTGGACACCCGGAAGCAGCGGCAGGAGCACCGTCAGCGCGATCCCGACGTGGAGCATCCCGAACAGCGCCCCGATCCACCAGGTGGCGCGGTGCAGCAGGGTGAACGCGGCCGCGTAACCGAGGGCGAAGCCCTGGCCGGCGCAGAGATGGATGAAGAACCCGACGATCCGGGCCCGGTCGGGATCCTCGGTGACGAGGGTCCCGAGCACCAGGGGAAGGTCGAGCCGGGTGAGGCCGCCCAGCTGGGCGGCGATCAGCGCTGCGGTGAGCGCCACGGTGGCGACCAAACCGAACAGCGCCCATCCGGCCCAGTCCATCTCAGCGGTTGTCGACGTCGCGTACGTTCCCGCTCGGCACGGCGAACGTTTCGGCGTACGTCTTCCCGGTCATCGGTCCACCTTTCGTGCCGAACAACGTGAAGGCTCCTGCCGGTTCAGCGGGACGTCCGCCTCGCCCCGACAGGCGACGACGACGGCGGCCCCTCCGGCCTCTCACCATAGGCCACCGGGGCTGGGACACCGGGCTGCTCTCCGAGATCCGACGGGGACCGGGTCGTCGTCGGAGAGCGACGAGGTGCCGTCTCCGGACGGGACGCCTCCGGGACATCACATGCAGTGGCCGGGTACGGAGCTCCAACGGTCCGAGTGGTTCGCCGACGTTCGGCAGTCCGTGATCGAGCGGCGCATGACGATGAGCACCCGCGACTACGTCGGCCTGCTGTCGACCGTCTCGGCCTATCTCGAACTGCCGCCCTCCGCGCGAGAGCAGGCGTACCGCCGGAGCATGCAGGTCCTTCCCGAGACCGTCGAGGTCGCCGCCGACCTCACCGTCTCTCTCGCGCGTCGGCGCCGCGGGTAATGGCAGCCGCGGCTCCGGCTCAGCTGTTGCGCGGGTGGTTCGCGAAGAAGCGCCAGATCGACTCGGTGGCGGCCAGCGCCGTTGACGGCGGGTCCAGCCCGAGCAGGCGCTCCACCGCCGCCGGCGACGCGCCCGGCCACTGGTGCCCCGCGTCGGCGATGGTGATCAGCTCGACGTCGCGCCCGTCCGGACAGCGGGCGGTCGACGTGGTGACGGCTCCGGCGGTACGCACCTCCGGCGCGGCGCACCGCGCGATCTCGCGCCACCGGGCGATCTGGTCGGCGACGGGTCCGCCGTCGATCTTGACGGGACGCGCACCGACCCCGCCGTTGTCCAGCTTCCCCGGCCGGCCGTCGTACGGGACCACGTCGTCGGCTGTGCCATGGACGTGGATCAGGGAGATCGGTGCCGGCGACGGGCAGGACCCGAGCAGCTTTCCCGCCACCACCCCGATCGCGGCGAACGTGGTGGTTTCGCAGGCCAACCGGTAGGCGAGCATCCCGCCGTTGGATATCCCGGCGGCATAGGTCCGGTTCGGGTCGATCGGCGCCTTGGCGGAGACGTCGGCCACCGTGGCGACGATGAACGCCGTGTCGTCGACGCCGTCACGGGCCGGCCGCCCGCAGCAGTGGGCGCTCACCGCCCAGGACCGGTGGAGCCCGTCCGGGTACGCGACCACGAACCCCTCACGGTCCGCCACGGCGTCCCATCCGTACGCCGTCTCCGCCTGGCGACCGTTGCCAAGGGCGCCGTGCAGCATCACCACCAGCGGTACCGGCGCGGACAGCGGCAGCCTGGCCGGCCGGTACAGCCGGAACGTGCGCTTCCTGCCGGCCACCGTGATGCTGTGGGCGGACGATCCCGTGGCGACCGGGCTTCGGGGGCCGGACGCGGTCGGCGCGGTCGCGTGCGGTGTGGCCGGTACGGCGGCGTCCCGCCGCGGCGGACGTGTCACGTCGCAGCCGATCAGCACGGTGAGGACGAGCGCGGCGGCCACCGCCACCGTTGACGCGGTACGCCTGACGGTGGCCGCCCTCGTGGTTCGCCGGTCCATCTGATGTCTCCCCTCGCGGTGCTCGTCGTCGGCGGCGGTGGCCGGTCGGCGCTCCGCACCGACCGGCCACGCCCCGAACGGGCTCGTCACTTTCCGCAGGCACCTCCGGGCGGGGCCGGTCGCCCCGTTCCGGCGGTGGAGCGGTTGGCGGCGGCCAGGGACAGCCGGATCAGCTCCCAACCGCCCTCCGGGACATCATCCTCCTTGTCGGTCCGCAGGTTCATCGGGTTCGCCATGCCGAGGTAGAGGGCCGAATCGTCGGCCACCATGGTGCGGATCCCGTAGTTGAGGTAGTTGCCGAGCCCGGTGGTGTCCACGGGCTTGGCAGGCCCGTTCGGGTTGTCGAACGCCCACAGGTCCGCGCCGTACGACGAGGCGTCGGCGGCGCCGAGCGTGGCTTTGACCTCGCTGCGCGACGTCCTGGCCAGGTAGCTCCAGTCCATGGTGCCGATGTACAGCGAGCCGCCGGCCACCACCATCTTCCAGATGTAGTTGTTGTAGCCGTTACCGAATCCCGCCGCGCCGAACTTGGGCGTGTACCCGGTCGGGGTCAGCCGCCACCCGCCCGCCCCGCCGTTGGCCTTCGGATCGAATGCCGGCAGTTTCGACTCGCCGTACAGAAGCTCGACCGACGCCTTGCCCTTGCCCTTGCCCTTGCAGGCGCAGGCGGAGTCGACGTTGCCGGCCCGGAAGATGCTCGCCGTGCGCTGCGTGTTCCGCACCGCGACGGGGCTTGCCTGCGTACGCTCCGGCTCGTAGCGCTTCTTGTGCGCCTGGGTGCTCTTCAGCGGTATGTGCATCGTCCCCCAGTAGAGGTAACCGCCGTACGAGGCGAGCCCGCCGAGGGCGTACGTCCCGGCCACGACGGGGTCCGGCTCGTACCTGGTCACGTTCCACACCTGGCTCCAGCTCTTGGCGTCGGCGGAAGTGAGGCCGGACTCTCCGTCCGGCAGGCGCGGGCTCAGCCACACGCCGGGAACTCGGCCGCGGACACTGGCGCTGGGCCAGGTGATGACCGCGATTCGTCCCTCGTGCGCGGTGATGTCCGAGACCTGTCCCGGCAGATTCCCCACCACTTCGAACCTGAACGGGTCGGACCTGGTACCGGTCCAGCGCAGCACCGCGCCCCCGCCCAGGCCGTCGGGCCCCACGCCGACGCCGGCGTAGAGAGCGTCGTCAGCGACCACGAAGTTCCGGATGTTGCCGTATCGGGCGAGAGTCGTCGATCCGAGGAACCGGCCCGACTCGCCGTCGAAGGCGAACAGGTTGATGCCGACGAGAGCTGGTCCCCCGAGCAGCACGACGCCCCGGTGGGAGCCGGCGGCCCGGATCCCCACCGTGGAGTTCAACCGCAGCCGGTCCAGCGCGGACGCGTTGCCGATGTCGCTCCTCTTGTCTGTCAGTTGCCGCGTCCGCGTGTCGTAGAGGAACACGTCCGGTGGCCGCCAGTCTCCCCCTGCCGCAGGCAGCAGGGGGTTGAACTTCCGCAGCTGACTCTTGCCGTACTCGCAGACGTAGTCGTCGGTCTCGACCGGCTTGGTCTGCTTGAGGCCCGTCCCCGCGGTGAGGCAGTGGACGTTGGGGGCCGTCCCGAACCAGAGCTTGTCGCCCGACCTGGTCAGGCCCCACACGTACGACTGGTTCACCTTCGGTACCCCGACCCTGCACGGCGGCCCGGGTGGATACGGCTTGCCGATGCCGGCGAAGCACTCGTCCGGCGCGGCCTTGGCCAGGAGTTCCGGTTCGGGGGACGCCGGTGCCGTCGACCCGTCCGTCAGGGGTGGTTGGTCCGCGAACGCGAGTGTGTGTCCCAACGCATCCGTTCTGGAGCGGTTGTGGGCCGTCGGTACGGCGGCGAGCAGCGGCATGGTCGCCAGGATGGCGGCGGGGAGCAGAGACCGGGTAAGGAGCCGGGTCCTATCCATAGATGGTCCTTAGGTTCGTAGGGCGGCGATGCGTCGGGCGGCTGGCGTCCGGACTTCGGGCGTGGGCGGGGCAGATGTCGTTGGTCCTCGATTCCTCCGAGTCAACGTGAACGTGAGACTGAAACCGGTTCTATCAGACAAATCGGGCTTAGTCGGTCAAAAGGTCAAATACCTACACTTCTCGGGCGAGTGAGTCCTGCGGTGACGCGAGGGCCCGCCGGCCATCAGGGGTGGCAAAAGGTGAGGTAACTCCGCATACCCCGACGGTGACGCGGTCGTGACGGGGCGCGGCGAACATCGCTGAGGTGACACCCAGACGACGGGCGCGACGCACCGTTAACTCGGTCGTGCGGATCCGTAGCGCTGCCATGCGGGGCTGATCAGCCCAGGAACCCGGCGCGCCTGACCCAATCGACGGGAGTTCGATGAGTACCGCACCCGCCAGTCGCAATTTGGTGATCGTAATCAATCCCTGTGGTGCGGTTGAGCCCAGTCCGCGGATGGTGGCGGCCGCCGGTGCAGGCGGTGGGCTCGGCGTGTTCGACCTGGCCCGGGGCGACCGCCCGACGCTGCGGGCGCTGGAGCGGGCGGCGGCGAGCTCGGCGGGGCCGATCGGGGTGCGGGTGCCCGCGGGCTGTGCCGCGACGGCGGCCGACGTGGCGCGCGCCGCGCAGGACCGGGTGAGTCTCCTCGTGCTGCCGGCGGACGGATCGTGGCCGCTGCGGGAGGCGGCGGAGCGCCATCGGGTGCTGGTGGAGGTGACAAGCGGCACGGAGGCGCGTACGGCGGCGGCGAGCGGCGCGTACGGGTTGATCGCGCGCGGTTCGGAGGCGGGCGGACGGGTCGGTGAGCTGAGCTCGTTCGTCCTGTTGCAGCAGTTGCTGGCTGACGAGGCACTGGACCTGCCGGTGTGGGTGGCCGGCGGGATCGGGCCGCGGACGGCGGCCGCGTGTGTGGTGGGTGGCGCGGCCGGGGTGGTGTTGGACAGCCAGTTGGCGCTGATGCCGGAGTCGGACCTGCCGGAGGACGTGCGGGCCGTGATCGGGCGGATGGACGGCTCGGAGACGGTGCTGCGTGACGGCGTGCGGGGGGTGCGCCGCGACGGCCGGCCGGACGGCGCCGGTGAGTTGCTGCCGGTCGGTGAGGACGGCTGGTTGGCCGCGGTGTTCCGGCAGCGTTGGCGGGGGACGGCTGACGCGGTGCGCGGCATCCGCGCGGGGATCGCGGATGCCGTCGGGGACGCCGCGGCGGGTGGGTCGCTGGCGCCGGGCGCGCCGCTGGCGCGGGCGTTGGGCGTGCGGATCCCGGTGGCGCAGGGGCCGATGACGCGGGTCAGCGACGTGGCGGGGTTCGCGGCGGCGGTAGCCGGTGACGGCGCGTTGCCGTTCATCGCGCTCGCTCTCGCCGGCGGCGAACAGTCCCGGCGGATGCTGCGGGAGGCCGTGCAGGCCCTGGGCGGGAGCCCCTGGGGGGTGGGCATCCTCGGCTTCGCCCCCGAAGAGGTGCGGGCGGCGCAGCTCGCGGCGGTGCGCGAGGCCCGGCCGCCGGTGGTGATCATCGCGGGGGGCCGGCCTGCGCAGGCCAAGGCCCTGGAAGCCGACGGCATCAACGTGTTCCTGCACGTGCCGTCGCCGGGGTTGCTGCGCCAGTTCCTGCGCGCCGGGGCGCGGCGGTTCGTGTTCGAGGGCGCCGAGTGTGGTGGGCACGTGGGGCCGCGGACGAGCTTTTCGTTGTGGGAGGCGCAGGCACTGGCGTTGGAGGAGTTCCTCGACGGCGCGCCGCCCGGGACCGACGGCCGTAGTTCCGCCTCCGCGCCGCCCGGGACCGGCGGCCGTAGTTCCGCCTCCGCGCCGCCAGGCGGCGCTCCGGACGGATCGAAGGCCGCCGCGCAGGTGCAGGTGCTCTTCGCCGGTGGCATCCACGACGCGCGCTCGGCCGCGATGGTGGCGGCGTTGGCGGGGCCGCTGGCCCGGCGCGGTGTGCAGGTGGGCGTGCTGATGGGCACCGCGTACCTGTTCACCCGGGAAGCGGTCGAGTGTGGGGCGATCCAGCCGCTGTTCCAGCGTCAGGCGATCGCGGCGACGGGTACGGCGGTGCTGGAGACCGCACCCGGACACGTGACGCGCTGCCTGCACAGCCCGTACGTCGACGACTTCCACCGGGTCCGGCACGAGTTGCTCGCGGCAGGGGTGGCCGGCCGGCGGGTGTGGGAGTCGCTGGAGGTGCTCAACGTCGGCCGGCTGCGGATCGCCAGCAAGGGCAGACGGCGCGAGGGAGGCGAACTGGTCGCGGTGGACGAGGCGGGCCAGCACGCCGAGGGCCTGTTCATGGCGGGCCAGGTCGCCGTGCTGCGCGACGCGCGGACCACCGTGGCCGCCCTGCACGCCGGAGTGACCACGGGCGCCCAGCGCTTCCACGCCGAGCGCGTCGCGGCGCTGGCGGCGACGCTCGGGCCGGGCGGCGAGGCGGCCGAACGGGCGCCGGTGCCGCCGCTGGACGTCGCCATCGTGGGTATGGCCTGCGTCTTCCCGGAGTCGCCGGATCTGGCCAGCTTCTGGCAGACGATCCTCAGTGGCCGCGACGCGGTCACCGAGGTGCCCGCCGGGCGGTGGCCGGTGGACACCTACTACGCGTCCGAGGTGGAGCCGCGACAGGCGGGCCGGCTCAGCGTGTCGAAGTGGGGCGGGTTCATCGCGCCGATCCCGTTCGACGCGATCGGGTACGGCATTCCACCGGCGGCGTTGGCCAGCATCGACCCGACCCAGCTGCTGGCCCTGGAGGTCGCACGCCGGGCCCTCCTCGACGCCGGGTGCGCGTCGGGCGTCGACCATTCCCGTACCGGGGTGGTGTTCGGCGCCGAGGTGGGTAGTGACATGGCGCACGCGCAGAACCTGCGCATGATGCTGCCCACCTACCTGGGGGAGGTGCCGGCGGAGCTGGAGGACCAGCTGCCCACGGTCACCGAGGACTCGTTCCCCGGCGTGCTGGCCAACGTGATCACCGGGCGGGTGGCGAACCGACTGGACCTGGGGGGACCCAACTTCACCGTCGACGCGGCGTGCGCCTCGTCGCTGGCGGCCCTGGACGCGGCGTGCAAGGAGTTGGCCGCGGGCACCAGCGACCTGATGATCTGTGGCGGCGCCGACCTGCACAACGGCATCAACGACTATCTGATGTTCAGCTCGGCGCACGCGCTGTCGCCCACCGGCCGGTCGCGCGCGTTCGACAGCACCGGCGACGGCATCGCCCTCGGCGAGGGCGTCGCGTGTGTCGTGCTCAAGCGGCTCGCCGAGGCCGAGCGCGACGGCGACCGGATCTACGCGGTCATCAAGGGGGTCGGCAGCTCCAGCGACGGGCGGGCCCTCGGCCTGACCGCGCCGCGCGCCGAGGGGCAGCGCCGGGCGCTCGACCGGGCGTACGCGCGTAGCGGGATCTCCCCGCGGCAGGTCGGGCTGATCGAGGCGCACGGTACCGGCACCATCGTCGGGGACCGTACCGAGTTGGAGACCCTGACGCGGCTGTTCGTCGAGTCGGGTGCGCAGCCGGGCAGCTGTGCGCTCGGCTCGGTCAAGTCGCAGATCGGCCACACGAAGTGCGCGGCCGGACTCGCGGGTCTGATCAAGACGGCGCTCGCGCTGTACACCGGGGTCAGACCCCCGACCATCAATCTGACCCGGCCCAACCCGGTGTGGGATCCGCGGCGCAGCCCGTTCGTCTTCTACACGAAGGCCCGCCCGTGGAGCGCCCCGGCCGGTGAGCGGATCGCCGGGCTCAGCGCGTTCGGCTTCGGCGGCACCAACTACCATGTGGTGCTCGCCGCGCACGCACACACGCCCGAGCCGCGCCACGCCCGCCAGGAATGGTCGGCGGAGTTGTTCTGCTTCCGCGGCCCCGACCGCTCCGCGGCACACCGGGCCATGCGGCAGGTGGCCGCCGCGCTGCAGGCCACCGACGCGTACGGCCGGCCGTGGCGACTACGCGACCTGGCCGCCACGGCGGCGGCGCAGGCCGACCTGCGCTCCGGCCCGGTCCAGGTCGCGATCGTGGCCCGCGGGACCGCCGAACTCGATCTGCTGCTGCGCCGCGCGCTCGCCGGCGAGCACGACCCCGGACAGGGACTGATCCAGCCGCCGGAGCAGCCCACGGGTTCCGGCGCCGCCGGCGGGAAGGTGGCGTTCCTGTTCCCCGGGCAGGGCAGCCAGTACCCCGGCGCGTTGGCCGAGCTGTTCGTCACCTTCCCCGACCTGCGCCAGTATCTCGAGCTCGGCGAGGAATGCGCGGACGTGCTGTTCCCACCGGCCGCGTTCGATCCCACCACGGAGCGCGCCCAGCAGCAGCGCAGCACCCGGATGGCCCAGCCGGTGCTCGGCATCGGCGGACTGGCCGTGGACCACCTGCTACGCCGGCTCAACATCCGTCCCGACGTCGCCGCCGGGCACAGCTACGGCGAACTCGTCGCGCTGTGCGCCGCCGGCTCCTACGACCCGTCGACCCTGCTGCGGCTCAGCCGGCAACGCGCCGATGCGATCTTCGGCGCCACCGGTGACGATCCGGGCACCATGGCGGCGGTCGGCTCCACCGCCGAACGCCTCGTCCAGGTGCTGGCAGGTGCCGGTCTCGCCGACCAGGTCGTCCTGGCCAACCGGAACGCCCCCACCGAGCAGGTGATCTCCGGCCCCACTCCGGCGGTGCAGGCGGCGGTCACCGCGCTGAAGGCCGCCGGCCTGACGGCACGCCGACTCAACGTCGCCTGCGCCTTCCACAGCCCGCTCGTCGCCGCCGCCGTGGACCGCTTCGCGCAGGCGCTCGCCGTCCAACCGGTCACACCGCCGGACATCCCGGTCTGGTCCAACCGCACCGCCGCCGCCTACCCCGCCGCCGCCGACGGGGTACGGCACGAACTCGCCGCCCAGATCGGCGCCCCCGTGCGCTTCGTCGAACAGATCGAAGCCATGTACGCCGCCGGCGCCCGCACCTTCGTCGAGGCCGGCCCCGGGCAGGTGCTCACCCGGCTCGTCCAGGCCGTCCTCGCCGACCGGCCACACCTCGCCATCGCCTGCGACCGGCGTACCGGCGAAGGGCTCCGTGACTTCCTCATCGCCGTGGCGCAGCTGGCGTGCGCCGGTGTGCCCGTACAGACCGGCTGGCTGTGGCATGGCCGCGACACCGTCGAGGCCACTGCGGCCGCGGCCGGCAGCCGCCCCTTCTGGACGGTGGACGGGCAACTTGTCCGTGACCGCGACGGTAACCGCCTCCCCGGCGGCATGACGCCCCCACGACGCATCAAGGAGTTGTCCATGACCGGAACAACCGAACGCACCGCCAACGGTCGTGCTCATCGCAACGGGCGGGAAACCCCCGACGAGCTGCTCGCGGAGTTCCTCCGGACCAACCGGGAGATGATCGCCTCCCAGCGCGACGTCATGCTCGCCTACCTGGGCAACGGCACCAGCGATGGACCCCTCGCCCGGCCGCCGGAGACGCACCGCCCAGCGAGCTCGCCGGTCGACACGGCCGGCACCGCCGCGGGTCCACCGGCGCCGGGGTCGCCGGTGCCAGCCATGGCGGCCCCTTTCGGCCCTGATTACGCGGCCCCTTTCGGCCATGATTACGCGGCCGCGCCGCCAGGCGTCGCGGCGGGCGGGACGAAGACCGCCGTACCCGTCTCGCCGGCGCCGGCGCCGACCGGTCCGCGGGTGCCGGGCCAGCCGGCCACGGTCAACCCACCGATACCCGTCGCGCCGACACCGGTCACGGCGACACCGGTCGCGCCGACACCGGTCACGGCGCCGGCGGTCACGGCGCCGGCGGTCCCGCCACCCGACACCGGCGGTGCGCCGGTCGCCGCGCAGGCCGCCACAGTCGTGGCGGAGCCGCCGGGTATCGACCTCCGGAGCGCGGTGCTGGCGGTGCTCAGCGAGCGGACCGGTTACCCGGTCGACCTGATCGATCTCGATCTGGATCTGGAGGCCGATCTCAGCATTGATTCGATCAAGCGGACGGAGGTCGCCGGTGAGGTGGTCGCCCGGCTCGGGTTGTCGGCCGAGGGCGACGAGTCGGAGCTGGAGGAGCTGATCAAGGCCCGGACCGTGCGTGCGATGCTCGACCTGCTCACCACCCGGGTCAGCGATGCGGTCACCTCCCCGGTGGCGGGTGACGCCGACGCTGCCCCCTCGGCAGCCGCCGGCGCCACCTCCGCCGTTTCAACCGCGCCGGCGGATGGTGCCGCGTCCCCCTTCCAGCCGCCAGCCGGCGGGCCCGTCGGCGCGGTCGGCGCACCGGCACCGCCCGCGGCCGCGATACCGGCCGGCACGGACCTTCCGGCCGTGGTGCTGGCGGTGCTCAGCGAGCGGACCGGCTACCCGGTCGACCTGATCGATCTCGATCTGGATCTGGAGGCCGATCTCAGTATCGATTCGATCAAGCGGACGGAGGTGGCCGGTGAGGTGATCGCCCGGCTCGGGTTGTCGGCCGAGGGCGACGAATCGGAGCTGGAGGAGCTGATCAAGGCCCGGACCGTGCGCGGGATGCTCGACCTGCTCACCACCCGGGTGAACGGCGCCGTGGCCGCGAGGGTCCCGGCATCGCCCCCGGGCGCACCCGTCGGGCCGGCACCGGCCGCGACGCTGCCCACGATCCCGGCACAGCCGCGGACGGCGCCGCCCGCGGCGACCCCCACGGGACACCAGGACCAGGAGCCGCGGGCGGCGCCGGCAGCGGGCGGCGCGGCGCCGGCGGGTGGGGACGGGCGGCTGGGCGTCGCGCCGACTCGGATGCTCCCCACGTTGGTTCCGGTCCCGGCAGCGCCGACGCGACCGGCGACGGTGCTCGCGGGTGCCACGTTCGCGGTCACCGGCTCCGGTGCCGTGGCCGGTCAGGTGGTCGAGTTGCTGCGCCGGCACGGGGCGACCGTACGCACCGGCACGGCAGCCGAGCCCGGAGCCGGCGACGGCGTGGACGGACTGGTCCTGCTCGACGGGTTGGCCGGTGGCCAGGCGCCGCTGCTGCCCGGCGCGTTCGGGTTGGTCAAACGGGCCCTGGCGGGCGGGCCGCGCTGGGTGTTCGCGGTCGCCGCCCCGAGCGCCGGCGCGGACGGGCTGGGCGGCCTGTTCCGCACCATCGCTCGGGAGTACCCGTCGACCACGGCGCGGCTGGTCCTCGTCGACCGCACGGAACCCGCGCAGGGACTCGCCCAGCAGATCGTCGACGAGTTGCTCCTCGAGAGCGACGCGACGGTGGTGCACCGCGGCGACGGCGGGCGGCGCGCGTACGACCTGGTGCCGGCGGGTCTCGGGGCGCTGGCGGCCGGCGGCGCCGGCCCGGCCGGCGACGGCGTGGCAGAGGCCCGGGCGATCGGCCTGGACCGCGACTCGGTGGTCGTGCTGGTCGGCGGCGCGCGGGGCATCACCTCCTGGTTCGCACGTGCTCTCGCGACGGCTGCCGGGTGCCGCATCGAGCTGGTCGGCCGTACCCCGCTGCCGCAGGGTCCGCCGGACCCGGTGTTGGCTGCGGCCACCGACGCGGTGGCGCTGCGGGCGGCGCTCGCCGGCCAGGGCATCGGCTCCCCGGCGACGATCGCCCGCACGGCTCAGGAGATCCTGGCCGGCCGGGAGGTCGAGGCCACCGTGCGGGAGCTGGGCGAGCGGGGAGCCCGGGTGCGCTACCACAACCTCGACGTACGTGACGCGCAGGCGACCAGGCAGCTGATCACCGCGATCCACGGCGAGTACGGCCGCATCGACGGGCTGGTGTACGCCGCCGGGGTGATCGAGGACAAGCTGATCGCCGACAAGGATCCGCAGTCGTTCACCCGGGTCTTCGACACCAAGGTGACGGGTGCTCAGGCGGTGCTGGGCGCGCTGGAGGGCCTGCGCTACCCGCCGAGGTTCGTGGTGCTGTACGGCAGCATCGCGGCGACGTACGGCAGCCGCGGCCAGAGCGACTACGCGGCGGCCAACGACGCCCTGGAGGCGATCGGCGCCCGCTGGAGGGCCCGCACCGGCAACCGCTGCCTGACCGTCCACTGGGGACCATGGGCGCCGGTGGAGGGCCACGGCGGCATGGTCACCGCGGAGCTGAGCCGGGCGTACGCCCGACGCGGCATCCGTCTGATCGACCCCGAGGACGGCGCGCTGAGCCTGCTGGGCGAGCTGGCCTGGGGTGATCCTGCGGACACCGCCGTCGTCTACGCCGCGTCGGGCTGGTGATCGGATTGCACGGCGACCAGATCGCGATCGTGGGGATGGCCGCGCTGCTGCCCGGCGCGGGTGACCTCGACAGTTACTGGCGCAACCTGGTCAAGGGGTTCGACGCGATCACCCAGGTGCCGCCGCACCGGTGGGATCCGGAGTTCTACGACCCGGCGCAGGCGCACCGGCCGGACCGGGTGTACTGCCGCCGCGGCGGCTTCGTCGACGACTTCGCCACCTTCGACCCGCTGAGGTTCGGCATCATGCCGGCGTCCGTCGCGGACATTGAGCCGGACCAGCTCATCGCGCTGCAGGTGGCCGCCGCGGCCATCGACGACGCCGGTGGCGGCGACCGGCTGCCCGCCGGTGACCGCGTCGGCGTGATCCTCGGTCGGGGTGGCAGCATCAGCCCCGCCGCGGCCCGGTACGCCCTGCGGGTGCGGATGTCCAGCCAGACGATCCACCTGCTCCGGGAGCTGATCCCGGACCTGCCGGAGAGCCGGTTGGAGGCCGTGCGGCAGAGGTTCGACGAGCGGCTCGGCGAGCACCGGCCGGAGGGGACGATCGGGCTGGTGCCGAACCTGGTCGCCTCCCGGGTGGCCAACCGGCTCGACCTGCGCGGTCCGGCGTACACGGTGGACGCCGCCTGCGCGTCGTCGCTGGTCGCGGTGGACCAGGCGATCACCGAGCTGACCAGCGGCCGGCTCGACGCGGTCCTCGCGGGGGGCGTGCACCACGTGCACGACATCGGTTTCTGGTCGATCTTCAGCCAGCTCGGCGCGCTGTCCCGGCGGGGCGAGATCCGGCCGTTCGACAGCGCGGCGGACGGGCTGCTCATCGGCGAGGGCACCGGAATCGTCGTACTCAAGCGGATGACCGACGCGCGGCGCGACGGCGACCGGATCTACGCGGTGATCCGCGGCAGCGGAGGGTCCAGCGACGGGCGCGCCGCGAGCATGGTCAACCCGGCCAGCGCCGGGCAGGTGCTGGCCGTCCGGCGGGCCTGGGCGGCGGCGGGACTGGACCCGACCGCCCCGGACGCGCTCGGCCTGCTGGAGGCACACGGCACCGCGACGCCGACGGGCGACGCCGTCGAGCTCGCCACCGTGGCCGAGGTGTTCGGCCCGCACCGGGGCGGGGTACGACCGGTGATCGGCTCGGTGAAGTCGATGATCGGTCACACCATGCCGGCGGCCGGCAGCGCAGCCCTGATCAAGGCCGCCCTGGCCGTGTACCGCGGCGTGCTGCTGCCGACGCTGCACTGCGACACTCCGCGGCCGGAGCTGGAGCGTACCCGGTTCGCGCCGATCAGCGGCGCCCACCCGTGGGAGAGTGACGGACCCCGCCGCGCCGCCGTCAACGCCTTCGGCTTCGGCGGCATCAACGCCCACATCATCCTGGAGGAGGCGCCGGACGCCTTCGCGTCCCGTCGGGGCGGCACGGGCACGACCGGGCCGGCGCCGCGCGCCGTGCCGGCGCCCGCGGCGACGGCGGCCGGCCAAGCCACGGCGGCCGTCGAACAGCCCGACGAGGTGCTGTGGTTGGCCGCCCCCGACCCGGCCGCACTGGCCCGCCTGCTCGACACCGACGACCACGCCGCACGCGCCCTCGGCGCCGCCCGGGCCCGCGGGGCGGGTCCCGCCGGCGCCCGTGGTCCGGCGGACGAGCGCTGCCGGCTCGGTGTCGTCGCCCCCGACACCAGACGCCTCGCCACCGCCCGACGCGCCGTCGCCAAGGGACAGCCCTGGCGCGGCGCCCGCGACATCTGGTTCAGCCCCACCCCGATGCTCGCCGACGGCTCCCGAGGCCAGCTCGCCTTCGTGTTTCCCGGGATCGAGGCGGAGTTCAGCCCGCGCACCGCGGACGTCGCGGCGCACTTCGGCCTGCCCGACCAGCAATGGTCCGCCGACGACCTCGGCCGGCACGCCGCCGGCGTGATCGAACTCGGCAAGCTGCTCAACGACGCCCTGCACCGCATCGGGATCACCCCGCACGCGGTCGCCGGGTACAGCATCGGCGAGTGGACCGCCGCGGCCACCACCGGGCTGATCAGCCCAGCGTCCATGGACGGGTTCCTCGCCACGTTCGACTCGGCGTCGGTGGAGACGCCCGGCCGCGCGTTCGCCGTTGTCGGCGGGGCCGCGCAACAGGTCACCCCACGGCTCGCCCGCTACCCGGGGGTGGTCCTCTCCCACGACAACGCGCCCGCCCAGTGCATCGTCAACGGGCCCGAGAACGAGATCGACGGCCTCGTCGAAGCACTACGCGGCGACGGCATCCTGTGCCAGAAGCTGCCGTTCCGCGCCGCCTTCCACACGCCGGTGTTCGCGACCGGGCTGGAGTCCATCGGCGCGGCCCTGCCCAGCTGGCAGGTCCAACCCGCCCGGGTGCCCGTCTGGTCGACCACCCTCAAGGCGCCGTTCCCCACCGAGCCGGACCGCGTGCTGGAGGTCTCCGCCCGGCACATGCTCGAACCGGTCTGGTTCCGGCAGACCGTCGCGGCCATGTACGACGCCGGCATCCGGGTCTTCCTGCAGGTCGGCGCCGGGCAGCTCGCCTCGGTCATCGCCGACAACCTGCGCGGCCGCGACCACCTCGCGATGCCGGTCAACGTCGCGCATCGCGGCGGGCTGAACCAACTGCGCCGGGTCGCCACGGCGCTGTGGGTCGAGGGCGCCGCACCGGACCTGCACGCCCTCGACACGACGTCCACGGGTCGTGCCCGGGCCGCGGCGCCCGCCACCGACCAACCCGCCCGCCGTGGCCCGGTCATGCGGCTCGACCTCGGCGGCGCGCTGGTCCGCTTCGGCGAGGGAGCCGACAAGCTGCTCGGCGTCTCCGTGTCCCCGCCGCAGGCCGCCGAGGCCCCGCAGGCCGCCGAGGCCCCGCAGGCCGCCGAGGCCCCGCAGGCGGCGGTGCCCGCGCAGGTGGCGGTGCCCGCGCAGGTGGCGGTGCCCGCGCAGGCCCCTGTCGGCGCGTCGAGCTCGCCGGCTGTGGCGACGCTGCACAGTCTCACCGGGCACTCCAGCGCCGCCGCGGAACTCGCCTCGCTGTTGACCGACCCACCGAACGGCGCGGTCGGCGGCGGTGGCGGCGGGAACCCGTCGCCGATGCCACCGCCGCACGCCCACCGTACGGTCCTGCGGGTCGCCCTCGACACGATGCCGTACCTGCGCGACCACTGCTTCTTCGTGCAACCCGACGACTGGCCCGACCCGGAGGACCGCTGGCCCGTGGTGCCGGGCACCACCGCCGTACAACACATGATGGACGCCGCCCAGCAGGCGACCCCCGGCATGCGGGTCGTCGGCGTGCGCGGCGCCCGGTTCAACCTCTGGTGCATCGCCGCGCCGCCGCAGGACGTCGAGATCACGGTCAAGCCCGCCGGTCCCGGCCAACTCGCGGTGACCTTCGGCAGCTACGCCCGTTCGACGATCGAGGTGGCACCGGCCTACCCGGTCGACCGTCCGGCGGTCTGGCAGCACGACCCCGCCACGGAACAGCCGCCGCGGATCAGCGCCGAGGAGATGTACGCCGAACGGTTCGTGTTCCACGGCCCCCTGTTCCGCGGCGTGACCAAGGTGCACGCCGTCGGCGACAGGCACATCCGCGGCGTCCTGGCCGCCCCGTCCCCGCCCGGTGGGCTGCTCGACAGCACGTTCCAACTGGTGGCCAACTGGATCGTCACGACGCAGCCGTACTCGGCGCTGCCGGTGGGGATCGGGCACGCACGGTTCTTCGGGCCGCCGCCGGCTCCCGGTACGACGTTCGAGTGCATCGCCCGCGCGCGGTCGACCGACGACGCGCAGCACGTCTTCGACATCCAGCTCGTCCTCGACGGCCGGGTGTGGGCGCAGCTCGAGGGCTGCGTCGAGCGGCGGTTCAAGAGCCACCCCACCGTGCCGGAGGAACGTTTCCCGGAGCGCCACTCGATGTCGCTGCGGCAGCCGGAGGGCTGGGCCATGGCCTTCGACTGCTGGCCGGACCTGGTCACCCGCGGCATGACCGCGCGCGGCATCCTCGGCAACAGGGGCTACATCGACTACGAGCGGCAGCCGCCCAAGGCGCGCAAGCAGTGGCTGCTCGGCCGGATCGCGGCCAAGGACGCCGTCCGCTTCCAGCTGTGGGAGGGCGGCCACACCGATGTCTACCCGATCGAGCTGACCGTCACGAACGACCCGAACGGCCGCCCCCGGGTGCGCCCACGCCCCGGCCGCGGCTTCCGTGACTGGGACGTCTCACTCGCCCGCGTCGCCGAGGTCGGGGTTGCGATCGCCGTGGCCCGCGAGCCTGACGCGCCGCCCGGCGCCCCCGGCGTCGGCATCGACGTCGCCGAGATCACGGAGCCGCCGGAGAGCGCGGTCGCGTCCGCACTGTCGGAACCAGAGCGACGGATGCTCAACTCGGTGACGGCCGGCGACGGCGACCGGTGCCTGTGGTTCGCCCGCTTCCGGGTCGCCAAGGAGGCCACCGCCAAGGCGGAGGGCATCGGACCGGCCAGCGACCCGCGACGGTTCAGGGTGGTGGCCGCCACCTCGGCCGCCCTGACCGTCGAGGTCGGCGACCGTGTCTACCAGGTTGCACATCGAGAGGTGTCCAATCCCGAGGGTCTGCCCCCGAGGCGGTACGTCGTCGGCTGGACGTGGGGACCGGAGCCCGCCCACCGGACCAGCCGCCCGTAGCGCGAGCACGAGAGGGAACATCACATGTCTGTGGACCAGGCCAGGATCCTCGCCGAAGTAGCCGAGATGTTGCACGCGATCCGCGACGACGCCGGCGTCGACGGTGAGATCACCATGGCGACCAGGTTTCAGGACGACCTGGAGATGGAGAGCATCGACGTCATCTCCCTCGCCGGCCGCCTGCAGGTCCGGTACGGCAACGCGGTGAACTTCGCGCAGTTCGTCGCCGGCCTCGACCTGGACTCCGTCCGGGAACTGCGGGTCGGTCAACTCGTCGAGTACATCGCCACCGCGCTCGGCGGGACGGAGGCCGGCACCGGCAGCGCGGACGCCGGCCTCGGCAGGGCCGGCCTGTCGGCATGAGCGTCGTGCGGGCCAACGGGCTCTCCGTCCACATGGAGCAGCTCGTGCCACCCGGGGCCGGGTCCGGGGCGGCCTCCGGCCCGACCGCCGTGTTGATCCACGGCCTGGCCGGCGACAACCTGGCGAGCTGGTATCTCAGCCTGGCCCACCCGCTCGCCGCCGCCGGCTTCCGCGTGATCATGTACGACCTGCGTGGGCATGGAAACAGCGAGCGCCCGCCGGAGGGCTACACGCTGGACGACTTCGTCGACGACCTGGCGGCGCTGCTGGCCGCGCTCGACGTGACCGGCCCGGTCCACCTGCTCGGCAACTCCTTCGGCGGTACGGTCGCGGTCGGCTACGCGGCACGCCACCCTGAGCGGGTCGCCGCCATCGTCGCCGTCGAGTCCTCCCCGCCCACGGCGGCATGGTTCGAGCGGGTGGCCAGGCGGCTCGACGCCGCCGCCGAGCACCTGCCGCACGACCATGTGCTCGCCAGGATCAGCGCCGAACGCGGGGAGCGCGCCAGCCGCCGGGCCAGGGTGGCTCGCGAGGTGCTCGCCGCCACGAGCCTCGCACGCGACCTGCCGGCCAGCCGGCTACCGGCCGAGGAGCGGATCGCCGCGATCCGGTGCCCGACGCTGTGGCTGTACGGCGGATGCTCAGCCGTGGTCGATCTGGCCCCCGAGGTACGGCGGCTCCTACCGGACGCGCGGATCGTCACCGTGCCCGGCCAGAGGCACTCCATCCTCATCGACCAGCCGGCCACCGTCCGCGACATCGTTCTGTCCTGGCTGCGCCGGGACAGCGGCGTCCACCCCGGCCCCGGGGAGGCCGCAGCCGCGCGTGACGGGCGGGACCAGCCACCTTCACCCGCTGCTTCGCATTGATTCCGCATCACTCAGGAGGCTGTCGATGGATTCACCGAACCCCGGCCAGGCGATCATCATCAGCACCGGTCGGTGTGGGTCGACGCTGCTGTCCGACCTGATCGCCGAGCAGCCCGACACGCTGTCGGTCCAGGAGTTCTTCGTGCCGGTGGGGTCCTGGATCGACGACGAGGAGAGGCTCAGCGGCGCCGAGTACTGGTCGAGGTTGAGCAGACCCGGCCCGGAACTCACCACCCTCTTCCGGATCGGACTCGCGCCGCCCGAGGTGCGCTACCCGGAGGACGGCCGGTGGGCCGGCAACCTCGGGGAACTGCCGCGACTCCTGGCGACCACGCTGCCGAAGATCTCGTCCGACCCCGACGACCTGTACGACACGCTGGCCGAGCTGGTGCCCGGGTTTCCGGCCCAGCCGGCGGCGCGGCACCATCAGATGTTCCTGGAGCTACTGACCTCGCTCACCGGCCGGCGGCGCTGGGTGGAGCGCTCCGGGGGCTCCAGTCATATCGCCCCGTCCCTGCTGAGGACCTTTCCCGCCGCGAAGATCGTCTATCTGAGCCGCAACTGGGTGGACACCGCCGAGTCGATGAGGCGCCACTCCTACTTCCAGCTTCTGGAGCTCCGCATGGACTCGTTCCGCCGGTACGGGCTCGACCCGTTCCAGGTCGCCGCCGGCGAGCCGGTGTCGGAGGAGATGGAGCGCTGCCTGCCCGGCCGGCTGACGGCCCGGACGCTGCGCGATCGCAGCCGGGAGGTCGGGCGTTACCTGGCCCTGTGCGCGTTCCTCGCCAGCGAGGCCGAGCAGGCCATCGCCGACGCCGGGCCGCGGGAGGTGCTGACGATGACGTACGAGGACCTCGTCGACGACCCGGTGACGCAGCTCGGTCGGCTGGGCCGGTTCCTGGGCTTCGACGAGTGGGCGCAGTGGGCGCACCGGGTTGCCGGGTCGGTGCAGACTCGCCCCCGTGGGCAACGAGGCGGCGGCTCTCGGAGGGCGGCCTGCGCCGGGAAGTCGTGACAGCGCCTGAGCCGTCCTTGCCAGACTGCTTATCGACATGCTTAGATGCATCGTCGCTGGTGGGAGGAAATGTTGTCCACGCGTGGTAGCCGCATCCTGCGCGCCGTCGTCGCCGTGCTGACCACGGTTCTCACCACCGCGGCGGTCAGCGCCGCCAGCGCCACCGTGGCCTCGGCCGCCGTCAACACATCCCCCAGTTTCCTGGTCGTCTACAACAACAACATCGAGAACTGGCTGCCCGAATCCTGCGCCGACGGCAAGATCTGGGATCGGCTGGTCACCTACATCAGGGCCGGCCGCTGAGCCCGGACATCTTCACCGTGCAGCAGGTCTCGAACCAGGCGCAGCTCGACGTGCTCGTACCGCGCTCGGCATCGAGGACGGTGCGGCTCACCGCGAGCGGCTCGCCCGGCCGGACGAAGAAGCCGCCGTTGACGGCGGCGAGTGCCCCCGTACGCCGCGCGAGCGAGCTGGTCGTCTCCCGACCCGGCACGATCTGCGTGGCCAACTCCGAGCCGAGGCGTCCCCGGAACTGGCGCGGGTCGACGACCAGTACGTCGACCGACCATGGGCCGGTCGTCGGGTGGCCGTCCTCACCCGTGAACTGGACGCTGCCGCGTACCCCCTTCGTCTGGAGGCCGGCCGCGATCGCCTGCGCCCCCTGCTGGTCCGGGGAACGCCCCACCCGGACCATCCACCCGAGTGGGCGGTCGTCCACACCGGTCGGCGACGGCCCGGCGGTGGGGTCCCGCCGCGGTTCGTAGCCGGCCGCTCGGACCTGCTGCTCCAGCGAGGCAGCCGCGGCTTCCGTGGTCGCCACACCGATGGTGACGGTCCAGAAGTCCTCGGCGGAGGCCGTCCCCCGCTCGATCGCGATGTGGGTGACGCCGTCGGCGAGCTGGCGGACGGTGCGGGTCTCGGCCAGGGTCGCCGGACCGAGCGGCAGCCCACCGGGCGCGTCCGCGAGCGGCAGGCCGTCGGGGCGGCCCGGTGCGGCCGCGGCCAGTTGGGAGACGGCGAGACAGACAGCCGTCACCCCGCCCGCCAGGCCGAATCGTACGTGTTGCGGCGCATGGTCATCCTTTCGGTTCCAGGAGAGCTGGCCAGAGCCTGGCCAGCGATGACGACGCGGAGCTGAACGGCGGATGTGGCGGAATCCAGGGTTCAGTGTCCTGCGAGGGATCCCGGTCCGCGGCGGCCGCGCTACACGTCCCAGGCGACCTCCACCCGCCTGAAGCCGCGGGCGAAGAAGATGACGTCCCGCTCGGTGGCGTCCGGGCCGGCCAGCCGCAGGTTGGGCAGCCGGTCGAGCAGCCGGGGCAGGGCGATCCGCAGTTCCAGGCGCGCCAGCGGTGCGCCGACGCAGGCGTGAATCCCCTTGCCGAAGGCGAGATGGCGGTTCGCGCTGTCCCGGGTGACGTCGAAGGCGTCGGCGTCGTCGAAGACGGCGTCCCGGTTGGCCGAGCCGAAGTGCACCATCAGCCGGGCGCCGACGGGGAGGCGGACCCCACCCAGCTCGGTCTCCGCGGTGACCGTCCGGAACAGGCCCTGCGCGGGGCTTTCGTACCGCAGGATCTCCTCGACCATGGTGTCGACCAGCGTGGGATCGCGGCGGACCTTGTCGAGCTGATCGGGGTGGTTCAGCAGGGCGACGAGCCCGTTGCCGATGGCCCGGGTGACCGTCACGTGCCCGGCGATGACCAGGTTCATGGGTACCCGCATCATCTCGACCATGGTCAGCTCGTCACCGCTCGCGGCGAGCAGGCCGGACATCAGGTCGTCGGTCGGGCGCGCGGCACGCTCCTCCAACGCCGCCATGAAGTACCGCTGCATCGCCACCACGTCCCGGGCGTACCCGACCCGCCGCTCGACCGGGTCGGTCGGCTGCAACAGCCGGAGCCAGTTGTAGCTCCAGCGGTGCAGCATCGGGATGTCCTCGCGCGGTACGCCGAGGATGTCGCCGATGGCCACCAGCGGCAGCGGCCAGCCGAATTTCTCGATCACGTCGGCGCGGCCGTCGGCGACGAACGAGTCGATCAGTTCGTCGGTGGCCGCGCGTAGTCGCGGCTCGAGGTCGGCCACCCGTTTCGGGGTGAAGACCCTGCTCACCGGGGCGCGGAGGCGACGGTGGACCGGCTCGTCGCTCTCGGTAAGCGTCGGGCGCAGCGGCCAGCCCTCCTGCATCACGGCCAGGACCTCGGGCGGTGGCGGCTTGACGGTGGCCTGCACCGCGTTCGCCGACGAGTACGTCCGGTGGTCGCGGAGGACCTCCAGCACGTCGTCGTACCGCGTGACGATCCACATCTCGTGTTCGGCGGAGTAGAAGACCGGCTGCTCCGCCCGCAGCCTCGTGTAGAGGGGGTACGGGTCACGAAGCTGCTCGGGTGCGAGAGGATCGAACCGCAGCGGGCAAACGGCCGGCTGTTCGGCGGTGGTCACTGGCTGCTCCCAGTTCATGCAGAAAATCTCGGGCATACACCTCAAGGCGCCCGAGCATTCTCGACGAGCGGTGCACCCACTGTCTACTTTGGGCGACGGTGCCGATGGAGGACGGCTGGGACGACATGCCGCCGGAGTTGCGGCCTGAGCTGATCAGGCAGTGCGGCAGGGTTCCGCTGGACCGGTCAGTGTCGGACGAAACCGCCGAGGCCCGCGAATCACCCACCGCGTGGCTCGTCGTCGTGCTCGCCGCGCATCACGCACTCACCGCGAACCCCATCCGCCTGACGCGCCTCGATCACCTCGACCTGACCGGCCGGCGATACAGATCGGCGACCAGGCCCGATTCATCGACGACCTCACTCTCGCCGCATTGACCGACTACCTGGCCTACCGGCAGACGCGCTGGCCGCACACTTGACTTCAGCGCGGTGCCCACGTCGTGACCACGGTCTGCGGCGTGGGTAGTCGGCCGTCGAGACGCATCAACGGTGACCCGCGCCAGCGACGTCGGCGAGCCCGACGCGGCAGCCGTCGCGCTCGACCTGCCCGCGAGGGACCGATTCGCTCGGGCCCTGGCGGACATCCCGCTGTCGACCCGTCCCGGCGGGCACACCGGCCCGGACACCCCGGAGATCACCGCCCGGTGCGCCCGCCGCAACACGTTTGAACAACGCTCATCTGTCGGCCGCGTTCGCCTCCTGGGATGTCACGCTGCCGATGGCGTCGACGCGGCCCCACCGTCCGGGGATGTCGAGCAGTTCGATGCGACCGAACCGTTCGGGCAGTGCCGGCGCGACCACCAGATCATCGCCGTAGGGCTCGAGGCCGAGCAGCGTGCGTATCAGCAGCAGGGGCGCTGCGGTGGCCAGGGCCTGTGGGCTGTTCGCCGCGGGTTCCTGGACGGGGTGCCGGGTCAACTCGCGGTCGTAGCCGCCGAAAGCTTCCGGAAGTCGACCCTGGAAGTGCCGGGACGCCTCGATGATTCCCTCGGCGATCCGCCCGGCTTCCTGGTGGAATCCGTAGCGGCGTAGCCCCCAGGCGATGAAGGCGTTGTCGAATGGCCAGACGGTGCCGACGTGGTAGCCGAGTGGGTTGTACTGCCCCTCCCCCTGTGCGAGGGTGCGTACGCCCCAGCCGGAAAAGAGGCGGGGGCCGAGCAGGTGTTCGGCGATCTTCGGTGCCCGGGATTCGTCGACGATGCCGCTCCACAGCAGGTGGCCGATGTTGGAGGAGAGGGCGTCGACCTGGCGGCCGTCGCCGTCGAGGGCGAGTGCGTAGTACTCGCCGTCGGAGATCCAGAAGTCGCGGTTGAAGCGTTCCTTGAGGTCGGCGGCTTCCCGTTCGAGGCGGTCGGCGTACGCGGGGTCGTGCCAGAACTCGCGGGCCAGCCTGGCGCCGCGGATCTTGGCGTCGTACGCGTAGCCCTGCAGCTCACATGTCGCCCGGGGCAGGCTGGGCAGCCGGCCGTCCCGGAACGAGATGGCCGTCGGGGATTCCTTCCAGCACTGGTTCTCCAGCCCGGTCCGCTCGTTGCGGCGCTGGTACCAGACGTAGCCGTCGCCCATGATGTCGCCGTACTCGTCGATCCAGTGCAGCGCCGCGCGCGCCTCGTCCTCGAATTCGCGCACCGCCGCGGCGTCCCCCGTCCACCGCTCGTACTCGTCGAGCAGGATGACGTAGAGCGGGGTGCTGTCGGCGGCGCCGAAGTAGGGCGATGCGGGTTTCTCTTCAAACGCGGTCAGCTCGCCGTAGCGGAACTCGCGCAGGATCTTGCCCGGCTCCTCGTCCCGGAAGTCGTCGAGCACGCTGCCCTGGTCGATGCCGAGCATCCGCAGGGTGTTGACGGCCATGTCCGGTGTGAACGGCAGGACCTGCAGGCTGGTGAGGATGGGGTCGCGGCCGGTGAGGGTGGCGTTCCACGGCAGGCCCGCCGCGGGCATCGGCTCGGTCGGTAGCGCCAGCGGCGAGAACCGCAGCGCGGCAAGGTCGACCAGGCTGCGCTGGTAGGTCCGCTCCAGTGGCTTCCAGTCGCAGCGCAGCTGCGGAGCCTTGTCGAGCCACTGCCGCAGGTCGTGTTGGAGCCTTGCCGTGTCGCGTTGCTGGCGGGGGGGAGTCAGGTGTTCTCGCATGTCCTGACCGTCGGGATTCAGCACCAGCCCCCGGACGTGCAGCATGGTGGTCCACTGCCCGTGGGGTTCGATCCGGATGTGGTAGGTCAGCCCCTGTTCGTCGACCTGCGCCGGCTCGGTCGTGGAGATCACCGTCTCCAGCCGGAACTTCTCCCGCACGTAGCCGAGGTGCAGGCGACCGTTCTCGACGCGTTGGTAGAGCCGGCCGGCCGGCGTGCGTTCTTGTCTGACCATGAACACGGAGCTGAAGTCAGAGCCGGCGTCCACCCGGACGGTGAACTCGGCCGGTTCCCCGGAATGGTTGAGCACTGTCAACCGCTCCTCGAAGCTGCCGGCCACCGCCCGTTCGCGGATCACCGAGACCTTGGCGTCGACGTAGTGTGTCGGGGCCCCGGGCACCAGGAAGAACCGCGCCTCGAAGTACGACGGGTCGTCCATCGCCAGTGTGCTCACCCGTTCGCCGTTGATGGTCAGTCGCCACAGCGAGAGGAACCGGGTGTCGAATGAGAAGTAGCCGGTCGGGACGTTGGGCGTCGCCGCTATGTCGCCGCTGCCGTCGCTCAACACGAAGATGTTGCCGTCCAGGATTCTGACGAGATCGGTCTTCATCCCTGCCTCCCCCGGTCCCGGGCGGCGATCCGCGGGTGACGCGCGTTGGGCGGCGGCGCGAAGAGCCGCTCCAGCAAGCTGACGAGCCGGATTTGTCCTTCGAACGTTATGTCGTTCCTCAGCCACGCCGGGAGCGGTTTGGCTTCGCCGCGGACCATCCGGTCGAAGAAGGCGTCGTCGGAGCGGATGACGGTGTCGGCGGCGCAGTTCTGCTGTGACACCCGGACGACGCCGCCGCGGATCTCCACGAACCAGTGGTCGACCTCGTGGTCACGCTCGAGGTCGAACCGTATGGTGCCGTTCGTCTTCTTCAGCAGGCGTTCGTGGCCGTGTCGTTCGAGTGCCTCGAAGAACTTCCTGGTCGCCTCCGACATGGCACCACCCCCGTAGCAATCCGCCGGACCACGAGCAGCATCATTCGCATCAGGGTGGGTCGGCCTCACCCGGAACGGATGAACCTGGACTGCGGCCGCGAGCGGCGCGGGGAAATCCACCCGATCCGGGTGATGCGGCAGGGCCTCGCTCCGGGTCAGGGTGGGTACGCGGCTCATCCGGGCTCGGCACGCATCGGAGGGAGGCGGACATGTCGAATCCCACCACGAGCTTCTTCCAATCCCTCGCCCGTCGCGGGCACGAAACCCTCCTCGAGGACGCCACCGGGACCATACGGTTCGACCTCACCCACGAGCAGGGCGTCGACCGCTGGTTCGTGGCCATCGAACGGGGCAATATCCGCGTCTCTCGGGATGGCGGCAAGGCCGACTGTGTCTTCCATGGCAGCCGGGCGACCTTCGACCGGATCTTGGCTGGCCAGTCACAGATGTACCCGTCATGGTTGCGCAACGAAATCACGACGCCGGGTGATGTCCGGCTGGCCCGCCTCTTCGTTCGGCTCATGCCGGCGCCGCCCAAAGCCCATCACCCTCGGGATTTCGGCCGCGAACGGAGACGTGCGGCATGAGCGACGGCCTCGTCCGGCTGCTGGACGGCAACACGTTCGTCGTCAGTGAGGAGACGGGCGACATCGACGCGTCCCCCACCATCCCGACCGGGTTCTTCTCGTTCGACACCCGATTCCTGTCGAAATGGATCCTGTCCATCAACGACGAGCGGGTCAACGCGCTCACCGTCGAGGAGGTCGAGTACTTCGAGAGCCGCATGGTCGTCGTCCCGACCCTCCCCGCTCCACTCGTCGACATCGGTGTTTCGGCCATTCGCGACCGCTCCATCGGCGGAAGCTTCACGGAGCAACTGACCGTGATCAACCACGAACCCGAGCCCGTCGACCTGCGGATCCGGATCGACGTCGACAGCGACTTCGCCGACCTCTTCGAGATCAAGGACGTGCGGAAGAAGAGCGGGACGTACTACACCCAGGTCGACGGCGGGCGCCTACGTCTCGGCTATCAGCGGGAAGCGTTCCGCCGGGAGACCCTGGTCTCGTCCACCGCGCCGGCCCGAGTCGACGAACAGGGGCTGACATACCACGTTCGACTCGAACCGCACGGTCAATGGACCACCAACCTGCACGTGCAGGCGCTGGGCCTGGGCGGGCGCGACCTTCGGGAGAGCCTGGAGGGCAGACCCGGTCGATCCCGAGCGCAGATCCGGCAGGACCTGGCCGACTGGCTCGCGCAGGCACCCCGCCTCACCTGCGACTCCCCCACGTTGGGAATGACCTACCGACGCAGCCTGGCCGACCTCTCCGCGCTGCTTTACGCACCGCTGACCGGCCGCGGACACGCCATCCCCGCCGCCGGCCTACCGTGGTTCATGGCGATCTTCGGCCGGGACAGCATCCTCACCAGCATCCAGGCACTGCCGTTCGCGCCCGACCTCGCCGCCACGACGCTACACCAGCTCACCGTGCGACAGGGGGCCGTCCTGCACGACTTCCGCGAGGAGGAGCCCGGGAAGATCCTCCACGAGCTGCGGTACGGGGAGACGACCGCATTCGAGGAGCAGCCACACTCGCCGTACTACGGTAGCGCCGACTCCACTCCTCTCTTCGTCATCCTGCTCGACGAGTACGAGCGATGGACCGGCGACGCCACCCTGGTCCGGTCTCTCGAACGTGCCGGGAGAGCCGCCCTGCACTGGATCGACGAGTACGGCGACATCATGGGCGACGGCTACGTCTGGTACCAGCGCCGGAACGAGCGGACCGGGCTGGAAAACCAGTGCTGGAAGGACTCCTGGGACTCCATCTCGTTCCGGGACGGGCGGCTGCCCGGCCTGCCCCGGGCGACCTGTGAGCTGCAGGGCTACGCGTACGACGCCAAGATCCGCGGCGCGCGGCTGGCCCGCGAGTGCTGGCACGACCCCGCGTACGCCGACCGCCTCGAACGGGAGGCCGCCGACCTCAAGGAACGCTTCAACCGCGACTTCTGGATCTCCGACGGCGAGTACTACGCACTCGCCCTCGACGGCGACGGCCGCCAGGTCGACGCCCTCTCCTCCAACATCGGCCACCTGCTGTGGAGCGGCATCGTCGACGAATCCCGGGCACCGAAGATCGCCGAACACCTGCTCGGCCCCCAACTGTTCTCCGGCTGGGGGGTGCGGACGCTCGGCACCGGCGAGGGACGCTACAACCCGATCGGCTACCACGTCGGCACCGTGTGGCCGTTCGACAACGCCTTCATCGCCTGGGGGCTGCGCCGCTACGGATTCCACCAGGAGGCCGGCCGCATCGCCGAGGGAATCATCGACGCCGCGGAACACTTCGACGGGCGGCTCCCCGAGGCGTTCGGCGGATACGAGCGGACGCTGACCAGATATCCCGTGCTGTACCCCACGGCGTGCAGCCCACAGGCGTGGTCCACCGGAACTCCCCTGTTGCTGCTGCGGACCATGCTCGGCATGGAGCCACGCGGCGAGCACCTGGTGGCCAGACCGGCCGTGCCCCCGGGCATGGGCCGGATCGAACTGCTCGACATCCCCGGGCGGTGGGGCAGGGCGGGTGCCGTCGGACGCGCCCGCGCGGAGCGACGCTGACCGCACGGGCTCGCCCCCGAAGGAGAGCGAGCGCTGCCCCAAGCGCCCAAACCGGCAACCGCTCACCGAAGGGCACAACCCCGCCGGTGAAGGCGATCCGGGCCGCGTCGAACAGGTTGATGCCCAGGTTGCTGGGAAGGGCTTCCGCGGCAACGCACCCTCGACGCCGCCCGAGCCGCCCACCCGCACCGATTCGGCAGCCGCCGACCCGTCGCACCCCGGGTTCCCGAACAGGCATGGATCAACAAACCCGACAACCAGGCCACCGACCAACACTTTCACCAGGTCAGCCGAACCACCCGCCTACCAGCAAGCGCGTGACGGAGGGCCGGACCCGTTGGCCTAGCAGTTGGTCGAGGGCCGCCACCACGTCGGCGACCACCTGTTCGGCCGCGCTCCAGTGCGTCAGACGCGCGGTCAGCGCCTGGTGCGGCTGCGGGGCCGGGGGTTGGGCCGGTGCGGTGCCGGCGGTGTTCTGCGCGGGGCGGATCGGCTCGCCGTGGTAGATCGGCACGGCCGGGGGAGTGAAGGGTTGGGCGGGCACCAGCGGGGGCCGCGAGGTCTGGGAGGGGGGCGGCTCTTTCGGCTGCATCCCGCGACGCTATGTCTGGCGCTTGCGGTGTGTCACCGCGGAGTCACGAATCGGACGCGCGGAGGGGTGCTCTTGCTCGCCGTTCCGTACATGACCGGACATTTGCGGTGTTTCGGGGTGAGCGCGGGCCTGGGACGGGCGCGTTTCTCGCCTGTTGCGGCGTTGTCGGGGTCTTGACAATCGGCCTGAGCAGGCGAAGGATCCTCGCAACCGGTTGCGCAACCGGTTGCGAGGGATCTTGCAGGAGGACGACGTGACCACCGGTTCACCGCCGACGATCTACCAGGTCGCCCAGGCGGTCGGCGTTTCCGCCTCTACCGTGAGTCGGGTGCTGGCCGGCGCGAACGGCATCGCGCCGGAGACCAAGGCGCGGGTCCTGGCGGCGGCGGATCGGCTGGGCTACCGGCGCAACAGCCTGGCCAGCGATCTGGCCCGCCGGGCGTCGAACACCGTCGCGGTACTGTTGCCGGACATCTCGAACCCGTTCTTCTCCAGCCTCGTCAAGGAGATCCAGATCCTGGCCGAGCGGTCGGGGTTGGCGGTCCTGCTGTGCAGCACCCGGGACGACGAGCGGATCGAGCAGCGGAACCTCGACGTGCTGCTGTCGAAGAAGATCAAACACGTACTGGTGATGGGGCTGCGGGCCGACTCCGGGGAGGTCCAGGCGTACGAGGACGCCGGCCTGCGCTTCATCGCGCTCGACCGGGCGGTCCCGTCCACCCACGCAGTGCGGATCCACTCGGACAACTTCGACGGCGCGCGGGCGGTGACCGAGCACCTGATCGAGTTGGGGCACCGGCGGATCGCGCACCTGCGCGGTCCGGCGTTCTGCGACGTCGCGCTGGAACGGTACGAGGGGTACCGGGCGGCGCTCAAGGCGCACAAGATCCGCTACGACCGGCGACTGGTGGTCACCAGCACGTTCGACGAGGCGGGCGGCCGTGCGGCGCTGGACACCCTGGTCCGACGGGAGTCACCCTTCACCGCGGTCTTCGCCTCGAACGACCTCATCGCGATCGGCGTGCACTGTGCGGCACGTGAGCACGGCCTGCGGATTCCGCGGGACTTCTCGCTGGCCGGCTTCGACGACGTGCCGGTGGCGTCGTACACCACGCCCGGGATCACGACGGTGAGGCAGGACGTGCGGGCGATCGCGGCGGCGGCGATGGACGCCGTCCGGTCGGGGTCGGCGCCCGGCGCGCGGGAGGTGTGCATTCCGGTGGAGCTCCGGATACGTGACTCCACCGCCGCTCCGGCGGCCTGACCCTCAATAACGGCTTAATCAGGAAATAGGGAGTAGATACTGTCATGAATTGGCGTGCCGGAAAAAAGATCATATTTTCGGTCCCGTTGCTGGCCGTGCTGGCCACGACGGCGTGCCTCGGTCCCGTCTCCAACAGCGGCAGCGGGGACGGGGGTGACGTCACCCTCCAGTTCGTCGGCGGCCAGCCCGACGGCTACTACGACAAGGCGATCGCGGCGTTCGAGCAGGCGAACCCGGGCATCAAGGTGAAGTACGTGTCCAACCCGGCGAGCCAGCTCTCCCAGGTGCTGCAGGCCCGCCTCGGCGGCAAGGACAGCTCGATCGACGCGTTCACCGCGGACGAGCCGAAGATCCCCTCGATGGTCGACCGGGGCTTCCTGCTGCCGCTCGACGACCTGAAGGGCGAGGCCGACAAGCAGGCCAGCCCCGAGGCCGTCCAGGCGACCACCTTCGACAGCAAGCTGTACGCCCTGCCGCTGTGGACGTCCACCATGCTGCTGTACTACAACAAGGACCTGCTGAAGAAGGCCGGCATCGCCGACCCGGCGATGGCCACGGACAAGCGCCTCAGCTGGGAACAGCTCACCGCCGACGCCAAGAAGACCCAGGCCGCCGGCGCCCAGTACGGTTTCGCCTTCGAGCAGCCCGGCCGCTACTACCAGTTGGAGCCGCTGATCGTCTCGGCCGGCGGCGGCACCGGGCTGTCCGGTGACAAGAACCTCACCCCGGCGATCCAGGACCAGGGCTGGAAGAAGGCGCTGACGTTCTACCAGGGGCTGTTCAGCCAGGGCATCACCCCGAAGGGCATCCAGTACACCCAGTTGCCCGCGCTCTTCGCCAACGGCAAGATCGCGTACTTCCTGGCGAACACCCCGTCCGTCGCGACCTTCAAGAAGAGCCCCGACCTGAAGTTCGGCGTCGCGCCGTCGCCGACCTTCGCGGGCGGCAAGCCGGCGACCCCGACCGACTCGTGGGCACTCGCCGTCAGCCCGTACTCGAAGCACCAGGCCGAGGCCAAGAAGTTCATCTCGTTCCTGACCCTGAACGACGAGGGCGCCGCGCTCTCCGGCCAGGACATCGCCCGGATCCCGGCCAACAACCACGCGTACGCCGCCTGGGCCAAGCTCATCGACAGCGCCGGGCCCGAGCTGGCCGGCACCTCGCAGCTGATCGCCGACGAGCTGTCGCAGACCGCGGTGAAGCGCCCCTCCAGCGTCGGCTACACCGACTTCGAGGCCGTGGTGAACAAGATGATCGACAACATCGGCAACGGCGCGAACGTCGACAGCGCACTGGCCGACGGCCAGGCGCAGCTGGTCAACACGCTGGGACGGTTCAACAAATGACGACGTCCGTCAGGCCCGCCGGCGCGCCGCCCAGGCGCGCCGGCGGGCCGGCCCGGCGCCGGCGTCCCGCGAAGAAGATCGGCGGTACGGGCCTGGCCGCGTTCCTGATGCTGGGGCCGGCGCTGGTCGCGATCCTGTTCTTCCGGCTCGTACCGGCGGTCGAGGCCATCCGCACCAGCCTGTCCGACCCGCAGGGGGCCTTCGCCAGCTACGCCCGGGTCTTCGCCGACCCGGCGTTCCTCGCCTCGGTACGGCAGACCCTGCTGTTCACGGTCCTGGTGAACCCGTTCCAGATCCTGCTGGCCCTCGGTCTCGCCGTGCTGCTCACCCAGCGGCTGCCCCTGGTCGGGCTCTGGCGAACGCTGATCTTCCTGCCCGCGGCGCTCCCGCAGGTGGTCAGCGCGATCATCTGGGGCGTGATGTTCCGCCCGGACGGGCCGCTCAACGCGGTGCTGGGCGCGCTGGGCCTGCCGCACCAGCCGTTCCTCACCTCGAAGTTCCAGGCCCTGCCCGGGATCATCATCCTGGTCTCCTGGGTGGGCGTGGGGTACTGGATGATGTTCCTCGTCGCCGGTCTGAAGGACATCCCCGGCGACACGCTGGAGGCGGCGAAGATCGACGGAGCCGGACCGCTCCGCACGTTCTTCAGGGTGACCCTGCCGCAGCTGAAGCGGCCGCTGCTGTTCGTGCTGGTGGCCGACACGATCGCCAACTTCCTGGTGTTCGCGCCGGTCGAGACCCTGACCGCCGGCGGCCCGGACCACTCCACGAACCTGATCATGTTCGACATCTACGAACGTGCCTACGTCACCGGTGACCTGCCGGCGGCGTCGGCGGAGACCTTCATCCTGCTGTGCATCATCCTCGCGGTGGTCTCGATCCAGTTCAAACTGCTTCCCTCGGAGGACTGACATGTCGACCGGAGACCAACGCCAGGCGAGGTCGGGAAGCCGGCTGAAGCGTGGCGTCCTGCTGGCCCTGGCGATCGGCGCGACGCTCTACTCCGTCATTCCGCTGTGGTTCGCGCTGGTCAGCTCGCTGCGCCCGGAAGGGGACATCTTCCGCTACCTCTCCCCACTGTCGATCAAGTCGATCTGGCCGACCACGTTGACCGGGGCCAGCTTCCGGACCCTGATGAGCACCGGATTCGGCGCGCCGGTGGTGAACTCCGTCATCGTCGCGCTGCTCACCATCGTCATCGGGCTGATCCTCTGCTCCGCGGCGGCCTTCGCGCTCGGCGTACTGCAGTTCCGGGGGCAGAAGCTCCTGTTCGGGATCACCCTGGTGGGCTTCCTCATGCCCTTCGACGCGCTGGCGATCCCGCTCAGCCAGGTCCTCTCCGGCGCCGGGTTCCAGAACACCTACGACGGGTTGATCCTGCCGGCGGTCGGGAACGGACTGGCGATCTTCGCGCTGCGGCAGTTCTTCCGGAACATCCCGCGTGAGCTGCTCGAGGCCGCGCAGATGGACGGGTACGGCTGGTGGCGGATCCTGTTCCGGATCTACCTGCCGCTGTCCAAGCCCGCGCTGATCAGCGCGGCGCTCATCCTGTTCGTCTTCCAGTGGCACGCGTTCCTGTGGCCGCTGCTGATCGCGCCGGACCCGGCGATCCAGGTCGCCCCGGTGGCCATCGCGCAGTTCTCCCAGGAGACGTTCGTGGACTTCGGCGCGATCTTCGCCGGCACGGTAATCACCGCGGCGATTCCGCTCTGCCTGCTGCTCTACGCGCAGAAGTACTTCGTGGCGTCGATTGCCGGAACCGGAGTGAAGTAATGACACAGCAACCCTGGTCCGGTGTCTTCCCGTACCTGCCCACGCCGCTGGACGCCGACGGCACGGTACGCCGGACGACGCTGGCCGACATCGTCGAGCGCTGCCTGGCCGCCGGCGTACACGGGCTGACCCCGCTGGGTAGCAGCGGCGAACTGCCCTACCTGACCGGCGACCAGCGGCTGGCGGTGATCGAGGGCACCGTCGCCGCCGCGGCGGGCCGCGTTCCGGTCGTACCCGGGGTCGGGGGTTTCGACACCGCGTCCGTGGTGCGGGACGCCCGCGCCGCGGTGGCCGCCGGCAGCGACGGCATCCTGCTGGTGATCCTCGCCTACTTCCCGCTGCGGCCGGCGGAGATCCTCGGCATGATCGGCGCGGTCACCGCCGCCGTGGAGGTGCCGGTGGTGCTCTACCACCACCCGCATCTCACCCACGTCGAGTTCTCCGCGGACGTCATCGCGGCGGCGCACCGCGACCACGGCGTGAACCATGTCAAGGACGCCTCCGGGCGGATCACCAACGTGGCCCGGTGGCTGGACGCCACCTCGGGCGGGATTCGGTACTTCTCCGCGACGGCCGTACCCCCCACCGCCGCGATGCTGTCCGGAGCGTGCGGCTGGATGGCCGGTCCGGCGGCCGCCTTCCCCGCCGAGTCGGTGGAGATCTACGACCTCGCCGTCCGGGGTGAGTGGGCGGCGGCGCAGACGAGGGAACGCCGGCTCGACTCGGCGCTGAACGTTTTCCGCACCCTCGGCCCCGGCCGCGGCGTCAAGGGACTCTTCGCCGCGCTGGGGATCGACGTGGGGCAGCCCGTGCCGCCGCTCGCGCCGCTCGGCCCGGCCGAGATGGCCCTGATCCGCGAGGACCTGGCCCGGCTGACGGAACAGGGAGCGGCGTGATGCCGGAGACCGGGACCCCTCGGCGGCGGATCGTGCTGGACTGCGACACCGGCCTCGACGACACCCTGACGCTGATCTTCCTGTCCGGACGGCCCGACGTGGACCTGGTGGCGGTGGGCTCGGTGCACGGCAACGTCTCGGCCGTACAGGGGGCGCACAACTCCGCCGCCGTGCTCAAGACCCTCGGCCGCACGGACGTGCCGGTGACCGTCGGGGCCCGGCGCCCACTGGCCCAGCCGGTGCAGTACAGCGCCAAGGTGCACGGCTCCGACGGGCTGGGCGAGATCCCCGTCGACCGCCAGGTGCGGGTACGCACCGACATCTCCGCCGCCGAGCAGCTCGTCCAGCTCGCGCGGCGGTACCCGGGCGAGCTGGAGATCATCGCCGTCGGGCCGCTCACCAACATCGCGCTGGCGCTCATGATCGAGCCGGACCTGCCGAACCTGGTCGCCGGCATCTCGGTGATGGGCGGCGCGGTGACCGTGCCCGGGAACAACACCCCCTGGGCCGAATCGAACATCGCGCACGACCCCGAGGCGGCGAGCCTGGTCTTCTCGGCCGGCTGGCGGCGCTGCGTGCTGGCCGGGTTGGACGTCACCCTCACCACCTGGCTGCGGCCGACGGAACTGGCCGCGATCGACGCCCTGGCCACCCCGGGTGGCCGGCTCGCCCAGCAGATCATCGAGAGGTTCTCCGCGTACTTCTCGGTGGCCTACGGGCGGCAGAGCTGTCCCATCCACGACCCGACCGCCGCGATCCTGCTGCTGCACCCGGAGTACGGCGAGTACTCGCGGTGGAGCGTCCAGGTGGAGCTGGCGCGCGGCATCACCCGGGGAGCGACGCTGGCCGACCGGCGACCGTTCGTCGCCGGCAAGCCGGAGCCCCCGCATCCGCCGATCGAGGTCGCGACCGGGCTGGACATCGACGCGGTGCTGGAATGCTTCGTGGCGGGGATCCGGGCCGCCGGCAGCGCACCGGGACGGCAGGGACAACCGATGGGGAAAGAGGCGCGTGGTGACTGACCTCCTGGTCGTGGGGAGCGTCAACCTGGACGAGGTCTATCCGGTGCCGGAGTTGCCGATCCGGGGCGAGACGGTGCTGTCGGCGTCGTCGCGCTCCCGGCACTCCGGCGGCAAGGGAGGCAACCAGGCGGTCGCCGCGGCCACCCGCACCGGGGTCGCGTTCGTCGGAGCCGTCGGGGACGACGACATCGGCGAGTTCCTGCGGACGGACCTGGCCGCCGCCGGTGTCGACACCACGTACCTCGTGGCCAAACCCGCGGCGTCGGGGACGGCGGTGGTGATCGTCGAGCAGGGCTCGGGCGACAACTCGATCGTGGTCGACCAGGGCGCGAACCTGCTGCTGGACACCGCCGACATCCCGCCGGGGCCGCTGGCGGCGGCCCGGGTCGTCCTCCTGCAACTGGAGATCCCGCTGAAGACGGCCCGCGCGGTCGCCGAGCGGGCCGCCGGGCTCGTGGTGCTCAACCCGGCGCCGATGGTCGACGGGGTGGTCGAACTGCTGGACCGGGTCGACGTGCTGGTGCCGAACGAGTTCGAGCTGCGCAGCCTGCTGCGCCGGGACGCCCTGATCGGCCCGGACGAGGCCGCCGCCGCGGTGCGGGAGGCCCCCGGGCGCGGCGACGTGGTCGCGACGTTCGGCGGCGCCGGCGCCTACGTGTACGAGCGGGAGCGCGACCGGGTCACGCACATCGCCCCGCCGGCGGTGGCCGTGTTGGACACGACGGGCGCGGGCGACTGCCTGTGCGGGGTGTTGGCCGCCGAGCTCGCGGCCGGAGCGGACCTCGTCGCGGCGGCGGAGACAGCGGTCTGCGTGGCCAGTCTGTCCACCACCCGGTCGGGGGCGCGGTGGACCCAAGCCGTCGACGACGCGGAGCTGGACAAGCTCCGATCCACGGCGCGGCGAACCGTCATCCCGAGGTGACGCACCACCAGAGCTCTCCCCGACCTCGGCGGCAGTCGCGGTCTGTCGGCTCAGCTTCGCGCGAGACCGGCGTTGATCCGCTGGACGCAGGCGCGGATGGTGGCCAGGAGCGCCTTCCTGTCCTTCTGCGGGACGCCCGCGAGCATCCGGTTCTCGATCTCGTCGGCGATCCGGTCGCAGCGCTCGGTGATCTCGCGGCCCTTGTCGGTGAGACGGGTCTCGAGGATCCGCTGGTTCTCGCCGGAGGGAGAACGGGTGATCAGCCCGCCGGCCTGCAGCGAGGCGAGAACCTGGATCATGGCCTGGGGGGAGACGTAGGCGCGGCGGGCGAGCTGGGCGTTGCTGAGGCCGCTGCGGGCGCGCAGCACGGTGAGGGTGACGTACTGATGCGGGGAGAGGCCGAGCGGTCTGAGCCCGTGCTGCAGCTCTCTGATGATCCCCCGGTCGAGGCGCCCGATCGCGTACAGCAGTCGGAGGTCCTGCGGCGGCGGGCTGCCGTCGGGCTGGGCTGACGTGGCCTTCGACACGGAGGCAGGTTACCGCGGCGGGATGCGGACCTGGCGTACGCCCGCATCCCGCCGCAGGCTCATCGCGCCGCCACCGCCGCGACGACGGCCGCACCACCCCGGAGTCCCGCACGCTCTGCGGCAGCAACGCCCGCAACGACTCGTTGGCGGTGAAGGAAGGCTGTAGTTGAGCCTGGGTGGAGAGATCGACCGTGCCGGTCGCAGTGGTGCCGGGGCTCGCCGCCGGCCCGCCGGAGGAGCCGCCGCAGGCGGCCAGCCCGAGCAGGGTGGCAGAGACGAACCCGGCGGCCAGGCGCCGACGAAGCTGCGGCGCCAAGAAGTTGTACGAGCCCATTGCGATCCCTTTGCACAGGTCAGAGACGGGGACGACATCAAGTCACTTGATACTCGACGTCCAGGCGAACGGCGGAGGTCGACGAGTCGCCACTCCGTGCCGCAGTGAGGTTGCCATGCCGATCGACCACTTCATCTACGCCCATCCGGACCTCGACGCCGCCGTCACCCAGCTCGAGGAGCGTCTCGGCGTGCGGGCCCTCGGTGGTGGGAAGCACGTGGGTCAAGGGACGCACAACAAGCTGCTCGCGCTCGGCCCGCGTACCTATCTGGAGATCGTCGCCCCTGACCCCGACCAGGCTGAGCCGCCCCGCCCGCGTCCCTACGGGGTCGACGGCGTCACCCGCGGCGGCCTGGTCGGCTGGGCTGTCGAGTGCGACGACATCGACGCGGCGCTCGCCAGGACGCGGCGGCACGGCTTCGACCCGGGTGACGTGATCGACGGCCGGAGGGTCGGGCCGACGGGGGAGATGCTGCGGTGGCGGCTGACGCGCAACGCGCTCGACGCCGGCCTGGTCCCGTTCCTCATAGGTTGGGGCGACACCCCGCACCCCGCCCGCTCGGCGCCACCGGGGCTCCTCCTCGAATCCTTCCACGTCGAGCATCCGGATCCGGAGTCCCTCAGGCCGGTACTCGCGGCCCTCGGCGCCGACGTGCAGGTCGAACCTGCGGCCGACGCCGCGCTTGTGGTCCGGCTCAACGGGCCGAACGGCAGCACGGAGCTCCGGTGACGGCACCCCGGCCGGGGCCGACGACGCCTGGCCGGCCGCGTCGGCCCCGCCGCGATGCGGTGGTCAGTTGGCGAGGGTGGCGTGCATCTCCCACACCAGGATCTCGGCGGCCTCGGCCGCGGTGACCCGCTGCCCACCGGTGGCGGTGAAGCGGACGGCGTCCCCGGTGCCGAGCGTTCCGGCGCCCTCGAGGGTGACGGTGCCGCGCGGGACGAACAGGTGCAGGAACGGCGCCTCCGGCAGTTGCACGCTCTGGCCGGGCTGCAGCCGGGCGGCGTAGAGGGCGGCGTGCCGGTTCTTGATCCGGATGGCGGCGGCGCCGTCGTGCTTGTCCATCCCGGAGGCGACCGGGACGAGCCCGCCGCGCAGCAGTTCGTTGTCGATCTCCAGCTGCTCGTACCCGGGGGTGATGCCGGGCTCGTCCGGCACGACCCACATCTGCACGAAGTGCACGGGGTCGGTGTGCCGCTGGCCCTGGATCCGCCAGGAGTCGTTCTTCTCCGAGTGCAGGATGCCGGTGCCGGCGCTCATCCGCTGGGCCAGGCCGGGGTAGATCACGCCGGAGTGGCCGGTGGAGTCCTGGTGCACCAGAGAGCCCTGCAGCACCCAGGTGACGATCTCCATGTCCCGGTGCGGGTGGGTGTCGAACCCGGTCCCCGGGAGGACGATGTCGTCGTTGTTGACCAGCAGCAGGCCGTGGTGGGTGTTGGCGGCGTCGTAGTGCCCGCCGAAGGAGAACGAGTGCTTGGAGTCCAGCCAGGCGATGTTGGTCTTGAACCGGTCCTCCGCACGGCGGATGTCGACGGTCGGGGTCAGCGCGGTGCTCATGGGATGTCCCTTCGGGGCGTGCGTGAGGTGGGGAGGGGGCGGATGGGGCGGCGGCGTCCGGCGGGTCAGGCGGTCTTGGTCGCGAGGTTGACGATCATGTCGGTGGCTCCGCTCAGAAGATGACGTGTCATGCGCTTGCCACAACATACATGATGCGTCATTCATTCCACAAGCATGACGCGTCATTCAGGTCGAGTAGGATGGCTGGCATGGCGGAGACCCGGTGGCTCGACGAGGGCCAACAGCGCGCCTGGCGGGCGTACGTGGGAATGCAGGGGCGGCTGACGGCCGAGCTGAACCGGCAGCTCCAGTCCACCTCGAACCTGTCGTTGGCCGACTACGATGTCCTCGTCCAGCTCACCGACGCCCCCGACGGCCGGCTGCGCCCCTTCGAGCTGCAGCGCGCCCTGGACTGGGAGCAGAGCCGGCTGTCCCACCACCTCAGCCGCATGCAACGCCGCGACCTCGTCGGCCGCGAGGAGTGCGGCGAGGACGGGCGTGGCGCGTACGTCGTGCTCACCGACGCCGGCCGGCAGGCGATCGCCGACGCCGCGCCCGGTCACGTCGACGCCGTACGCCGCCTGTTCTTCGACGCCCTCGAACCCGACGAGGTGGAGACGCTGTACCGGCTCGCCAGCGCGGTCCTCGACCGGCTCGACGCCGCGGCGGCCCGCCGCTGAAGCCGGCGCGCGCATCGGGTCGGACCGCCGTCGATGGCGGTGGCCCGCGGTCATCGCGTGATCTCCGGTTGAGTTGTCAGTCGGAGCCGCATACATCCCGGAGGGTCTGGGCGTCCCTCTTCGTCCTGGCCTGCGCCGCGGCGTAGTCTCCCGAATCGTGCCCGACAGGATGAAGCGCATGTTCGAGAAGTCCTGCGACAGCGCCACCGTCACCGTCTGGACAGTTCCCTCCGCGGCCAGGCCCGCGCGCATCATCCCCTGGTACGCCTCCGTCGCGGCGGCCTGCTGGCTCAGTTTGTCCGGGATGCTGGCCAACCGGCGTCTGGCCCGGCACATCGCCGACGCCGGGTTCGCCGAACTACGCCGACAACTCACCTACAAGACCGGATGGAACGGGGGTCGGCTGATCGTGGCCGGCCGCTGGTATCCGTCCTCGAAGACCTGCTCGGGTTGCGGCGCGGTGAAAGCCAAGCTGGCCCTGGCCGAGCGTACCTACACCTGCGCCACCTGCGGCCTGGTCCTGGACCGGGATCTGAACGCCGCACGCAACCTCGCCGCGCTCGCGCGTGAGCGAGCGTTCCGTGGTGCGTAGCGGGGTGAGGCGGGGGCTGTCGACGCCCGGAGTGGCCGGGAGTCGCCAAACGGACGTGGAGCCGACCGTAAGACCCCGCTCGCGGGGCAGGTGGCCGTGAAACGTCAACCCGGCACCGCCCCAGCGGGTCAGACCGGGACCGTCCCACCGCAAGGCAGGACTACCGATCACATGCTCACCAGAGCGCACTGATAGGTAACGGTACTCGCGCTCGGCTCAGGCGCTGTCGTCTGTGGCCCTACCGTGCTTGGTGCGGCATGGACAGGCGCGGTCGGCTCGGCCTCCTGAGGATGCGCTACCTCTGAGTCTCGGACCGGAGGTGTCGGGGAGTGTTCCGCGGCCACGCGTAGGTGAGGAAGGCGACGATGGCCGCCGCCACGCCACCGAGCGCCCCTACCGCGGCCGAGTCCAGCCTGAGCCTCTTGTGCCTGCGGGGAAAGCCGCCGCGCGTTTCGTACCACAACGCCCATAGGTGGACAATGATCACGGACCATTTGGATTGCGGCTCAATGAGGCGGTAGAAGGCGCCGACTGAAGTGATCCTGACCGGGCGCGGGTACGCCATCATAACAACCGGTCTCGCCCTAATTTAGGGATATTGGGCTGGATGCGAAAGTGTGTGCCATGGTAAAGAACAATCGCATCCATCCCGTAGAGATCGTCTTCACGCAACTTGGGACAGGGCATAGCCCCGCCGTTCGGGGTTGAGGTGCTATGCGGGGCGCTGCCGGAACGGCTTGACCAGCGCAAACAGCCGATGAGGCGGCGGACCGGCTGGCCGACGAGGACGTCAATCGGGCAAGCAGCCATATTTCGATTTGATCAACCCCGGTCCAGGAGGACATCTGAAATGTGGACACGGTCTAGTGACCTTCGTCGTCCATGTGTCCACACTGACTGATCACTCAGTTCGTCGCAGCGGAGGTGCCCACCGTGACCACGCTATCCTCCCCAACCGCTGGCGCGGTCGGCAGCCAAGCCCGGCCCGGCCCAGCGCCCGCACGAGGTCGTGAGGCGCCACCGCCTCCTACGGCCCTTCCCTGGATAGCGGCGGTGGCCCGCATCGACTGATGGCGATGAGCTCGGCTAAGCCGCCGATATGACCAGAGCCGGGTGAAAGCCAGTAGCCTTTGGGCGAATTCTCGCTTTGGTGCGTTCAAGATAACCGGCACGCCCGGTGCGAATGCCGCCCGGACCGCCAATCGTTTAGTTGCCTCCAATTCAAGCCTGTCTGAAAAGTAGGGGTTATGCGGTTGCGACATCTATCAAAATGCCTGCACCGCGCCAAACTCGTTGCACATGCCGGTGAACCCGGATTTCTCGGCACAGCCCCATGAGCGCCGGTGTGGTAGTACGGTCTCTCTACTTGGGGATGACCCGCCTAATCAGCGGGCCGGAACTGCTGACTCTCAGGCGTGGAGGCCCCTACAGCGCTTGTGACTAACCCAGACGCGTCAAATTCTTCATCCCCCAGGAGGTCGTCTTTATGAAAGCTCGCGAAGATGTAACCAGCTATCGAGAATTCGTGAACAGATTGAGGTTGCGAGGAATTCAGGTAGAGGAGACAAACGGCATCGATTTCCCGGCGAACGCCGCGATGCACGACCGCGCGGCCGTCGTCCCAGCCGTCGTCGTCTCTCCGCGCAGCGAATGGGGCGTCGTGCAGACGCTGCAACTGATGGCCGAGTTGAAACTGAACGGGAAGGTCCCGCTGTCGGTCAAGAGCGGCGGCCATGGCTATTTTAACGGCGCGACCTGCACCGGCATCATGATCAACCTGGCGAACATGACCCAGCGTCGCATTGCAGGCGACACCTTGTTCCTGGAGCCGGGCTGCGTGCTCGGGCAGACCATCAACATTCTGGCCAAGAACCGCAAGGCAGTGCCGCACGGCGACTGCTTCGGAGTCGGCGCGGGCGGGCACTTCCTCACCGCCGGGTGGGACCTTATCCTCGCACGCAAATACGGACTTGGGTGTCAATCCGTCGTGGGCGGTCGAGTCGTGCTCTGGGACGGCAGCGTCATCGACGTGGACGAAGAAAGCCATCCAGACCTGCTGCTGGCGATGCGCGGCGGTGCCATCGCCTGCGTGGGAGTCGTCACCGAAATACGCTTGAAGCTGATAGACGAGCCGGCGCTGGCGACCTGGCGATTCACGCGGATCACCCGAGAACAGCTGGCCACCTGCGTGGGCCATGGCTTCTTCGGACGATCAGCCAAGCTGCCCCAGGAGGTGTCAGTCTCGGTCCGCATCCACTTCGAGCCGGATCAGCTGGCGCCGGTGTGCTCATTCAACGTTGTAAGCCTACTGACCGCCGAGGCCACCGTGCAACTGCTGCGCGAATACCTGGGGGACGAGGTTACGGACATCGTGGCCGATCTTTCGGCGTGGTCAGAGAAGACTTTGCTCGATCTGCGCATGTTGCCGGCTTCGGACTTTCTGGCAGCCCACCCAGAGATGCTGGGGGAGGTAACCGCGGAGGCGCTGCACGCCAATCCCTTACTATACTGGAAGCAGACCTCATCCGCGCGGGAGATGGCCAGCTCCTACTTCACGTCCATTTCGAGTTGGGTCGTTCCGGACTGCGAGCCTATGCTCCTCGAACTATACGCCGCCTTCGAATCGGCGCAGGCGCATCCGTTGCGCGAGCGGATGTACACGCTCGTCATTTTAGGCGGCGGACGGATGACGGACCTGCAAGATAGCTGTTCCATGCCCTTGGGCGAGGCGCTGGCGCGGTTCGAGCTGCACTGGGATGACCCCGAAACCGAGGAGGCATGGAGCCGCGACTTCACGGACAAGGTTCACTCGATCCTGCTGTCGAAGCAGGATCCGGGGCCCGAGCGCCCCTACCGGGGAGACATCTGGCTGCCCGAGCAGGCGGACGACCCGCGTCTGGAGGCCATCCGCAAGGCATACGACACCGGAATAATATCGCGCGCCTGAACGGATGCAGGCACAGATCCATTGATCATGAAGTTGCTGACGCTTCGTGATCACGGGAGGTTCTGCGGGAACACGCACCGGAACAACCGCAAAAGCCAAGCGATGTTCCGGTGCGCGTCCTGCGGATACCAGGCCAACGCTGACGTGAACGCGGCGATCAACGTCAGGGACACCGCCGAGGCGGCGCCCCCACCCACCGGGCGGGCAGTCCGGGACAGGAACCAACCGGCGTCCTGTCGACCACCCACACAACGCCGGCGACGTACGGCGCTGGAAGCGGGATCTCCCGCCTCTAGGCGGGAGAGGATGTCGATACGTCGAAATTCCGAGTACCACCACGACCAGTGCGCAGGTCGACCTCGCCTGCCGCTACAGTTTTGATGAGTCGTCGGTGGGCGGGCATGCCGATGACAGGGCGATGAAGTGGTGGCGACCGTCACTGGCTCGGCGAAACGTAGCCGCAACAAGGGGCCGACAGCATGCCACCATGCAGTTGAGTATCGAACGCGCCGACTTCACCGACCCCGACCTCAGTGCGTTCCTTCGGGCGCATCTCGACGATCTCGCGCCGACAGCCCCTGCGGAGAGCCGGCATGCACTGGACCTCGGTGGCCTGCAGACACCAGACGTCCGCCTGTGGGTCGCCTCCGTCGGCGGACAGATCGTGGGGACCGGAGCTCTCGCGAACCTGGAGCCGGGGCACGAGGAACTCAAGAGCATGCGGACGGATCCGGAGCGACGAGGCCAGGGAATCGCCACCCGGATCCTCGACCATCTCGTGCAGAATGCGCGGGGACGCCACATCCACCGGATCTCCCTGGAAACCGGCAGCATGGAGTTCTTCGCGCCGGCGAGAGCGCTGTACGCCAAGGCAGGATTCGTTCTCTGCCTTCCGTTCGGTTCTTACGCGGAGGATCCCAACAGCGTCTTCTTAACGATCCCCACGGATAAATCCGGGGGATTTTCCTCCGGGGCCAGGCCCTGGATTCCCAGCTCGGACCGCACCTGATCCACCGTCCCGGAAG
>NZ_JBICUP010000012.1:0-163172 GCF_043198215.1 Micromonospora sp. NPDC048830
CTCCTGCTGCAGGCGTGGCTACGCTGGGCGAGCCGGTCGAAGCTGGCCCCGTTCGTCAAGCTGGCCAAGACGATCCGCCGTCACCTGCCCGCGATCCACAACATGCTCGACAGCGGACTGTCCAACGCCCGCATCGAGGCCAACAACGTCCACCTGCGCGTGCTGACCCGCCAGGCCTACGGCTACCACAGCGCCAAAGCGCTGATCACCATGGCCAACCTCCGCCGCGGCGGCCTCTGCCCACCACTACCCGGACGATCATGAACCCGACCCACGAGAACGGCAGTAGACCCCGAATTGGGCAGCGTGGAGGTCATCTCCCGGTACGCCGAGCAGCTCGGCCTGGAGGTCGAGGTCGTGTCGCTGCACGACCAGTTCCGGTGTGGCGGCAGCGAGGCGTACGAACAATGGGTCCTCGACCTGCTCGGCCTCGACGGCGGGAAGCCGTCGGTCTGGCACGGCGATGGCCGGTTCGACCTACGATTGGCGGAGTCTCCGGAGGAAATGGAGGCGTTCCTGGCGACAAAGCAGGCCGCGGGGGAAACTGCCCGCATGTCGGCCGGTTACTGCTGGCCGTGGAGCGAGCCGCGACCGGACGAGTCGCTGGTGCCGGACGTACAGATCGGCGGCTGGGCCCGGCCGTGGAACGTCAAGAGCGACCGTAGCGTGGGCGAGGCACCGGGCAGCGCCTACTGGGCCACGGACCCGAACGGCTTCGGCCAGGTGGGTTGCGTCTACACCGCACAGGGCTTCGAGTACGAGTGGTCGGGCGTCATCATCGGCCCGGATCTGGTCGCTCGCGACGGCCGACTGGTCACCCAGCGGTCCGAGTCGAAAGATCCGGCGTTCCGCAGCCGCAAGGCGCTCAGTGACTTCGAGGCGGACCGCCTGATCCGCAACACGTACAAGGTGCTGATGACGCGCGGCATGCGCGGCACGATGCTCTACTCGACCGACCCGGAGACGCGTGAATGGTTGGCAACGCTGGTCCGTGTTCAGCGTGGCCTGGAAACGGTGTATGAGGCCAGCCTCCCCGAAGAAAACAGCTAACTAGGACTACCCCCCGTCCGGGTTTGCATCGCATGCAGGTAATCGCTAAAGTCTCGGGATCAGCCAGGCGGTCCGACAGGCTTTCGATCCTGAATATGCCTCCACCGCACGAGATCTTCGTGCTTTGGGGGCAAGCGGTCGTGGCGGGCTACTTCTACGTCTATGTGGCTAGAAAATCCAGGAACAATCTGGAGATCGGAAGGTCCCTGGGCGTCTGGGGATGGCGGTCGGATGCGCTGAACCTGCGCAGCAGGCCCGATCCGCGGAGCAGCCGGGACGTGGCCCGAAGCATGGCGGTGGGGGACTTCCTCATCCTGGGGTCTGGCGGCTCCCCTGGCCCCCGTACGCCTCCAGAGGAGTTCGGTGCAGGCACCCTCTCGGAAATCATCGTTACGCGAATCAGCAAGCCGCTCCACAGATCGGACCGTTGGATCTGGCCCGACGACGTTTACCCTGAGCGAGTGGGCCTCACCGTCATTGAGAGCGTGGGGCCGGTTGGCGGGCAGAGACTTGGCGTGGTGGCGATGCAGGCACTGCAACGATCCGGGAACACCCGAGGCGTCCCTGTTGCCGCAGGCGTCTCCGAAGGAGCGACTCACGCCAGGAAACGTGATGGCGGCGTGCCTCCTTGGCTGCGATGCTTTGTTCGAAAACGGCTATATCTATGTCGATTCGAGCGGAGTGATCAGAGCATCCGGCCGGACTCTCGGCGACATCGGCGAATGTACACGGTCGTTGGCCGGCCGCCGGTGCACGGCATTCAGTCGCCGGTCGCGCCAATTCTTCGCGTTCCACGCTGCCAGACATGGCCATCCATGGACCGACGCGGCCGGCCGCACGGACCACGCCTGGCCGGTACCGGGGTGGACCCTCGGCGGCGATGCTGACGGGGTCGAGGGGACTCACAGGCCTGTAACGGGAATGACTCCCTCATAGGCGGAGCCGGTCGCCGGCGTATGGTGGCGGGCCGAGAGGCGGGCACAATCCGTCCGATCCGTTGACGTTGCTGGCCAGCGTGCTCGGCGTTCCCGTGGACACGTTGATCATCCACCTGCGCGCCGCCGGCCGCGCGCCGTAGGTCAGCCGGCGACACGGTGAGTCACCCGCAGAGCCGGCTTTCGAGAATGCGAGGATGGGCACCATGCCTCTCGGGACCGGGTCGCCCGCGCAACCGTTCGCCCATCTCCAGGCACAGAATTCGGCCCTGTACCGGCAGATCCTGGATGCCTTCGTTCGGGCGAAGCAGCGCTTCACCGTGCACCTACGACCGGAGGACGTGCTGATCGAGATCTTGGCCGCAGCGCGGGACACGACGACGGAGACCCCCACCGGGGTGGGGCCGTCGCTGGAGACCGTGCGCGCCGCCCTGGATCAGCTCGCCGGGTGGGGCAACCTGCGCGCCGACCCCGACACCGGCCGGGTGACAACGGTCGAGGACTTCCACCGAGCTCGATACCTTTACCAGCTCACCCGCGAGGGACACGCGGCGGAGGACGCGATCGCCAGGTACGAGGAGGCGATCGGGCGGCGGGGCGCCCTGCAGTCGGTGGCGCTGTCCGACATCGCGGAACAGCTGCGCGGGCTGCTGGCCGTCGCCGAAGCGGCGGCGGCCGGCGAGCCGCCGGACGCGGCGAAGACACACCTGCTGTTGCTGAGCCTCGTCGACCGGTTCACCGGCCTGGCCGACAACGCGCAGGCCTTCATGGCGTCACTGCGCCGGGCGATCGACTTCTCCGACGCCGACGTCGCGGCGTTCCTGGCGTACAAGGAGCAGTTGATCGCCTACCTGGAGCGGTTCATCGCCGACCTCGCCAACCGGGGCGCCGAGATCGCGGCGCTCGCCCGGCGGATCGAGGCGGTCGGCGTGACGCCGCTGCTGGAGGTCGCGGCGCGCCGCGAGGCCGCCGACGCCGCTCCCCCCGAGGAACACGGCGACGCGGACGGGCGGGACGGCCTGGACCGGGACGCCTGGGGCGGGCACGACGCCGCCATGCGGCAGGCCCTGGACACCTGGCGCCTGCGCTGGGCGGGGCTGCGCGACTGGTTCGTCAGCGCCGACAGCAGCCGCCCTGCCCAGGCGCGGCTGCTGCGTACGGCGGCCATCGGTGGGATCCGACAGTTGCTGAGCACGGTCGCGGCGATCAACGAGCGGCGGGCCGGCCGGTCGGACCGCTCGGCCGACTTCCGCCGGCTGGCGCTCTGGTTCGCCGAGGCACCGGACGACGAGGCGGCGCACCGGCTCTGGCACACCGCGTTCGGGCTCTCCCCCGCGCGGCACCTCACCACCACGGCGGCGACCCTCGCCGCCGCCGAGGAGCGGCCGGTGCCGGCGGCCACGCCGTGGGCGCGGGCGCCCCGGTTGGAGATCAGCCCTCGGCTGCGCCGGACCGGCTCGTACGAGCGGCGGGGCGCGCCGAACCGGGTGATCGACCGGTCGGAGCAGCGTCGCGTGCTCGCCGAGCGGATGCGCCGCGAGGCGGAACAGACCGCCCGCGCCCGGGCCGCGCTGGCCACCCCGGGTCCGATCCACCTCTCCGAGCTGGCGCGGCTGGACTCGGCGGAGTTCCGGCTGTTCCTCCAGCTGCTCGGTGACGCCCTGGCCGCCCGCCGGCCGGACCAGTCGGAGGTGACGACCACGACGTCGGACGGCACGATGGCGGTCCGGCTGCGGCGGGTCGACGGGGCCCCGCCGGCGCGGGTCGTCACCGAGGACGGGGTGCTGACCGGGCCAGAGCATCTCATCGAGATCACCGACCTGGTCGGGGCGGACCGGTGAGGGGGCGCGCTGCGGCCGACGACGTCCCGGAGGCGCGGCGGCGCAGGGCCGCGCGGCTGCTGCTGGCCCGCCCGCTGCTGGTGGCCGGGCTCACCGACGCGGAGACCTTCCGGCTGGTTCGGGCGTACGCGGCGGAGCTGCGGGAGTGGTTCGACCGGGAGACCGCCTGGCAGGTGGTCGCCGACGCCCACACGGTACGGCTGGTGAAGCTGACCGCCGACCCGTACGACGGCACGCATCCGGCGCGGGATCCGCGGTCGCGGACCCCGTTCTCGCGGCAGCGGTACGTGCTGGCCTGCCTGGCGCTGGCGGCCCTGGAGCGCGCCGACGGGCAGATCACGTTGGGCCGGCTGGCCGAGGAGGTCGTGACGGGGGCCGCCGAGCCGGCGCTGGCGGCGGCCGGGTTCTCGTTCGCGCTGGACCGGCGGGAGCGGCGGGCCGACATGGTGGCCGTGGTCCGGTTACTGCTGCACTGGGGGGTGCTGCGCCGGGTGGCCGGGGACGAGGAGGCGTACCTGGGCGCCGGCGGGGACGTCCTGTACGACGTGGACCGGCACGTGATCGCCGGCCTGCTCGCCGCGTCCCGGGGGCCGTCGATGATCGACGAGTCGACCGGGCCGGGCCGGCTCGCGGCGTTGACGCTGGAGGTCGTACCCGATGTGGAGGACGCCCGGAACCGGGCGCTGCGGCAGCGGCTGACCCGGCTGCTGCTGGAGCAGCCGGTGGTCTACCACGACGAGCTCACCGAGGCCGAGCGCGCCTACCTGACCAGCCAGCGGCACGCGCTGCTGACCCGGATCACCCAGTTCACCGGCCTGGTCGCCGAGGTGCGCGCGGAGGGGATCGCGATGGTCGATCCCGAGGACGAGCTCACCGACGTGCGGATGCCCGCCGAGGGGATGCAGAGCCACCTGACGCTGCTGTTGGCGGAGCACATCGCCGCCGGTGACGGCGGGGTACGGGTCAGCGAACTGCACCGGCGCACCCGGGAGTTGGCCGTCGAGCATCGGTCGTACTGGCGCAAGCACGCCACCGACCCGGGCGCCGAGGTGGAGCTCGTGGCCACGGCGCTGGAGGCGCTGCGCGCGCTGAAGCTGATCCGGGTCGGGCCGGGCGCGGACCCGCTCGTGCTGCCCCGGCCGGCGATCGCCCGGTACGCCCTGGCCGAGCCGACGATCCGCGAGCCGGCCGCCCGGGGGGCCGGCACCGACAAGTCCGAACGATCGAGGGAACCCGTGCGATGACCGTACCGCTGGCCGACCAGCTGCCGCTCCCGGCGAAGGAGCGCTGGCAGCCGTTGCGCGCCGGGCTGGTCGACATCTTCTACTACGACCAGGAGGAGTTCCACTTCCACGGCGGGAGTCTGCTGCTGCGGGGCAACAACGGCACCGGCAAGTCGAAGGTGCTGGCGCTGATGCTGCCGTTCCTGCTCGACGGGGACCTGGCGCCGTACCGGGTGGAGCCGGACGGCGACCCGCACAAGCGGATGGAGTGGAACCTGCTGCTCGGCGGCCGGTACCCGCACCCGGAGCGGCTCGGCTACACGTGGTTGGAGTTCGGCCGCCGGGACCGCGACGGGGAGCGTTACCTCACCATCGGGTGCGGGCTGAAGGCGGTCGCCGGGCGGGGCATCGCCCGGCACTGGTTCTTCGTCACCAGCCAGCGGGTCGGCGTCGACCTGGCGCTGGTGAACGCGACCGGCACGGCGTTGACCCGGGAGCGGCTGCGCGACGCGGTCGGGTCCGCCGGGATGGTCCACGACCGGGCGGCGGACTACCGGCGGGCCGTGGACGAGGCGCTGTTCGGGCTCGGCAGCCGGTACGACGCGCTGGTCTCCCTGCTCATCCGGCTGCGCCAGCCGCAGCTGTCGAAGCGGCCGGACGAGAAGAGCCTGTCCCGGGCGCTCACCGACGCGCTGCCGCCACTCGACGAGAACCTGATCACCCAGGTCGCGGAGGCGTTCCGCAGCCTGGACGACGAGCGGGTGACGCTGCGGGAGCTGGCCGAGACGAAACGGGCCGCCGACGACTTCCTCACCCGCTACCGGCAGTACGCGCGGGTCGCGACGCGCCGCCGGGCCGGGCTGCTGCGCCAGCAGCACAGCCGCTACGAACAGCTCGGTCGGGAGCTGGCCGAGGCGCAGCGGGCCTACGACCAGGCCGACGCCGACCTGACCCGGGCGTTGACGCGCATCGACGAGTTGACGGAGCGGTCCCGGGAGCTGGCCACGCGGCTGCAGGCGCTGCGGGACAGCCCGGAGGCGCGTACCGCGGAGCATCTGCGCCGGCTGCGGGGCATCGCCGACGAGCGGGACCAGTTCGCCGTCCGGCAGGAGGAGCGACTGCGCGACCTGGAGGCCGACGTGGCCCGCGCCGGGCGGGCCGCCGAGGACGCGGCCCGGGAGCTGGGGCAGGCGCAGGACGCCGAGGACGCGGCGCGCGGGCAGGTCGAGCGGGACGCCGCGGCGGCGCGGCTGGCCGACCGGCACGCGGCGCGGGTGCTGGCCGCGCTGCCGGTCGGGCTGGCCGAGGCGACCCGGGCCGCGGACGAGTTGGTCGCCTCGCGGTCGGGTTCGCTGCGGACGCTGGACCGGCTCCGCGCCGCCGCCGACGCGGCCCGGGATCGGGCGGACCGGGCCCGCGACGAGGCGGACCGGCTCGACGCCGAGATGGCCGCCGCGGACCTACGGGTCGAGGAGGCCGAGTCGGCCGCGACCGAGGCGGGTGAGCTGCTGGTCCAGCGGACCCGGGAGCACCTCGGCGGCGTGGTCGAGCTGCCGGTCGGCGACCTCGACGGCGTCCTCGCGGAACTGGAGCAGTGGGTCGGCACGCTGGCCGGGGAGAACCCGGCGGTGCGGGAGACGGCGCGCGCCGCCACGGCCGCGACGGAGGCCCTCGCCCGCGCCGACGCCGCGTTGGAGGCCGAGGAACGCGAGGTACGCGACGGTCTGCAACGGGCCGAGGCGGAGCTGCGCCGGCTGGAGGCGGGAACGCATCAGCCGCCGCCTGTGCCGCACACGCGCGTCGACGAGGTGCGCCGGGAGCGGCCGGGCGCGCCGCTGTGGCGGGTGGTGGACTTCGCCCCGGAGGTGCCGGCGGCGCAGCGGGCCGGCATCGAGGCTGCCCTGGAGGCGGCGGGGGTCCTCGACGCCTGGCTCGACCCCGACGGGGCGCTGCGCGACCCGGTCAGCGGGGACACTGTGCTGCGGCCCGGCGGGGCGGTGGCGGCGCACCTGGGGCGGCTGCTCCGCCCGGCGGTCGACCGGACGGACCCGGCCTGCGCGGCGCTGTCGGACGAGGCCGTGGCGGGCGTGCTCGCCGCGATCGGCCTGGGCGCCGGCTCGGCGGTGACGTGGGTCGACGCGACCGGCGCGTTCGGCAACGGGGTCCTCGCCGGACGGTGGGCCAAGCCGGCGGCGGAGCACATCGGCGACAGCGCCCGGGAGGCGGCCCGTCGGGCGCGGATCGACCAGTTGCGGCGGGAGGCCGCGGAGCTGTCGGCGCGGCTGGCGGCCGTCGCGGGCCGGCGCGGCGAGCTGCGCCGGCGGCGGGAGCGGGTCGCCACGGAGGCGCGGGCGCTGCCGTCGGACCAGCCGCTGCGGGAGGCCCACACCCGGGTACGCGGCGCGTACGAGGCCCGCCGCGACGTCGTCGACCGGCGCGACGAGGCGGGTGAGGCGCTCAGCCGGCGACTCGCCGAGGCGACGACCGCGCTGGCCGAGGCGACCGAGTTCGCCGACGACGTCGACCTGCCGTACGGCGTCGAGGAGCTGGCCGCGGTGCGGGACGGGTTGCAGTCGTACCGGGTGGCCCTGGCCGCCTGGTGGCCGACCGTGGCGGGCGTGCGTGCGGCGCACGTCCGCCGGGACGAGGCGGCCGGGCTGCACTCCGAACGGCTGGAGCGGCTGGCGCCGGCGGCGGCCGAGGCGGCCGAGGCGCGGGACGCGGCGCGGGCGGCCCGGGTGGAGTTCGAGACGCTGGACGCCACTGCCGGCGCGTCGGTAGCGGACCTGCAGCGCCGCATCGCGGAGGCGACCGGGCTGCTGACGGACTGCGAGCGCGACCGGGAGGAGGCCCGGGGGCAGGAGGCGGCGGCCCGGGACGCCCGGGGTGACGCCGGCGGGCGGCGCAGCCGGCTGGAGCAGGAGTTGCACGAGGCGACCGGGGCCCGGGACGCCGCCGTCGAGGGACTGCGCGCCTTCGCCGGCACCGGCCTGGTCGAGCTGGCCTGCCCGGGCCTGGAGGTGCCGGACGTGGCGCAGCCGTGGGTGGCGACCCGGGCGGTCACGCTGGCCCGGGCCGTCGATCGGGAACTGGCCGACACCGACGACGACGACCGCCGCTGGGACCGGCTGCAGCAGCAGGTCAGCATGGACGTGAAGGCGCTGACCGACGGCCTCTCCCGGCAGGGTCACCAGGTGGTGACGACCATCCGGGAGGAAGCGATGGTCGTCGAGGTCAGCTTCCAGGGGCGGACCCGCACCGTCGCCGACCTGTCCGCCGCGCTGGTCGACGAGATCGACGAACGGCAGCGCATGCTCTCCGCGCACGAGCGGGAGGTGCTGGAGACGCACCTGGTCAACGAGGTGGCCGGGGCGCTCCAGGAGTTGATCGTCGGCGCCGAGCGGCAGGTCGCCGGGATGAACGAGGAGTTGGAGGCCCGGCCCACCTCGACGGGGATGCGGCTGCGGCTGCTGTGGCGGCCGACCCGCGACGCCCCTGCCGGACTGGCCGAGCTGCGCGGCCGGCAGCTGCGGCAGAGCACGGACGTGTGGGACGAGGAGGACCGCCGCGCCGTGGGCTCCTTCCTACAGGAGCAGATCAACCGGGAGCGGCTGCGCGACGACGCGGCGACCTGGTCGGAGCAGCTCACCCGCGCGCTGGACTACCGGGCGTGGCACGAGTTCACGATCCAGCGGCACCAGGACGGGCAGTGGCGCCCGGCGACCGGGCCGGCGTCCGGCGGTGAGCGGGTGCTGGCGGCGAGCGTTCCGCTGTTCGCCGCCGCGTCGTCCTACTACGGCTCGGCCGGCAACCCGTACGCGCCGCGGCTGATCGCGTTGGACGAGGCGTTCGCGGGGGTGGACGACGACTCCCGCGCGAAGTGCCTGGGGCTGCTGGCCACCTTCGACCTCGACGTGGTGCTGACCAGCGAGCGGGAGTGGGGCTGTTATCCGCAGGTGCCCGGCCTCGGGATCGCCCATCTGGCCCGGCACGACGGCATCGACGCGGTGCTGGTCACCCCGTGGCGCTGGGACGGGCGCGAACGGCACCTGTTGTCCACGCCGGAGCGGCGGGCGCCCCGGCAGCGGAACCCGCAGCCCGACGATCATCAACCGGAGCCGGTGACGGCACCGGGCCTGTGGGATGTGCCGTGACCGATCTGGAACGGCTGCGCCGGCAGCTCGGCGGGGCGGAGACCGAACGGCTGTTCCAGCGGCTACGCCGCCGCATCGCCCGGGGGCAGCCGCTGACCGGCACCCTGACCCTGGACGGGCCCAGCCCGGACGAGCGGCGGGCGGTGGAGCGGGTCCTGGGCCGCCCGCCCGGTCGCGGCAGCACCCTGACCGTCAACCTCGACGAGCTGGATCGGATCATCCGGCGTAGTGGGATGCACCCCGACGGCCTGGCCGGGGCGGTCGAGGCGCTGACCGGAAGCGTCGCGGTGCTCGCCGAGGTACGAGCCGCCGAGGCCGCCGCCTGGCAGACCTCGCTGGCGCCGGTCGCCGCACTCGGCGGCGTACGCGTCGAGTTGGCCGAATGGTGCGCCGCCTCGGGCACGGCCGCGCTGCTACGGCGACTGGCGGGCACGCCACCGGCGGCGGCGCGGCTCGTGACCGATCTGGTCGCCGTCCTCGCCGCGCTGCCGGCGGACGGGGAGCCGCTGGCCCGGATCGCGGCGCGCACCACCGGCGACGCGCACGCGCTCGACGCCGGCCGGGCGCTGGAGACAGCGGCCCGCTCGGCCATCCGGGCCACCTGGTGGGGGGACGCACCACTGCCCGAGTCGGCGGCCGAGCAACGCCGGATGCTCTGGTACGCCGCCGGGGTGTTCCTCGACGATCTCTCGTCGACCGTGCTCGCCGTCAACCTGCCCACGGTTGCCGGATGCCGGCTGCACGACCTCGTCGCCCCCGCCGCCGCGCTCGGGGAGCCGGTCGTGGTGACCCTGCGCCAGCTCGCTCGCGGGGAGCCGCGGTTCGCTGCCCGGACTGTCCACGTCTGCGAGAACCCCACTGTGCTGGCCGCCGCGGCCGACCGGCTCGGCCCGACCTGCCCCCCGTTGGTCTGCGTCGGCGGCCAGCCCAGCACCGCCGCGCTGCGCCTGCTGGCCGGCCTGGTCCAGGCCGGCGCCCGCCTGCGGTATCACGGCGACTTCGACTGGGGTGGCCTGCGGATCGCCAACCTGCTGCGCGGCAGGGTGCCCTGGCAGCCGTGGCGCTACGGAACCGCCGACTACCTGGCCGGGGTCGCGGCCCGCGCCGCCCGGGCGACTACCGGGGGGCCGCTGGGAGGCGCGCCGACCGACGCGGCCTGGGATGCGGGGCTCGCTGCGGCGATGCTCACCGCCGGGGTCCGGGTCGAGGAGGAACTGGTGCTCGACGACCTGATCACCGACTTGTCGGCGGCGGAGGGGACCTGACTCAGCGGTTGTCGCAGGCGGGTCAGGTGGTCGCCGCGACGACGGGCGACGGCACCACGTCGTCGGCCGCCGCCGCGCCGGACCGCCGATCGACCTGGACACGCCCTTCGCGGCTGCCACGTGCCGGGTGCCGTGTCAGCCCGTTCGTTCCGCACCCGACAGCCCGGCGATGGGTTACCTTGTCAGCACGCTATGTGAGGTTCGGGGGGCGCATGAGCATCGGCCGGCGGGTCTAGTGGGCACCAGGTTCACGCTCAAAGACGTCACGGCCGAAACGTGGAGGACGTTGAGCAACCCGCCCGACGGGCTCATCACGCCGCCCAACGCCAGTTCGGTGTGCCTGCTCGACGTGGCCACCTGCCGCAAGGAGACGGCAGACCGAATCAACGACAAGCCGCTGTACGCGCGCAACAGCGACTGGAACCCGCGCCCGCTGCCGAGGCTCGTCAAGCCGATCTCCTGGCCGTTCCTGCAGCAACCCATCTTCAGGACGCCGCCCGGTTCGAGTTCCGACATCCTGAACCTGACCTTCGTCCCGGAACCCCCAGCCGGTTTCACGGTCAAGATCTACAGCGTGACCTACCGGGCCGGCGTCAACCTGCCGCCCCAGTTCATCGCCGTCGCCTATCCGATGGACCTGGACATCTCGAAACCCCCGCCGTTCCTCGTGCACTTCAAGCACCAACCCGGGCAGGGTAAGCGGCCCCTGTTCAAGCACTTCGACCCGTTGGGGTACGACTGGCTCGCGTTCGAGATATGGAACTGGCTGGTGTACAACGCCCGCCGGCTGCCCGACGCCAGTCACGTGGCCGACATGCCCTTCCTGGCGCCGCAACAGTTCTCGTTCGGCCTCCCCTACCAACTCCGGCAGGCCAACAAGCAGTGGGTGCTCGTGCTGCCGCACATCAGTCGCGTCTTCGACATGGCGACCGGACGCCTGCGCGACTATCAACTGTATTCGTCGGCGATGCTGCGGGACATCCTGATAGAGATCCAGAAGGACATTCTGCCGATCAAGGACGACCACCTCTCCCACGTCGCGATCTCGGTCAACAGCAGCGGCTGCCAGGTGGTGAGCCAGTTCCTGACCTCGAATGTGTCCGCGATGAAGGGCGACAAGGCGGTCGCTGCGTTTCTGAACGACGAGCTGAACGAACTCTTCGTGCTCGACCCTCCCGAAGCCTTCAACGAGGCGATGATCGACTCGCTTCGGGGGTGGCTCAAGCTTCCGGCAGGCGGCGGCAGGGGTAAGTCCGTACGCTTCTACACCCACAGCTTCGCCCGAAACATGACGACGCTCACCGGCACGAAGGCGAATCCGTTCACCAGCGGCAAGAACGGGTTCTGGGAGTCGGCGACCAGGAACGTCTCGGCGGCGTACCTTCCCTTCGACCGCCAGGGGAACGACGTGTGGCAGCGGACGTACCGCGACATCCTGCCGGGCGGTCGACTGACGGTCAGCAACTTCGACTTCGTCCACCACGCGATCCCGGCGTTGTGCCTGACGGATGCGGCCGCCCGCAGCCTCTACGTGTAGCACCCTCCGCGGCGGCCACCCGCTCGCCCCGCCGCGTTCCCGTTCACACCTGCTGGCCCGTCCTGGGGTCGTAGCGCACCATCACGGCGGCGATCTGGTCGGTCGGCAGCACCTCGATCCACTGGTCGAAGACCTCGAACGGCTTGGGATCCTTCCGAAAGCCGCCGACGAGGGGGTCGAAGCCGGTCTCGAAGACCTTCTCCGCGGCCAACGTCTTGTCGACGTCGGTGTTCGAATCCTGGAGCTGCTTCGCGAGCAGCTTCAGGACCTCGCCCACGGTCTTCCCACGGAAGGCGTCCGGGTCGCCCGGCCGGAAGTCGTAGGGCGTGCTGTGGCCACCGTCGCCTTCGAGCTGGATGAGCCACTCCAGCGCCAGGGCCTCCTGACCCGGCCGGACCGGCATCACCACCTTCACCCAGGCGGCGTTGAGGAACTCGTTCCGCCGCGCGTCGGCGTCGATCTGGATCAGCCAGCCGAGGGAACTACCCAGGGGCGCGGGCTGGGTCTGCTCGGTGATGAGGTAGTTCACCCGCCACTCGGGGCTGGGCTGCCCGCCGGCCGCCTGGTACTCGTCCACCCGGGAGTACCACCCTGCCACGGTCTGCCCGGACAGCGGCAGCGGCCGGGGGACGACTTCGACCACGCTACCGGCCTGGGGCCGCGACGGGGTGGCCGTGCCGTCGGCCAGGGACGACTCCTCCGGTGGCACGGGATATCTGCCGACGCTGTCCCGGTCGACGGCAGGGGGGTTCACCGGCCCCGGCCGCCAGAAGTCGGGGGCGACGAAGTACAGCATCTCGTCGACGTCGAAGAGCCGCTGGATCTTCTCCGCCTCCAGGTACACCCCTTGCGCCGGCTCGGGACTCGTCGGGTACTGCCCCCACTTCTCCAGCAGCCGGATGATGCTCCGGAACACCCAGCGGCGCTCCTCGCGGCGTAGGTCCTCGGCGGGTCTGGCGCGCAGCGAGCTGACCAGACGCAGGCGCTCACGCACGGCCTTCCCGTACGCCTCGCGTTGCAGCCGCGCGACCTCGTTCCGATAGGCGGCCTCCGCGTCTGCGTTGATCTTTTCGATCTCCCTGTTCGCCTCCTCGGTCGGCCTGTACAGCAGCACGGCGTCGAACGGGAGGGACTTCCTGCCCTGGAAGTTCGCGTAGGTCAGCCGCAGCTTGAGGGTGTTCTTCGCCGTGTCGGGGTTGGGCCGCAGGTCGTCGGCGTCGAACGGGGCGAACTCCACCTGCGCTCCGTGCTTGTCCAACGAGGCGACGCAGTCCAGTTCGTACCCCTTCGGCACGGGAGGCAGCGGTACCTCGAAGCAGAACTGGATGGTGTCGTCAGTGCCGGCGGTGGACTCGTTGAGCCCCCGGCAGCGGTTGTCGGGGTGCGGCGTGTAGGTCTCCTCCGCGTCGTCGTCCGGTCCCGCGTCGTGGAGGAACGGGATGTCGAAGTGGAAGGGGACCTGCTTGGCCTCCAACGGCGGCAGCTTCTCGGGCCGGTTGATCGAGGTGAGGTCGGGCGCCTCCACGACATGGACCAGATCCCCCAGCCCCAGGTCCGCCCCCGGCTCGCCCAGGTACAACTGCCAGCACAGCCGCGAACCGACGTGCTGGAGCTGCACGCCGACCTTGCGCATCTTCCGCCGCAGCTCGTAGTTGGCCAGCTCCATGCCGTTGTTCTGCAGGACGTACCGGCGGCTGGAGGTGTCCACCGTCTCCGTCACGGTCCGGAAGCTGGTCCTGTAGTTGCGCTTGATCTCGCTGGTCACCTTCGCGGTCTGCGTACGCGTGTGCTTGTGGGTGGCCTCCGCACCGCGCTTGACGGTGTTCTCGACGCTGAAGTTGGCGCTCGCGTCGGCGTGGAAGATCTTGGCATTGACGCCACCGGTGGCGCTGACGCCGAGTTTGGTGTCCGTGGCGTTGTCCTCCTTGACGGCCTCCGCGATGTCGTCCTGGTCCGTGAGGCTCTCCTCGGTTTTCCGGGAGATTTCCTCGGATATCTCGGACAGCCTCTCGACGAGGGTGCGACGGGTGCTCGACTCGATCACCTCGACGGTCCCGCCCGGGCTGACCCAGATGTGACCCGCGGGCGCGCCGAGGAAGGTGTCGAACTCGAAGAAGTACTGCCGGAACAGATTCATCAGCCCGACCGGTGACAATCCACCCGCCGCGGCCGGTGAACTGTAGTGCCCGGCCACCGCGGCCAGGGCCTCGTCGCTCAGGGTGCCCCTGCCGGCTCCTGCGGCCTGGCCGGGGTGCGGCCCGCCGGCTCCGGCACCGGGTAGCGCCAGGGCCGCCGACTGCGCGGGGTGCTGGCTGATCCACCCGATGACCGGCTGGTAGACACCGAAGAGTTCGGTGGCGTACGGCAGTGCTCCCTCGAAGTCGTACACCGGGCGCCCGGTGACCGACGGTGCGACCGGCGCGGGCAGGATCAGGGTCTGGGTCGTGCCCGTGGCCCCACCGGAGGCGGTGGCGAACGGCACCTGGGTCCACGCGGCGCCGCTCGCACTCGTGTAGAGCTGCAGGTTGCCGTCGGACGCCTGGGCCGGGGCGACGAAGGAGACGGTCACCTGACCGGCCTGCGAGGAGGCCGCGCTCGCGACCCGCTGACGGCCGGACCCGGGATCCTGCCACACGAACGTGCCGTCGAGCTGGGCCACGCTCGGAAACAGGGCCGGATCCTGCACGTTGACGTTGCTGGGGAAGGCCAGGGCGACCCGCTGCCCCTGCGGAAGCTCAGCGCCCGTGCCATTGATCTTGTAAGACCAGATCCTGTACGCCCCCACGGCCGCGTGCGACGAGATCCCCACGAAGCTGACTACGAGCGCCATGCAAACTCCCCGATAGACCTAACGCCGTCCGTGCCGCACCGCGGCGGGTGTTCCGTTCCGCCCTGCCAGGCCCGCCTCTCAGGCCGCGGGAAAGTCCATGGGCGTACGGTTTCCGTTCACGTCCACGAAGAACGTGCCCGTCTCGTTTCCGTCGATCTTGTTCTGCTCGAGCCACTCCCTGGACAGCTTCCGCAGTTCCTTGAACTGCCGCTCCCAGACCATGAAGTGCCCGGTGCACTGCACCCGGTACATCAGCTTCCGACGGCCCTGGATGGCCCCGTACAGCTTGGGGACGGAGAAATGAAGCAGTTCGCCCGCCGACTCCGGCGTGTTCGCGGCCGTGTCGTGTTCGCCGTACACGAGGAACACCGGCACCTCGGCGCCGAGCTTCGTGTCCGCCCCCACCACCTGCTCGTTCCAGCCCCACCAGTACGCGTTCCGCCACCGCGACACCCCGGGACCCCAGGTACGGCCGACCGGATCCTCGTCCAGGATGGCTCTCCACACCGTGTCAACGATCCCGTCGTCCCGTTGGCTCCGGCACCGCTGTTCCTTCTCCCACGCTTCCCGGAACGACTCCTGCGTGATCACGCTCATGGGAAACCCGTACACGGGGCACGGGGTGGAAACCGGCAACGTCTGCGGCACCGGGGTCCTGCGCTTGGGCGGAAACATCGGGGCGAGCAGGAGGAGGTTGGACACCAGGTCCGGGTTCTGCATCGCGTACGGCCCCAACTGGAAGGCGGCCGCGGACCAGCCGACGAGCGCGACCTTGTCCACGCCGCGCAGCCTCCTGATGTACCTCACGACGCGGTCGACCTCGGCCCAGTCGCTGGCCGAGTCGTTCAACGACTTCGGGTAGGTCGCGGGCGACAGCGCGGACAGCGTCTTCGGGACCAGCGGGCTCTGCTGGACCGGGTTGACGTTGCGGGGGTCGTCCATGACCTGGGGACGCGTCGAACGGCCCGACCCCTGCAGATCCATGACGAACACGTCGAACCCCGCCTGGGCGAGGAACAGGGACCAGTTGTAGTCACCGGTCCCGAGGTCGAAGCCCGCGAGGGCCGGCACGCTCCTGCCGTGCAGCATCAGGACGGCCCGGCGCTGCTGACCATCGGCCGTGCCGTCGCGCTCCCGCACGAAGAGGTTGACCAGTTCCCCCTTGTTCGCGTCGAGCGTCGAGGGGTGGGACACGGCGTGGTCGATGTAGTCGGTGGCGGCTATGCGCATCCGTGCGCTCCGGTACGTCGGTTGGTCGAGACGGTCGCCCAGGCCCGACCAGACTCGCCCCGCCGCCGGCCGGACGCCCGCCGAACAGCGCAAACTCACTCGACCAAGTGACGTGCCCCCAGCCCTGGATACGGCCAGGCTCAGGTGGCCTGTGGGAAGCCGAGGTTCACCCCGCCGTGCGACGGGTCGAGCCACCGGCTGGTGACCACCTTCGACCTGACGAAGAAGTTCACCCCCTCCGGCCCGTACGCGTGCGCACCCCCGAACAGCGACTCCTTCCACCCGCCGAACGAGTAGTACGACATCGGGACGGGGATCGGGACGTTCACCCCGATCATGCCGACCTCGATCTCGTTCTGGTACCGCCGGGCCGCGCCGCCGTCGTTGGTGAAGATCGCCGTGCCGTTGCCCCACGGGTTGGCGTTGACCAGTTCGACCGCGGCGTCGTAGCTGGGCACCCGCACCACGGACAGCACCGGCCCGAAGATCTCGTCGGTGTAGACGGACATGTCGGTCTCGACGTGGTCGAACAGGGTCGGCCCGAGCCAGAACCCGGTCTGCTCGCCGTCGATCGGGTGGTGGCGCCCGTCGACGACGAGCTTCGCTCCCGCGTCCCGGCCGGCGTCCAGGTAGGACGTCACCCGGTCGCGGTGGGCGCCGGTGACCAGCGGGCCCATCTCGCAGCCGGGGCGGCGGCCGTCGCCGACGCGCAGGGCGGCGATCCGCTCGCGGATCTTGTCGACCAGTTCGTCGCCGACCGGGTCGACGGCCACGACCACGGAGACGGCCATGCAGCGCTCGCCGGCCGAGCCGAAGCCCGCCGAGACGGCGGCGTCGGCGGCGAGGTCGAGGTCGGCGTCGGGGAGTACGACCATGTGGTTCTTGGCGCCGCCGAGCGCCTGCACCCGCTTGCCGTGGCGGGTGCCGGTCTCGTAGACGTACCGGGCGATCGGGGTGGAGCCGACGAACGAGACGGCCTTGATCGTCGGGTGTTCGAGGATCCGGTCGACGGCCTCCCTGTCGCCGTGCACGACGTTGAGGACGCCCTCGGGCAGCCCGGCCTCCGCGAACAGTTCGGCGAGGAAGTTCGCGGCGGACGGGTCCTTCTCGCTCGGCTTGAGCACCACCGTGTTGCCGCAGGCGATGGCGTTGGGCACGAACCACAGCGGCACCATGGCCGGGAAGTTGAACGGGGTGATCACGCCGACGACGCCGAGCGGCTGCCGGAGGGAGTACACGTCCACGTTCGTGGAGGCGTTCTCGCTGAAACCGCCCTTGAGCAGTTGCGGGATGCCGCAGGCGAACTCGACGTTCTCCAGGCCGCGCTGGATCTCCCCCGCCGCGTCGGAGAGCACCTTGCCGTGCTCGGCGGTGAGGATCTCGGCGAGGTCGGAGCGGCGGGCGTGCAGCAGGTGCCGGAACGCGAACAGGACGCTCGTGCGCTGGGCGAGGGACGCCGTACGCCAGCGGGCGAACGCCCCCTGCGCGGCGGCGACGGCCTCGTCGACGACGGCGGCGCTCGCGAAGTCGACCTGCCCGGCGACGCGGCCGGTGGCGGGGTCGTAGATGTCGCCGGTGCGCTCGGCGACGCCGTTGTACGGCTTGCCGCCGATCCAGTGGGTGGTCCTCCTCATCGGTGCTGCGCCTCCTTGGCTACGGCCTCGATCGACTGAGTGAGGATCTCCAGGGCCTCGTCGGCCTCGTCCCGGGTCAGCGTCATCGGCGGGGCCAGGCGGATGACGTTGCCGTGCAGGCCGCCCTTGCCGACGAGCAGCCCGCGCTCGCGCGTCTCCTCCAGCAGCGCGGTGGCGGCGGCCGGGTCGGGCGCGCCGTCGGGGCCGACCAGCTCCAGCGCGAGCATCAGGCCCTTGCCGCGGACGTCGCCGACGACGGGCTGCGCGGCGGCCACCGCGCGCAGGCCGTCGAGCAGCCGGTCGCCCAGCGCCGCCGCGTTGGCCTGCAGGTCGTGTTCCAGCAGGTAGTTCAGGGACGCCAGGGCGCCGGCGGTGGAGAGCGGGTTGCCGCCGAAGGTGGAGATGGAGTTGGCGCCGAGACAGTCCATCAGGTCGCCGCGGGCGACGACGCCGCCGATGGCGAGGCCGTTGCCGAGGCCCTTGGCGAAGGTGATCGCGTCGGGTACGACGCCGTGGGCCTGGATGCCCCAGAAGTGCTCGCCGGTGCGGCCCCAGCCGGTCTGCACCTCGTCGGAGACGAGGAGGATGCCGTACTCGTCGAGCACCTTCTTGAACTCGCCGAACAGCCCGTCGGGCGGGGTGGCGAAGCCGCCGACGCCCTGGATCGGCTCGACGACCATGCAGGCGACGTCCCCCGCCGTGGTGGTCTCGATGATCTCGCGCAGGTCGGCGACGCAGGCGGCGATGTAGCCGGCGTCGGACAGGTCGCGGAACGGGCTGCGGTAGCGGTAGCCGCCGTGCACCCAGCTCACCTTGACGGGGCTGAGCGAGCTGGCCGACCAGCCGCGGATGCCGGTGATGCCGACGGTGGCGAACGCGCGGCCGTGGTACGAGTTGCGCAGGGCGAGGACCTGCTCGCTGCGGCGGTACTGGGTGGCGAGCATCAGCGCGGCCTCGTTCGCCTCGGTGCCCGAGTTGGTGAAGAACACCTTGGCGTCGGGGATGCCGGACAGCTCGGCGATCTTCTCGGCCAGCTCGATCTGCGACCGGATCAGGTACAGCGTGGACGAGTGCAGCACGCCGGTGTCGAGCTGCGCCCGGACGGCGTCGCTGATCTCGGCGACGTCGTAGCCGACGGCGTTGGTGAGGATGCCGGCGAAGAAGTCGAGGTAGCTGCGCCCCTCGCGGTCGGTCACCCGGCGCCCGGAGGCGCTGGCGAACTCGATGGGCTGCTCGTAGTACAGGGCCAGCCATCGTGGCATCACTGACCGGTGTCTGGCCAGCAGCTCGCGGTGCGCCATCGCGTCCTCCCCCTGATCGGCGTAGTAGGGCGAGTGTCGCGGCTTTCGTTGTTCAACCGCTACGGACAACCTGTACCGCTTCCGTCCCAGGAGCATTACGTTGTGTGCATTCCCGTTCGAGGGGAGATCGCGATGTATCCCTCCGTCGCCGAGGCCCTCGCGCTGCCGGTGATCCGGCGCGCGAAGCCGCGGGTGGTGGCCGGCGCGGCCGGGATGCAGGGCCGGGTCCGCTGGGTGCACGTGGCGGAGGTCGCCGACATCGGGCACCTGCTGCGCGGTGGCGAGCTGGTGCTGACCACGGGGATCGCGCTGCCGGACGAGGCGGCGGCGCTGACCAGGTACGTCGACGACCTGGCGGCGGTGCGCGCGGCGGGGCTGGTGGTCGAGCTGGTGCGGCGGTGGAGCGACCGGGTGCCGGAGGCGCTGGTGGCGGCGGCGGACCGGCACCGGCTGCCGCTGATCACGCTCGCCGAGGAGACGCGGTTCGTGTCGGTCACCGAGGCGGTGGTGGCGCTGATCGTCGACGCGCAGCTGGCCGAGCTGCGGGCGGCCGAGCAGGTGCACGAGACGTTCACGTCGCTGACCGTGGCGGGGGCGGAGCCGGCCGAGGTGCTGCGCGAGGTCGCCCGGATCTCCGGGCTGCCGGTGGTGCTGGAGACGCTGGGGCACGAGGTGCTCGCGTACGACGCGGCGGGGCAGGACCCCAGCGAACTGCTGGGCGACTGGGCGTCGCGGTCCCGGTCGGTGGCCGCGCCGGAGCGGACCGCGTACGACGAGGAGGCCGGCTGGCTGGTCACGATGGTCGGCGCGCAGGGCGCCGACTGGGGGCGGCTGGTGCTGCTGTCGCCGGACCCGCCGCCGCACCGGCACGTGGTGGTGGCGGAGCGGGCGGCGTCGGCCCTGGCGGTGCACCGCCTCGTCGCGCGGGACCGGGAGAGCCTGGAGCGGCAGACGCACCGGATGCTGCTGGCGCAGCTGGTCGGCCAGGCGGTGCCCCCGGCGGACCTGGCCGCCCGGGCGGCGGCGCTGGGCGTCGGCCTGCACCGGCGGCAGCTGGTCGGCGTGGCCGTGCGGCCGGCGACGGTGACGCCGCGCGCCCCGGCGCTGGCCACGCAGGAGGTGCTGCGGGACCTGGCGGAGGTGGCCGCGTTGGCGGCCCGGCGGGTGGCCGTGCCCGCCCTGGTGGGGGTGGTGGACGACACGAGCGTGCGCGCGCTGCTGTCGCTGCCCGCGCAGGCGGAGGTCGACGCGGTGCTGCGCCGGCTGGCCCGGGAGGTGCACCGGTCGGCGGCGGGCCCGGTGGTGGTGGCGGTCGGCACGACCGTGTCGCACGTCGCGGAGGTGCGCCGCAGCCTGGGCGAAGCCGCGCACGTGGCGGGGGCGGCGCTGCGTTCGGCCGGTACGCAGCTGTACCACCGGCTGGACAACGTGCGCCTGCGCGGCCTGCTGCACCTGCTGCGGGAGGACGAGCGGGTGCGGGCGTTCGCCGACCGCGAGCTGGGCCCGCTGCTGGCGCGCGACGCCGGCCAGCGGGGGCGGCTGCTGGAGCTGCTGCGCTGCTTCTGCGAGCAGGGCGGCAACAAGTCGGCGGCGGCGGCCGCCGCGCACCTGTCGCGTACGGCGTACTACCAGCAGCTGTCGCGGATCACGCAGGTGCTCGGGGTGTCGCTGGAGGACCCGGAGTCGATGCTGTCGTTGTACGTCGCGCTGCTGGTGCACGAGCTCGACGAGGCGTGACGGGCAACCGCCGCTAGCTAGATGTCGGTGAGCGGGAACGGCTCGTGGCGGGCGGCGGGGTCGGGGGTGAGCGGCGCGAAGGCCACGGCGGCGGGGGCGTCGTGCCGCGCCAGCTCGGCCGCCAGGTCGGCCAGGACCGGCTTGCGGAACAGGGTACGCAGCGACAGCTGCGCCGACATGCGCTGGTTGACGGCGTGGACGAGCCGCGTGGCCAGCAGCGAGTGCCCGCCGAGGGCGAAGAAGTTGTCGTACGCCCCGACGCGGTCGCGGCGCAGCACCTCCGCCCAGATGGCGGCCAGCTCGGCCTCCCGCCCGTCGCGCGGCGCGACGTAGGCGGCGTCGTCCGCCTGGCCCGGCGCCGGCAGGGCGCGGCGGTCGAGCTTGCCGTTGGCGGTCAGCGGCAGCCGGTCCAGCACCGTCCAGCGGGTCGGCACCATGTGCTGGGGCAGCCGCAGCCGCAGGTGGTCGCGGGCCGCCTCGGCGGTGGCGTCGCCGGCCAGGTAGCCGACCAGGTGCGGGTCGCCGGGCGAGTCCTCGCGCAACAGGACGGCCGCCTCGCGTACGCCGGGGACGTCCCGCAGGGCGCTCTCGATCTCGCCCGGCTCGACCCGGAAGCCGCGTACCTTGACCTGGTCGTCGGCGCGGCCGACGAAGTCGATCACGCCGTCGGCCCGGCGGCGGACCAGGTCGCCGCTGCGGTACATCCGCTCGCCCGGCCCCGCGTACGGGTCGGGGCGGAACCGTTCCGCCGTCAGCGCGGGCCGGTGCAGGTAGCCCCGAGCCAGACAGGTGCCGCCGATCCACAGCTCGCCGAGCACCCCGTCCGGCACCGGGTCGAGCCGGTCGTCGAGCACGTAGAACCGCGCGTTGGCGATCGGCCGGCCGATCGGCGGCAGCGCCGGCCAGCTGGCCGCGTCGGCGGTGGCCAGGGCGTACTGGCTGACCACGTGCGTCTCGGTCGGGCCGTAGTGGTTGTAGAGGTATCCGCCGCCGAGGCCCACGAGCAGGGCGCGGACGCCGTCGTCGATCCGCAGCGCCTCGCCGGAGGTGACGATCTCGCAGCCGGACGCGAGCGGGGGTTCGTCCGTGGTCAGGCTCGCCATCTGGTGCAGCACCGCCGTCGGCAGGAACGCGCGCCGTACGCCCTGTTCGGCGATGAGGCGGCGCAGCTCGCCGAGGTCCCTGGCGCGTTCCTCGTCGATCAGCACCAGCGTGCCGCCCCGGCACAGGGTGCTCCAGATCTCGTGGGCGGACATGTCGAAGCTGATCGAGGCGAACTGCAGCACCCGCTCCGGCGCCGGGCTGCCGGGCGCGGCGTACCGGAGCTGCCAGTCGATCAGGTTGTCGAGGCAACGCCAGGTCTGCGCCACGCCCTTCGGCCGGCCCGTGGAGCCGGAGGTGTAGAGGACGTACGCGAGGTGGTCGGGCCCGGCGACCGGGCTGGGGCCGTCGGTGGGCTGCCCGGCCCAGCGTTCGCCGTCCGTGGCGAGGTTGACGGCAGGCGGCGCGCTGGCGACCTCGGTGACGGTCGCGGTGTCGGCGCCGGTGAGCAGGAGCACCGGGGCGCTGTCGTCCAGCATGTACGCGAGCCGCGGGGCGGGGTAGGCCGGGTCGAGGGGCAGGTACGCGCCGCCGGCCTTGAGGATGGCCAGCAACGCGACGATCAGGTCCGGCGACCGGCGCAGGCAGATCGCGACCAGCGAGTCGGGGCCGACGCCGAGGTCGCGTAGGTGGTGTGCGAGTTGGTTGGCGCGGGTGTTCAGATCGCCGTAGCGCAGCGACCGTCCCTCGAACGTCACCGCGATCGCCTCGGGGTTGGCCGCCGCCCGCTCCTCGAAGCGCGCCCGGACGCCCTGCGCCACCGGCGACGTGGAGCCCTGGCGCACCAGCCGCTGCCGCTGCCGCGCGTCCATCAGGGACAGTTCGCTGATGGGCCGGTCGGGATGCTCCGCCATCTGGGTGAGGACGTGGTGGAGGTAGCGGGTGTGTTGGTGGGCGGTGGTGGGGTCGAACAGGGCGGTGGCGTATTCGAGGGTGCCGGTGATCCGGCCGTCGTGTTCGGTGAGGGAGAGGTTGAGGTCGAACATGGCGCTGGGGTGGGGGGTGGGCAGGGTGGTGACGTCGATGCCCGGCAGGTCGAGGTCGGTTTCCTCGGTGTTCTGCCAGGCGAACATGACCTGGAACAGGGGTGCGTGGGCGAGGTTGCGGGTGGGGTTGACGATTTCGACGACCTGTTCGAAGGGCAGGTCCTGGTGTTCGAGGGCGGTCAGTGACAGGTCGCGGACGCGGTGGAGCAGTTGGGTGACGGTGGGGTCGCCGTCGAGGTTGATGCGGAGGGCGAGGGTGTTGACGAAGAAGCCGATGAGGTCTTCGAGTTCGGTGCGGCGTCGGTTGGCGGTGGGGGTGCCGATGACGAGGTCGTGCTGTGCGGCGAGGCGGGACAGGACGATGGCCCAGCCGGTGAGGAGGGTCATGAACAGGGTGCCGCCGGTGTGGTGGGTGAGGGTGTGCAGGGCGGCGGTGAGGTCGGTGTCGAGGTCGACGGGCAGGAGGGCGCCGTGGTGGTCCTGTTCGGCGGGTCGGGGCCGGTCGGTGGGTAGTTCCAGGAGTGTGGGCGCGTCGGTGAGGGTGTGGCGCCAGTAGGTTTTCTGGCGGGTGAGGGTGGTGTCGGTGAGCCATTGGCGTTGCCAGGTGGCGTAGTCGGCGTATTGGACGGCCAGTGGTGGCAGTGGGTTGGGCTGGTGCTGGTGGAATGCGGTGTAGAGGGTGCTGAGGTCGCGGGTGAGGACGCCCATGGACCAGCCGTCGGCAGCGATGTGGTGCATCGTGAGTAGGAGGATGTGTCGGTCGGGGGCGAGGGTGACGAGTCGGCCGCGGATGAGGGGGCCGGTGGTGAGGTCGAACGGGGTGGTGGCTTCTTCGTCCCGGATCTGGGCCAGACGGCTGCCGGCGTCGGTGTGGCCGGTGAGCTCGTCGGTGTGGAGGGTGAGGCCGACGTCGGGTGGGTCGATGTGTTGGTGGGCGTCGGCGCCGTTGGTGACGAAGCGGGTGCGGAGGGCTTCGTGGCGGGCGACGAGGGCGTCCAGGGCGGAGGTGAGGGCGTCGCGGTCGAGCCAGCCGTCCAGTTGGAGTGTCAGTGGCAGGTGGTAGGCCAGGCTGACCCTGCCCAGGCGTTCCAGGAACCACAACCGCTGCTGCGCGAACGACAGCTCCAGCGCCCCGGCGCGGTCGACCGGGCGGATCGGCGGCAGCACGTCCCGGCCGTCCGGCGTCAGCCGAGCGACGAACGTGGACAGCACCGGCGCCGCGAAGACCGCCGCCGGCGACACCTCCCAGCCCAGCGCCTGCCGGATTTTCGACACCAGGCGCATGGCGAGCAGCGAGTGGCCGCCCAGGGCGAAGAAGTCGTCGTGGCGGCCGACCCGCTCGACGCCCAGCACCTCCGCCCAGATCCCGGCGACCATCGTCTCCAACAGGCCCACCGGTTCGGCGTAGCCGCGCTGGCCGAACGCCTCCCCGTCCGGCGCCGGCAGGGCCGCCCGGTCGAGCTTGCCGTTGGGCGTCAGCGGCCACGCGGCGAGGCGGACGTACGCCGCGGGCACCATGTACTCGGGCAGCTCGGCGGCGAGCCGGTCGCGCAGCGCGGCGGCGGTCGGCGGCTGCCCGGCGGCGGCCAGGTGGTAGGCGATGAGCCGCTGGTGGCCGCTGGTGTCGGGCCGGGCGACGACGACGGCCTCGCGGACGCCCGGGCAGGCGGCCAGCCGGGCCTCGATCTCGCCGAGTTCCACCCGGAAGCCGCGGATCTTCACCTGGAAGTCGTCCCGGCCGAGGAACTCGACCTGCCCGTCCGGCAGCCGGCGGCCCAGGTCGCCGGTCCGGTAGAGCCGGTCACCCGGCACGAACGGGCTGGCGGTGAAGCGCTGTGCGGTAAGTTCGGGCCGGTTCAGGTAGCCGCGCGCCACGCCCGCGCCGCCGATCCAGATCTCGCCGACCACCCCGACCGGCACCGGCTCGCCGGCCGCGTCGAGCAGGTAGACCCGCACGTTGGGCAGCGGCCGGCCGATCGGCAGGCGCACCACGTCGGCCGCATCGGCGGGGAGCAGGTGGCAGGTGCTGTCGATGGCGGCCTCGGTCACGCCGTACGCGTTGACGATCCGCACCCGCGGGCCGCACAGCGTCCGCAGCTGGACGGCGTTCGCCGCCGTCCACACGTCGGAGCCGCAGACCACCGTCTCCAGGCCGGCGAGGGTTCCGCCGACGGCGTCCAGGTACGCCATCAGCGGGTTGAGCACCGCCGGCACGAAGTCGGCGAAGTCCACGTCGTGCTGGCGCAGCAGCGCGTACAGGCCCGGGCTGTCCAGCAGCAGCGGGCGCGGGCAGAGCACGAGCCGCCCGCCGAAGCCCAGCGCGCGCACCACGTCGGCGGTGAACACGTCGAAGGAGAAGCTGGCCATCTGCAGGTGCGTCAGGCCGGGGCGCAGGTCGAACAGGCGCTCCCAGGCGGCGGCGACCGCCACCAACTGTCGGTGCTCCACCAGTACCCCGTTGGCGGCGCCGGAGGTGCCGGACGTGTAGATCACGTACGCCAGGTGGTGCGGGGCCAGGTCGGCGACGACCGGGCCGGTCGCCGGCAGGTCCGCCCAGGCCGCCGCGTCGAGGCCGAGGTCGACGACGGGGGTGTCGGTCCCGGCCAGCGCGGCGTGCAGCCGGTCGCGGGCCAGGCCGTGGGTCAGCGCCGCGACGGGCGCGCTGTCGGCCAGCATGTGGGCGAGCCGGTCGACCGGGTAGGCCGGGTCCAACGGCAGGTACGCGCCGCCGGCCTTGAGGACCGCGAGCAGGGCCACCACCGTGTCCAGCGAGCGCTCGACGCAGATCGCGACCACCCGGTCGGGGCCGACGCCGCGGTCGCGCAGGTGGTGCGCCAGCCGGTTGGCCCGCGCGTTCAACTCGCCGTACGTCAGCTCTTCGTCGTCGAGGACGAGCGCCACCGCGTACGGGTCCCGCGCCGCCTGGGCCTCGACGAGGTGGTGCACGCACCGCCCCGGCGGGTACGCCACGGCCGAATCGTTGCCGTCCGCCAGCAGCCGGCGCCGCTCGGCGGGCGGCAGGACGTCGAGCCGGCCCGCCGCCGCGCCCGGTGCCCGCTCCAGCGCCTCGGCCAGGGTCTCCAGCGCCCGCTCGACCATCGCGCAGACGCGGTCGGCCGGAATCTCGGCCGTGGCGGCGACCGTCAGGACGAAGTCGTCGCCCAGGTCGTCGACGTCCAGGGCGAGGGGGTAGTTGCCGCGCACCTCGGCGGCCAGGTAGGTCAGGTCGTCCGCGCCGACCGTCGCCGTGGTCTCGGGCTTGGCCAGCACCGCGGCGTGCCGGTAGTTCAGCAGGGCGGTGAACAGCGGCGCGGGCGGCGCCACCCCGCTGCACGACTGGGCCAGCGCCAGCGGCGCGTTCTCGTGCCGGATCAGCTCGGTCAGCGTCTCGTGGGTGCGCCGCACGGCGTCCGCGGCGCCGGTCCCGCCGAGGGTGACCCGCACCGGGAGGGTGTTGATGAACGGCCCGAGCATCCGGTCGCTGCCGACGCCGCCCTGCATCCGGCCGAACAGCACGGTGCCGAACACCACGTCCCGGCGGCCGCTGGCCCGGGCCAGCACCTGCGCCCAGGCGACGTGGAAGAGGCTGGTCACGCTGACCTGGAGGGCCTGCGCCCGGTCGCGCAGCCGCCGCGACAGGCCGGCGTCGACGCGTACCCGGGCGTCGCGCATGGCGCGGCCGTCGCCGTGGATGTCGAGCAGGCCGAAGGGCGCGGTCGGTGCGTCGACGTCGACGAGCATCCCGCGGAAGAACGCCTCCTGCGCCGCCCGGTCGACGCCGCGCCGGATCCGGGCGACGAAGTCGCGGAACGGCAGCGGTGGCGGCAACCGGTCGGCCTGACCGGCCAGGTGGGCCTGGATCTCGGCGTTGAGCTGCTTGAGCGAGGTGTTGTCGTCGATGATGTGGTGGATCAGCTCCAGGGCCAGCCACCTGCCGTCGCGCGGGTCGCGGGCGACCAGCAGCAGCAGGGGGGCATGGTCCAGGGGCAGGCGGCCGTACCGCCGATCGAAGTGTTCGCGCAGCTGCCGGCCCGGGTCGCCGCCCGCCGGGTCGAGCGTGACCTCCTCCACCAGCAGGGGCGCCCGCCGCCACACCACCTGGACCGGCTCGTTGACGCCCTGCCAGACGATCCCGGTGCGCAGGATGTCGTGCCGGGCGATCACGGCCTCCAGCGCGGCCCGGTAGCGGTCGAGCCGGTCCCGGTCGGCGAAGCCGATCAGGCTGGTGACCAGGTACGGGTCACCGTCGCGGGCCATCAGGTGGTGGAACAGGATCCCTTCCTGCATCGGGGCCAGGGGATAGATGTCCTGGACGTTCGGCGCCCCGCCGGGGACCGTGGCGACGACCGCGTCGATCTCCCGCTGGCTCAGGTCGACCAGCGGCAGCATGTCCGGGGTGATCCGGGCGCAGTCGGCCGGGATCAGGTTCGGCGGGACCTCGGCCTGGCCCGGCCCGGCGCCGACGGCGGTCGCCGGCAGGGGCTGGATCTCCGCGGTTGTCCGTACCTGATCAGGGGCCGAATTGTGGAACGAATGATCGTGCGGCAACGTGCCCCCCTCGACTCCTGCTGACCAGCTGCTACGTTCCCGCCGGGAAGTTTGTTCACATTAATTGGCTGATCAAGCAAAGGCCAGAGTAAATCTCCGGTTCCACCTCGCCGGCCAGGGTGAGCTGCGTGAAGCCGCGCGTTTGAGATCTTGCTGGTGGGCAGGACTGGACGGAAGGCGGCCACCGTGTGATCGTCTGTGCGTTGTGGACACAACATCAGATCTTGCGGTGGCCGCGTGCCACAGCGTAGCCGTTGCTCGACGGAAACGAGTGTTGGCCGGGGTGCTGGGCTGCGGCAAGGACATCGGGCTGATCAACCTGACCGGCAACGAAGTCCGCCGCCTGATCAACATCCTCACCGTCCGCCCGGTCAGCGACCTCGCCCACCGATTGGCAGCCCCGGCGTGGGCGTGCCGGTGGACACAGTGCCCGTCGATCACGGCAAGCGTGGACACTTTGCCGCTGCCCTGGGCGGGCCCGCGAGATCCACCATTCCGAGATAAAGATCGAAGCTGATCCGCCCTCACCCGCAGCGCACGCCGGCTGGTCGGCCACTGTTGCGGCAGCGTACCAGGGAGGTGAGCCATGGCCGTCGAACCTCTGCCCCCCGCCGAGACCGGCGCGGTCGAGCCCGGCACCCAGATCACGCACCGGGACGGCCGGGTCGAACTGCGGGACTTCTCCACGATCGCCGGCAGCCCGTACTTCAACGAAGAGCTGGCCCCGGTGCCGATCGAGAAGCGCACCTGGACCACGTACAACTTCGCGGCGCTGTGGATCGGCATGGCGCACAACATCCCCAGCTACCTGCTCGCCGCCGGGCTGATCCAGCTCGGCATGAACTGGGTGCAGGCGTTCCTGACGATCACGTTGGGGAACCTGCTGGTGCTGATCCCGATGCTGCTGAACAGCCACGCGGGCACCAAGTACGGCATCCCGTTCCCGGTGTTCGCCCGCGCGTTCTACGGGGTCCGGGGCGCCAACCTCGCGGCCCTGCTGCGGGCGTTCATCGCCTGCGGCTGGTTCGGCATCCAGACGTGGATCGGCGGCGAGGCGATCTACGCCATCACCGGCAAGCTGCTGGGCTCGTGGTGGGTCGACGCGGCCACCTTCTGGGACTACCCGTGGACGCTGTGGGCGTCGTTCCTGCTGTTCTGGGCGATCGAGATGGCGATCATCTGGCGGGGCATGGAGACGCTGCGGCGCTTCGAGAACTGGGCCGCGCCGTTCGTCATCGTCGTCGCCGTCGCCCTGCTGGTCTGGGTGCTGGTGGAGGCGGGCGGGCTCGGCCCGATCCTGTCCCAGCCGTCGACGCTGGGCTGGGGCGGTGACTTCTGGCGGCTGTTCGCGCCGTCGCTGATGGCGATGGTGGCGTTCTGGGCGACGCTGTCGCTGAACATCCCGGACTTCACCCGCTTCGGCGGCAGCCAGCGGCAGCAGGCGTACGGGCAGGTGCTGGGCCTGCCGACGACGATGTCGTTCTTCGCGATCCTGTCGATCGTCATCACCTCGGGCACCGCGGCGATCTACGGCGAGGCGATCTGGGACCCGATCCAGTTGGCGGCGAAGTTCGACAACCCCCTCGTGGTGGCGCTGGGCCTGTTCACAGTGGTGGTGGCGACGCTGTCGGTGAACGTCGCCGCGAACACGGTCAGCCCGGCGTACGACTTCTCCAACGCCGCGCCCCGGCTGGTCAGCTTCCGCACCGGCGGGCTGATCACCGGCGTGCTGGGCATCCTGATCCAGCCGTGGCGCCTGGTGCAGGACCCGAACATCTACATCTTCGTCTGGCTCGGGTTCTACGGCGGCCTGCTGGGCGCCGTCGCCGGCGTGCTCGTCGCCGGCTACTGGGTCCGCAGCCGCACCCGCCTGCACCTGCCGGCCCTCTACCGCCCCGAGGGCAGGTACTGGTTCTCCGGCGGCTGGAACTGGGCGGCGATCGTCGCGACCGTCGTCGGCGCGGTCCTGGCGGTGGGCGGGGCGTACTCGGCGCCCGGCAAGGGACCGTTCCCGGCGGACGGGCTGATCCCGTTCCTCAAGCCGCTCTACGACTACAGCTGGGCCGCCGGTCTCGTCGGCGCGTTCGTCATCTACCTGGCGCTGACGCTACCGGGCGGTCGCGCGAAGCGTGCCGCCCACCCCAAGGAGGAGAACGAGTGAGCAACATCGTCCGGGCCGGACTGGTGCAGCAGAAGTGGACCGGTGACAAGGAGTCGATGATCGCAGGCGCGGTCGAGGCGATCCGCGGCGCCGCGTCGCAGGGCGCGCAGGTCGTCTGCCTGCAGGAGCTGTTCTACGGCCCGTACTTCTGCCAGGTGCAGGACGCCGACTACTACTCGTACACCGAGGCGATCCCGGACGGGCCGACGACCGCGCTGATGTGCGAGCTGGCCGAGCAGCTCGGCGTGGTGCTGGTCGTGCCGATGTACGAGCAGGAGCAGCCGGGCGTCTACTACAACACGGCGGCGGTGATCGACGCCGACGGCACGTACCTGGGCAAGCACCGCAAGAACCACATCCCGCAGGTGAAGGGGTTCTGGGAGAAGTTCTACTTCCGGCCGGGGAACCTCGGCTATCCCGTGTTCGACACGGCCGTGGGCCGCATCGGCGTCTACATCTGCTACGAGCGGCACTTCCCGGAGGGCTGGCGGGCGCTGGGGCTGGCCGGCGCGAAGATCGTGTTCAACCCGTCGGCGACGAGCCGGGGCCTGTCGGAGTACCTGTGGCGGCTGGAGCAGCCCGCCGCGGCGGTGGCCAACGAGTACTACGTCGGCACGATCAACCGGGTCGGGGTGGAGCCGTTGGGCGACAACGACTTCTACGGCCAGTCGTACTTCGTGGACCCGCGCGGGCAACTGGTGGGCGACGCGGCGTCGGACACCGAGGAGGAGGTCGTGGTCCGCGACCTGGACATGGACAAGCTGGCCGAGGTGCGCGACCTGTGGGCGTTCTACCGCGACCGCCGGCCGGAGAGCTACGGATCGCTGGTGACGCCGTGACAATAGTCATCCGGAACGGGACGGTCGTCAACGCCACCGGGGCGTACCCGGCGGACGTGCTGGTGTCCGGCGAGCGGATCGCCGCGCTCGCCGCCCCCGAGTCGGGCCTGGCGCAGCAGTGGGCCGCCGGCGCCGAGCGCGTCGTCGACGCGGCCGGCAAGTACGTGGTGCCGGGCGGCATCGACGGCCACACCCACATGGAGATGCCGTTCGGCGGCACATTCTCGGCGGACACCTTCGAGACGGGGACGATCGCGGCGGCCTGGGGCGGCACGACGACCATCGTGGACTTCGCCGTGCAGGCCAAGGGGACGTCGCTGCTGGCCGCGCTGGACTCCTGGCACGGCAAGGCCGACGGGAACTGCGCGATCGACTACGCGTTCCACATGATCGTCTCGGACGTCAACGACACCGCCCTCAAGGAGATGGAGGCCTGCATCGACGCGGGCGTCAACACGTTCAAGATGTTCATGGCGTACCCGGGAGTCTTCTACGCGACCGACGGGGAGATCCTGCGGGCGATGCAGAAGGCCTGGGACACCGGGTCGATGATCCTCATGCACGCCGAGAACGGCATCGCGATCGACCAGCTCGTCGCGCAGGCCCTCGCGAATGGGCAGGTGGAGCCGGTGCAGCACGGGCTGACCCGGCCGCCGGAGCTGGAGGGTGAGGCCACCTCCCGGGCGATCACCCTGGCCAGGGTCACCGGAGCGCCGCTGTACATCGTGCACCTGTCGGCCGCGCACGCGCTCGACGCGGTGACGCGGGCCCGTGACACCGGCCAGAACGTGTTCGCCGAGACCTGCCCGCAGTACCTGTTCCTGTCGCTGGACGACATGGCCGGGCCCGACTTCGAGGGCGCGAAGTACGTCGCCTCTCCCCCGCTGCGGCCGAAGGAGCACCAGGCGGAGCTGTGGCGGGGATTGCGTACCAACGACCTGTCGCTGGTGTCCACCGACCACTGCCCGTTCTGCTTCAAGGACCAGAAGGAGCTGGGCCGGGGCGACTTCTCCAAGATCCCGAACGGGATGCCGGGCGTGGAGCACCGGATGGACCTGCTCTACCAGGGCGTGGTGAAGGGCGAGATCAGCCTCGCCCGGTGGGTGGAGATCAGCTCGACCACGCCCGCCCGGATGTTCGGCCTGTACCCGCGCAAGGGCGTCATCGCGCCGGGCGCGGACGCGGACATCACCGTGTACGACCCGACGGCCCGGCAGACGATCTCCGCCCGTACCCACCACATGAACGTGGACTACTCGGCGTACGAGGGCATAAAGCTGACCGGGAAGGTCTCGACCGTGCTGTCGCGCGGCCGGGTCGTGGTCGACGCCGACGCCTTCCACGGCGCCGCCGGGCACGGCCGGTTCCTGAAGCGCGACCTGTGCCAGTACCTGGTCTGACGGAGGAGCAACGTGGACTTCGGTGTCGTACTGCAGACCGACCCGCCCGCCCGTGACGTCGTGGCGGGCCTCGCCGCCGCCGAGGACAACGGGTTCCGGTACGGGTGGACGTTCGACTCGTGCGTGCTGTGGCAGGAGCCGTTCGTCATCTACTCGCAGGTCCTCGCCGCGACGAAGCACCTGGTCGTCGGGCCGATGGTGACCAATCCGAGCACCCGCGACTGGTCGGTCACCGCCTCGCTGTTCGCCACGCTCAACGAGATGTTCGGCAACCGTACGGTGTGCGGGATCGGCCGGGGCGACTCCGCCCGGCGGGTCATCGGTCAGCGGCCGGCCAGCCTGGCCGAGCTGGGGCGGGCCATGCACGTGATCAAGGGGCTGGCCGAGGGGCGCGAGGTCGAGCACCACGGCACGCCGGTGCGCATCCCGTGGGTGCGCGACGGCCGGCTGGAGATCTGGATGGCCGCGTACGGGCCGAAGGCGCTGAAGCTGGTCGGCGAGCAGGCCGACGGCTTCATCCTGCAGACCGCCGACCCGGACATCGCCCGCTGGACGATCGGCTCGGTACGGGAGGCGGCCACCGCCGCCGGCCGGGACCCCGACGCGATCACCATGTGCGTGGCCGCGCCCGCGTACGTGGGCACGGACCTCGCCCACCAGCGCGAGCAGCTGCGCTGGTTCGGCGGGATGGTCGGCAACCACGTCGCCGACCTGGTCGCCCGCTACGGCGACTCGGGGGTCGTACCGAGGGCGTTGACCGACTACATCAAGGGGCGGGAGGGCTACGACTACGCGCACCACGGCCGCGCCGGCAACCCGTCGACCGACTTCGTCCCGGACGAGATCGTCGACCGATTCTGCCTGCTCGGTCCCGAGTCGGCGCACGTCGACCGGTTGCAGGAGTTGAAGGAGATCGGGGTCGACAACTTCGCCCTCTATCTGATGCACGACGACAGGGAGAAGACGCTCACCTCGTACGGCGCCGGGGTGATCCCGCACGTCTGATCGGGAAGCGGTGGGGCCCGGTTCCGCGGGCCCCACCGCGCTACGGTTCTTCCGCCCGTCCATTGTCGAGAAATTGATTCCGGAATAGGGCGAGGCGCGACGCGGCGGGGCGTTTTTCGTGCCGCGCGGCCGGCCGCACCGACCCGTGGCTCGGGCATGGCACAGGCGGCGCCGCGGCCGTGTCCTGATCGGATGCGCGCCGCGACGCAAGGGCGACCGAGGCGATGCGGCCCGACGACCGGGACGGTCGCCCATCGCTTACGGCAACCGTATAGCCACTAAACGTCATCGGCGAAACAGTCGGTCGAGCGCGGAATTCAGAACGCGCCAATCCCGGCGACCTGCCGGTAGATCATCAGGCGCCAGGGAGGCGCGGGACCACCGGACATCGACAACGATGAGAACGGCTCCCCCGAAAGGCGGGCGCTTGATGGCTGGATCGCTCTCCTACCAGCCGTTACACCGTAGCTACGATACGCAGACATGCCTCGCCCTGAACGTCCTCTTCAACCTGACCTCAATCCACTGCACGCGTTCGCCGATCAATTGCGCCAATTGCGGTACTCCGCAGGCAATCCCACCTACCAGCGGATGGCGCGGCAGAGCGGCCGCTCTCGTACCGCGCTCGCCGACGCGGCCGGCGGCGCCCAGCTGCCGAAGTGGGAAACGGTGGCGGCCTACGTGTCCTGCTGTGGTGGCGATCCGGCCTATTTTCGCCGCGCCTGGGCGCAACTGCGGGCGCTGCGCGAGGGCGACCCGTCGGTCGGTGGCGAGTTCGCGCAGTTGTCAAATCTGCCGCGTCGCCCGACGCCCATTTTCCTCGGCCGGCAGGAAACGCTGCGGAGCCTGGCGGAACAGGTCAATGTCGACGCCGGTGGAATTGTCCTCGGGGCCGCGGTGTTCGGGCTCGGCGGAGTGGGCAAGACCGAGCTCGCGCTCCAGTACGCGCACGCGCACCGCGGCCGGTACCGGCCGTTGTGGTGGGTCGACGCGGACACCGCCGACAGCGTCGCGGCCGGTCTCGCCGCGCTGACCCGGAGCCTGGCGCCCACGTGGCCACGGTCGGCGGGGGTCGACGACGCGGCCGCGTGGGCGCTGCGGTGGCTCGCCGGGCATGGCGGCTGGCTCGTGGTCCTCGACAACGTCACCGATCCGGCCGTCATCGAGCCGGTGCTGGCCGCCGCCAGCAGAAGCGAGGGCTCCGGCCGGGTCGTGGTGACCAGCCGCCGGGACATGGACTGGGCCGGGCTGGGGTTGGCCCCGGTGCGGGTTCCGGTCCTCGCCCGCGAGGCGAGCGTGGACCTGCTGGTCCGCCGGGCCGGCCGGGAGGGTGAACTGGCGGAGGCCCGTGAACTCGCTGCGGACCTCGGTGACCTGCCGCTCGCGATATGCCACGCGGCCGCGTACCTGATGGAGCGCAGGCACGTGACCGTCGGCGAGTACCGGCGGCGGTGCGCCGAACAGTCCGGCCGGATCCTGGACGTGACACCCCGATCCCGCCCGTGGGAGCACTCGGTGGCCCGCACCTGGCAGGTGTCCATCACCGCCGTCGCCGACGAGGACCCCGTCGCGGCTGAACTCTTCGACGTCATCGCGTACCTGGCGCCGGATCGCATCCCGGTCGAACTGCTGTGCGCGGGCCGGGACCCGCTCGTGATCGAGGACGCACTCACCCTCGGCGCGTCCTACAGCCTCGTCACCAGGGCCGGCGCGGTGCTCAACGTACACCGCCTGGTGCAGGCCGTGATCCGCGCGGCGCACGTCGACGCCACCGCGTGCCGGGCGGCGGCCGAACTGTTGCGGGCGGCACTGCCGGAGGGCGACCCGGAGACCGCGGTGGGCGACTGGGAGCGCTGGGCCCTGCTCGCCCCGCACGTCGACGCCCTCGCGGCGCACCTGGCCGGCCCCCTCGGGCGCGACGCGGGTCTGGCCGCGGTCGGCGCGACGTTGCTGCTCGCGTGCGCGGCCTATCACCGCGGCCAGGGCCGCTACGCGACGTCGGCGGGGATGGCGGAGCTGGCCGTGGAGCTGCGGCAGCGACTGTTCGGCACCGAACACCCCGATGTGCTCGGTGCGCGCTACGTGCTGGCGGGCTGCTACTGGTCCGTGGGCAGGCTGCCGGAAGCCGCGCGGCTCAGCGACGAGGTGCTCGCGGACCGACGGCGGCTGCTCGGCGCCGACCACCCCGACACGCTGCGGACGGCGAGCAGCGTGGCCATCGGGTACCGCGAGCTCGGCCGGCACGACGAGGCGATCGCGTTGACCGAGGAGACCCTCCGCGCCCGGATGCGGGTGCTCGGTCCGCACCATCCGGAGACGCTGCACTCACGCAACGACCTTGCCGGCTGTCTCCGGGCCGTGCAGCGGATCGAGGAGGCCATAACCCTGTACGAGGCAACACTTCGGACCCGTCGGCAGATCCTCGGTGACGACCACCCCGACACGTTGACGTCCCAGCACAACCTGGCGCTGGCGTACCGGGCGACGGGCCGGGTCGCGGAGGCGCAGCGGCTCCTGGTCGAGACCGTCGCGGCTCGCCGGCACGTGCTGGGCGTCGAGCACCCCGACACCCGACGGTCCCAGGAGGCGCTCGCCGCCTGTGCCGGTGCGGACCTGCGGCGGCACCAGGGCAACTCGACGGTGTCCGCACCGGAGTTCTCCCTGTCGCAGGCGTAACCGGCCACCCTGCGGCGCCGGGGCGGTTCCCGCCCGCGGGCCGGCGACGCAATCACCAGCGCGCACCGACGTACGGGAGACCGGGAGGGGCGGGAAGCCCCCGCCCTCCCCGCGTTCTCCGCGCTGCCCCGGCGCTTCGTTCGAGCCCATGCCGGTTGTCCGCCGCCGACGGTCTACGGCCACCTATTCGGACACCGGGGACGATGCGCCGCCCGCCTCGTTGCTCGTACCGTCAGGCTGCACGGGCAACAAGCAGGACGGTTGCCGGGCGATCGGAGCTTACGGCTTCGTGACGCGCCCCATCGCCCGGCACGCCGAACAGCAGGAATGAGTGAGACATGCCGACGGATTCGGGTTCCGCCACCGTACCGACCGGGTCACCGGGCGAGCTGCCGGGCTGGGCCGCGCAGCTGTACGCCCGTGACGCCACCAGCCAGGCGCTCGGCGTGCGCCTCGAACGGGTCGACGCCGGCCGGGCCACCGTCCGGCTGCGGATCACCCCCGAGATGCTCAACGGGCACGGCATCGCGCATGGTGGCTACCTGTTCCTGCTGGCCGACACCGCGTTCGCGTACGCCTGCAACGGGTACGGGCCGGTCACGGTCGCGCACAGCGCCCAGATCAGCTTCCTGCACCCGGTCGCCGTGGACGACGAGCTGTCCGCCGAGGCGGTCGTACGGCACCGGTACGGCCGCAACGGCGTCTACGACGTCACGGTGCGCCGGCAGGACGGCACGGTCGTCGCGGAGTTCCGGGGGCACAGCGTCGCGCTCGCCGGCCGCCCGCCGGCCGCCGGGGGCGGCTGAGCCTCCTGAGGTCACCCCGCGAGGGAAACACGTCGCCGAAGTCAGCCGGTCCGGGAGGTGCGCGGTGTTGGAGCTGGTCCTGCTCGGGCCGGTCGAGGCGCGGTTGGACGGGGCGCACGTCCCGCTGGCGCCGCTGGAACGCAGCCTGCTCGCCCTGCTGGCGCTGGCCAGGGGAACGGTGCTGTCCACCGAGCGGCTGATCGACGACCTGTGGGGCGGGCGGCTGCCGGCCAACCCGCGCTCACGGGTGCAGGGGCTGGTCTCGTCGCTGCGGCGCAAGACCGGCAGCGCGGTGGTCACCCGGGGCCCCGGGTACCTGCTGGGGCTGCCCGACGACGCCTGCGACCTGGCGCGCTGCGAGGAGCTGATGCGGCAGGCCGGCCACGCGGACAGCACCGCCGAGACCGCCGAGCGGCTGCGGGACGCGCTGCGGCTGTGGCGCGGCCAGCCGCTGGAGGGCGTCGCCGTGCCCGGCGTCGAGACGGACCGGGTACGCCTGGCCGAGCTGCGCGCCGCGCTGCTGGAGGAGTGCTTCGAGGCGGAGCTGCGGCTGGGCCGCCACGCCGAGCTGGTGCCGGAGCTGGTCGCCGCGGTCGCCGCGAACCCGCTGCGGGAGCGGCTGACCGGGCAGCTGATGACGGCGCTGTACCGGTCCAACCGGCAGGCCGAGGCGCTGCGGACGTACCACGCGCTGCGCGACCGGCTGGTCGAGGAGCTGGGCAGCGACCCGTGCGCGGACCTGCGGGAGCTGCACGCGATGATCCTCCGGGGGGAGGGCCCGCCGCAGGCGGCCGGCCCGGGGCAGCCACCCGGCCACGCCCCGGCGCTCGGGGGCAGCTCCGCACCCGGCCGGACCGCGCCGCCGGGGCAGCCGCCGCGACCGGATTCCGCTCCGGCGGCCGCGCTCCCGCCCGCGCAGATGCCGGCGAGCGTCGGCCACTTCCTCGGCCGGGGGGACGACCTGGCGGCGCTGACCGCCGCGCTGCCCGACCCGGCCGACGAACCGCGGGTGCTGATGGTGTCCGGCGCGGGCGGGATCGGCAAGACGGCGCTCGCGGTGCGCTGGGCGCACGCGGTGGCCGGCCGCTTCCCCGACGGCCAGATCTTCGTGGACCTACACGGCTCGGACGGCACCAGTGCCTCCTCCCCCGTCGCGGCGCTGGGTGCCGTGCTGCTGGCGCTGGGGGTGCCCGCGGCGCAACTCCCGACCGGCGTCGAGGAGCGGGCCGCGCTGTACCGGACGCGGCTGCACGGCCGGTGCCTGCTGGTGGTTGCCGACGACGCCGGCACGGTGGACCATCTGCTGCCCCTGGTTCCGCCGACCGCCGGCAGCCTGATCGTGGCGACCAGCCGGCGCCGGCTGACCGCGCTCGCCGCGCACCACGCGACCCGGGTGCTCACCCTCCGGCCGCTGCCGCCGGCCGCCGCCCGGGACCTGCTCCGCGAGATCGCCGGCCCGGACCGGCTGCGCGGGGAGGGCGCGGCCGAGGTGGTCGCGCTCTGCGGGGGCTGGCCGCTGGCCCTGCGGCTGGCCGGCGCGACGCTCGCCGCCCGGGCCACCCAGTCGCTCGTCTCGTTCGCCGACGAGCTGCGGGAGCGGGTGGACGCGCTGTCCGTCCCCGGCGACCGGCGGACCGTCGGGCGGGCGCTGGCCGAGACGCACGCGGGCGTGGACCCGGCCGCCGCCCGCCTGTTCGACCAGCTCGGCCTGATTCCGATGGAGACAACCGTCCCGGGCGAGGCGGCCGGCAGCCCGGCCGGGTCGGTCAGCCTGCACCTGGCGGCCGCCGCGGCGGGCACCTCCGTGATCCGGGCCCGCCGGCTGCTCGACGAGCTGATCTCGGCGAACCTGGTGCTGGAGACCGGCCCCGACCGGTACGGGTTCCACGAGCTGATCGGCCGGTACGCCCGCCATCGCGCCGCGCAGCTGACCGACCGGCCGGTGGTCGAGGAGCGGACCATCCGCTGGTACCTGGCCACCCTGGACCACGCCGCCCGGCTGGTCGACCCGGACCGGCCGGGCCCGCCGGTCGCCGGGCCGGCCGAGTGGCTGCCGTTCCGCGACGGCGATCCGGCCGCCTTCCTGGCCGCCGAGTCGACGCACCTGCCGGCCGTCGCCCGCTGGCTGGCCGGCCGCGGCGACCCGGCCCTGACCGCGCAGTTCGTGGCGCTGGCCCAGGCGGCCGGGGTGCGGCTGCCCGCGGACTGCTGCGCGCTCGCGCTGGCGGCGGCCCGGCGGCTGGACGACCCCCGCGCGACCGGTGCGGCGCATGCCCGGCTGGGCCTGGCCCTGCTGCGCGAGTCCGCCCGGCTGGACGAGGCCGGCGGCCACCTGGCCCTCGCGGTCGAGCTGCTCGAGCCGGGCCGGGACCGGTTGGCACCGATCGCGATGATCGGCCTCGGCGCGGCGCTGACCGGGCAGGGCCGGCCGGCCGAGGCGCGACTGCTGGTCGAGCGGGGCCTGGGCCTGCTCGACCCCAGCCGCGAGCCGCTGGCCTGCGCGGTCGCCCTGTACTGCTACGCGGAGCTGCTGACCCGCTCCGGAGCGGACGAGCGCGGGCAGGAACGCCTCGCGCAGTCGCTGATCCTCGCCGGGGCGACCCTGGGTCGCCCGTTCGCCCAGGGCTGGCTGGCCCGGCGGGCCCGCCCGGGCGAGGAGTTCCTCCGCCGGCTCACCGAGGGCCTGGACGCGCCCCGGGTCACCCCGGCGGACCGCGCGCTGGCCCGCGCCCTGCTCGACCTGCGCGAGGCGGTCGTCCGGCGGGCCTCGATCCCTCAGCCGGGCGGCGGGGGCGACACGGATCGGAACGACACGGGCCGGAGCGACGCGGGCCGGAGCGACGCGGGCCGGAGCGACGCGGGCCGGAGCGACGCGGGCCAGAGCGGCTCGGGCCGGAGCGACGCGGGTCAGAGCGGCTCGGCGGCGACCCGGAAGTCCCGGGCGGTGACCGCGATGGCCGCCGCCACGTCGGCGGAACACGCACCGCGGAAGCGGAACCGACCGCCGACGTGCTCGTAGTAGGCGTCCGCGGCGGGCAGCACCTCGCCGGGCCGCAGCAGCGCCTCGGCGTACGGGCCGGGGTCGCGGCCGAGCATCGAGGTGGCCTCGGTGATCCGGCACGGGCGGGCGGCCGGCGCGGGCGCGAGCAGCCAGCCGGCCACCTCGCCGCGCGGGACGCCGGCGGCGGCCGGCCACGGGCGGGGGTGCCGGCCGAGCTGGAGCCGGAACGCCGTCTCCATCAGGTCGTAGCCGTGCACCTCCCGCCACAGGAACGGGATCTCCGCCCCGCCGACCCGCGCCCCCACCTCCAGGAACGCGCACTCCCGCCGCCGCGGGTCGACGAACACCTCCAGGTGGAACACGGACGGGTCGCCGGTCAGCGCCGCCATCACCCGGGCCGTGAACGCGCCGATCGCGGCCACCAGGTCCGGATCGTCCTCCTCGACCGAACCGAGCGCGGTGCCGGTGCGGAAGCCGAGGCAGTCGTTGACGTACCGGGACGCCCGGTACGGGCCGAGGCGCGCGCCGTCGAAGTACCCGTCGACGTGGTAGATCTGCCGGGGGTCGAACGCCTGCACCATCAGCGTCTCGCCGGCGAACTCCACGCGCTCGGCGTCCGCCGGGCCGTCCAGCCGGGCCACGCCGGCGCTGGAGCTGCCCAGCCGCGGCTTCACGACCACCGGCCAGCCGTGTCGGTCCGCGAACGCCCGGATCTCGTCGGCGTCCCGCGCGGCGACGAACGCCGGAACCGCCAGGCCCGCGCCCGCGACCGCCCGCGTCATCGCGAGCTTGTCCCGGAACGGCAGCACCTGCTCCGGGCGCGGGCCCGGGCAGCCCCACTCCCGCCGCAGCTGGGCCGCGACCAGCAGGTCGTCCTCCTTCAGCGCCACGATCGCCGAGGGCTGCCCGTGCTCGACCGCCAACTGCTTGACCCGGTCCGCGACCGAGGGCAGGTCGTCCGTGGCCGGCACCAGGGCGACGCCGGCGGCGTCGGCGGGGACGGCGGAGGCGCCCACCTCCGTGCTGACGTAGGTGACCGCCGTACGGCGGTGGTCGACGTACCGGGCGTACTCGGCGTACCGGGCCCGCCAACGGTGGATGACGACGACGTGCGGCCGGTCGCCCATCATTCCTCCACGTCGTAGAAGGACGGGCCGTCCAGGTACCGGACGGTGCCGAAGTCCCGCTCGACCACCTCGGCGACCTCGTGGCGCAGGTTGACGATCAGCGGGCAGGTCATGTCGTCGACGGTGCGGCGCAGCCGCCCGCCGGGGGCGACCACCGGCCGGATCTCGACCAGGCTCTCCAGCTGCTCGACCACCGGCAGCAGCGGGTAGCCACGCAGCCGCCCGTCGGCCGGCGAGACGGTCATCGCGCTGACGAAGTGGCGGCGCAGCCGGTACGACTCCTTCCAGCGGGCGGCGAACCGCTCCGGGCGCACGTACGCGTCGACGATCCACTCCAGCTGGGCCTCGCTGGCGCACTCCCGGCTGTAGTGCGGCATGTCCAGGCCCGCCATGCGCGCGCCGACCTCGACCAGGCACGGGCCGTCCGGGGTCAGCTTGATCTCCAGGTGGGCGGCGCCGTGCGCGATGCCCAGCGCGTCCAGCACCTCGAACGCGTACGGGACCAGCGCCTCCTGCGCCTCGCCGTGCCGGGGCAGCAGGCGCAGCCCCGTGGTCAGGTCAAGGATGCCGTTGGCGGTGAGCTTCTCGTACTTCCAGATGTCGGTGACGTGGTGCTGCCCGTCCCGGCTCACCGTGTCCACCACGTACTCCGGGCCGACGAGGTACTCCTGCGCCACGACCGCCTCGTTGCGGGCGGAGAAGACGTTCTCCGCCCCGAGCGCCGCCCGGTACCCGGCCACCGACTCCTCGGGGGTGGCGCAGAACGAGACGCCGTCGCCGGCCGCGCTGCGGATCGGCTTGACCACCACCCGGCCGCCCAGCTCCCGGTGCCACCGGGCGAGCTGGTCGGCGTCCCGGACGAGGAGCTGGTGGGCCGCGCGCAGGCCGGCGGCCCGGACGGTCTCGATCTGGCGGTACTTGTCCCGCCGCGCGGGGCTGAGGGCGGTGCCGTTGGTGAGCAGGCCGAGCGCCTCGCTGAGCTGGTCGGCCAGCTCCACGCCCAGCTCGCCGCCGGCGACGACCGCGGCCGGCCGGTACGCGGCGACGGTGTCCACCGTGGCCGACAGGTCCCCGGTGTGCACGATGTTCGCCGCGTACGGCGAGAGGTCGAAGCTGCTGGCGTAGACCAGCGGCGGCTCGGGCGTGCTCTGCACCCGCACCACCTCGTAGCCGGCCCGGTGGAACTCCGGCGCGAGCCGGCGGGTCGGCGCATACGCGTCGACGATGACCACGTTCGGCTGGACTGCCATCTCTCACCGCTTCCGAAAGGTAGGGGTATTCGGCGGCCAGCCTGACCGGGCGCGCTTCAGATCCGCTGCGAAAGCTCTCCGCGGGAACGCCGCGCGCACCGCTGCCCGGCGGGTGGGGCGGCGCCGGGCCGCAGCGGACGCGCAGCCGACACGCAGCGAATCCGCACCGCCCGCCGGCACGCTCGGCGCCATGTTGCAGCGAATGTGCTGGATCTTTCCCGACCGGGAGTCCACCCGAACCTCCGCCAAGTGGAACGCGGCCTTCTGGCACACCTACCAGGAGGTCGCCAAGGAGCTCGACCTCACCTGGGAGCGCACCGCCCCCGAGGCGGTCACCGTGGACGCGCTCGACCCGCGCCACCCCAGGGTGTTCGTCAACGGCGAGTGGGTCACCCCCGACGAGACCCTCTTCGTCACCTCGCCGTACACCCTGCCGTACCAGTCCGTCGACGTGTTCAACCAGTTCACCCTCTACGCGGTGCTGGAGCACGCCGGCTTCTACCTGCCGGCCCCGCCCAGCATGGCCGTGATCGGCAGCGACAAGCTGGCGACCCTGCTGTTCCTCAGGGACTGCCCGGTGCCGCCCATCCCCACCGCGCGCATCTCGGCGGGCCGGGACCTGCTGTTCGACGAGTTCCTGAGCACCCTCGACGACCTGACCTACCCGGCGATCGTCAAGCCCGCCGGTTGGTGCGCCTCCCGCGGCATCAACCAGGCCCGCGACACCCACGAGGTGCGGGGCCTGCTCAGCCTGGCGCAGGGCGGCGACACCACGCTGGTCTTCCAGCCGGACCTGGGTCGACGCACGATCGACTACCGGGTGCACCTGATCGACGGCGAGCCGCACACCACGCTCGTCCGCGCCCCGGGCGACGGCGCCCTCTACCCGCAGTACTCCACCGGCGCCCGCCTGTACTACACGCCCATGCCGCCGGAGCTGGCGCCGGCCGTCGCGTACCTCGCCCGGAAGGTGCCGGCCCCGTACGTCTGCGCGGACTTCCTGCACGACGGGGAACGCTTCTGGCTGTCCGAGATCGAGCTGGACGGCGGCATCATCTGCCCGGACCCGACCTCGCCGGAGGTCGTCCGGGCGCAGCGAGACCTGATCAGGGCGCGCTTCCTGGCCTACCGGGAGGCGCACGCCCGACACGGAGCCCGAGCACAGGGAGCGCCCAGCGATGTCTGACTTCTTCTCCGCCATGCCCCTCGCCCAGGACACGGCCCGGCGCATGCTGGCCCAGCTGCGGTCGGTGCCCGCGCTGGCCGAGCGGTACGCCGACGTGCTGGCCCTGGACAGCCTCGGGGACCTGGTGCACGTGCCGGTCATGCGCAAGGACGACATGAACGTGGCGCTGGAGCACCTGCGGCCGCGGGCGCTGCAGGGCGCCACCTGGACGTTCCAGAGCGGCGGCAGCACCGGCATGCCGAAGCTCGGCTACGCGCCGACCGGCCTGTACATGGACGAGGTGTTCGAGCAGTGGAAGGCGCTCGGCCCGGACGACGTGTTCGTCAACGGGTGGGGCGCGGGCAAGCTGTGGGGCGCCCACTACCTGATGGCCGCGTACGCCGACCTGGCCGGCTGCACCGGGCTCGGGCTGGGCTCGATCACCAAGGGCGAGTACGACTTCTGGCTGGAACTGTTCGCCGACCGCCGGGTCACCGCGATCGGCGGCACGCCCAGCGTGCTGCGGCCGATCTTCGCCCACGCCCGGGCCGTCGGCCTGAAGCTGCCCGACCTGCGCGCCGTGCTCTGGCTCGGCGAGGGCTGGAACCCGGGCCTGGACGACGACCTGCCGGCGGTCGCGCCGAACGCGCGCCGCTGGGGCCTGTACGGCAGCACGGAGACGTGGGTCGTGGGCACCAACACGCCGCAGTGCGCCGTCGACGTCTGGCACCCACTGCCGTCCCAGTTGGTGCACGTCGGCCCGGACCAGCTCATCGACGTCACCTCGCTCAAGCCGCACGGCCTGAACCCGGCGCTGCGCTACCAGACCGGCGACGCCGGCGAGTGGGTGCGCTGCACCTGCGGGGTGCCCAGCCGGGCGCTGCGCGTCCTCGGCCGCCGCAACGGCGAGGTGAAGTTCCGCGGCGTCCACTTCGTCAACGTCGACGCCCTGATCGGCACGATCACCGGCCAGCCCGGCGTGGCACAGGTCCAGCTCGTGATCACCGAGTACGCGGACCGGCCGAGCCTGATGGAGGTCCTCATCGTGCCGCGCCGGGACGCGGCGCCGGACCTGGCGGGGCGGGTCCGCGAGCACATCCTCGGCACCGAGATCGGCGGCCCCAACACGATGTTCCACCGCGACCCCGACGCGCTGGTGGTGCGGCTGGTGGACGCGCTGGTGCACAACGAGCGCACCGGCAAGGTGCCCGACCTCGTCGAGCGGTACGAGCCGTGAGCGCCGGCCTGACCGCCCCGGCGGCCGCCCCGGCCGCGGAGGGCCGCGGACTCGGCCGGGACTTCAACCGGCTGTGGCTCGGGCAGAGCGTCAGCAACATCGGCGACAAGATCAACGTCTTCGTCGTGCCGACGGTCATGATCCTCCTGCTGCACGCCTCCCCGTTCCAGGTCGGCCTGGTGGGCATGGCCCAGTACCTGGCGATCCCGCTGCTCAGCCTGGTCGCCGGCGTGCTCGTGGACCGGTGGACGCTGCGGCGGACGCTGATCTGGTGCGACCTGATCCGGTGCGCGGTGATCGCGGTGCTGCCGATCGCCTACTGGCTGGACGCGCTGTCGATCCCGCTGGTGTTCGTCTGCGTGGCGGTCGCGAACGCGACGTCGGTGTTCTTCAACATCGGCTACACCGCCACCATCGCGGCGATCGTGCCCGGCGAGGGCCGGGTCAAGGCGTACGCGAACATGGAGGGCAGCCGCACGGCCTCCGAGGTCGTCGGGCCGGCCCTGGCCGGCGGCCTGTACCAGCTCATGGGCGTGGCATCGCTGCTGGTGGACGCCGCCACCTACCTGTTCTCCGCGGGCAGCATCCGCGCGATGCGCCCGTACGGCGGCGCGCCGGCCCGCAGGGACCCGATGTGGACCCGGCTCAAGGCGGGCGCGCGGTTGAACTGGAACGATCCGGTCCTGCGCGGCACCGTGCTCGGCACCACCCTGCTGAACGTGGGCGGCCCGGTGTTCGTCACGGTGATGCCGATCCTCGCGTACCGGGGGCTGGGCATGTCCGTGGGCGCGCTCGGCACGGTGATGTCGGTGGCCGCGGTGGCCGCCGTGATCGGCGCGGTCGTCGCGCCGCGGGTGAGCCGGCTCGTCGGGGCGGCCCGGCTGATGCCCTGGTCCGCCTTCCTGCACAGCCTGGTCGGCCTGGGCGTCCTGGCCGCGCCGGCGCTGCCCGCGCCGGTCGTGCTGGGCGCGACGTTGTCCCTCTACGGCCTGTTCATGGTCTGGTACAACGTCAGCACGGCGGCGATCCGCCAGGCCCGGGTCGACCCGGCCGACCAGGCCGTCTCGCACGCCTACTTCCGCACCGTGACGTGGGGCATCATCCCGGTCTCGGCGCTGCTGGGCGGGGTGATCGTCGAGCTGTTCGTGCCGCGCCTCGGCATCCTGGACGCCGCCCGGACCACCATGGTCGGCGCGACGCTCATCGGGGCCCTGGTCGCCTGGATCCCGCTGGCGCCGACGCAGGCCCGGCTGGACCGGGAGCGGGCCGCCGCCGAGGCCGCCGGCGCGCCGGTGGGGAGCCCGTCATGAGCCGGGTGCTGCTGGTCACCGGAGCGTCCTCGGGGCTGGGTCAGGAGACCGCGGTCGCCGCCGCGCGGGCCGGATACACCGTCGTGGCGACCGTCCGCGACCCCCGACGGGCCGACGGGCTGCGGGCCGCCGCCGACGAGGCGGGCGTCGCGCTGGACGTCCGGCGCCTGGACGTCACCGACGAGGCGTCCATCGCGGACTGCGTGACCGGGGTGGTCGCCGACCACGGGCGGCTCGACGTGCTGGTCAACAACGCGGGCATCGCCAACACGTTCGCCACGATCGAGACCTGCCCGATGGCGACGTACCGGGCGAACATCGAGGTCAACTTCCTCGGCGTGGTCGCCACCACCCGGGCGGCGCTGCCGCACCTGCGGGCCAGCCGGGGCCGGGTCGTGACGATCGGCAGTACCCGGGGCATCGTCGGCCAGCCGTTCAACGAGGCGTACTCGGCGGCCAAGTTCGCGGTCGAGGGGTTCCTGGAGAGCCTGGCGCCCACCGCGGCCGCCATGGGGGTCACCGTCGTCCTCGTCGCGCCCGGCCCGGTGCTGAACACCTCGTTCGGCGCGAACTCCGGGGTGACCCGGGAGTCGCTGCTCGCCGAGGCCGGCCCGTACGCCGAGGTGCTGGAGCGGTACCTGGACTGGGTGGCGCGCGGCCGGTGGCCCGGCGCGCAGACCGCCGGTGAGGTCGCCGAGGTGGTCGTGCAGACGCTCGACGACCCGGACCCGCCGTTCCGGGTGATGACGAGCCAGTGGGGCGAGCAGTACGCGCGGCACAAGCTCGTCGCGCCCGACGGCCGGGCGGTCGCGGCGATGACCCGCTCGTGGGTGGAGGGCTGACCATGTTGGAGCTGCACCGGCGGACGATGCGCCGCAGCGTGGAGATCGTCGCCGCGATCCGCGACGACCAGTGGGACGCCCCGACGCCCTGCGCCGGCTGGACCGTCCGGGACCTGCTCGCCCACATGATCCGGGAGAACCGGGGCTTCGCGGCGGCGGCCGGCGGCGAGACCGCCGACCGGTCGCCGTGGACGTCGCCCATCGGGCCCGACCCGCGCGCCGACTACGCCGCCTCCGCGCACCTCGCGGTCGCCGCGTTCAACGCCGGCGGCGTGCCCGACCGGGAGTTCTGGCTGCCGCAGCTCAACGACGCCGTGACGTACCCGGGCGGGCAGGCGGTGGGCTTCCACCTGCTCGACTACCTGGTGCACGGCTGGGACCTGGCGGTCGCCACCGGCCAGCCGTTCTCCTTCGACGAGGACGTGCTGGCCGCCGTCCGGGACATCGCGGCGCGGGACGTGCCCCACGGGCCACGCCGGCACCGCCCCGGCGCCACGTTCGCGCCGCCGCTGCCGGCCGGCGCCGAGGCATCCCAGGCCCAGCGGCTCCTGGCCTTCCTCGGCCGCGACCCGCACTGGAGCGCCGGAGTCCTCGACCGGTTCCGGGTCGCCGCCGGCCGGTACGCCGACCGTCCCGCTCTCGTCCACAACGGACACCACGTGACGTACGCGGAGCTGGAGGCAGCGGCCCTGGCGACGGCCCGGCGGCTCGGCCCGCGCCCCGGCGTCGTGGCCGTCGAGGCGACCCACACGCCCACGACGGTCGTCGGCCTGCTGGGCGCCTGGGCGGCCGGCGGGGCGTACTGCCCGGTCGACCCGAGGTTCCCCGCCGAGCGCCGGGACGCGATGCTGACCGCCGCCGGCTGCGGCGTCCTCCTCGACCTGCCGCCGCAGCCGGCGGACCCGGTGCCCCGGCGCCTGTACGGGAACCAGCCGGCGGACGACCTCGCGTACGTGCTGTTCACCTCGGGCTCCACGGGCGAGCCCAAGCCCGTGCTGACGCCCAGGAACGCCATCGCGGCGACCGTCGACGCCCTGCGGGCGCTGTTCGGCATCACCCCCACCGACCGCGTCCTCCAGTTCGCCTCGCTCAACTGGGACACCTGCTTCGAGGAGATCCTGCCGGCCCTCACCGGCGGCGCCCGGCTGGTCTTCGACGACGAGGCGTACACCGGCTCGTTCCCGCGCTTCCTGCGCGCCGTCGAGCGGCAGGGGATCACCGTGCTGGACCTGCCGACCGCGTTCTGGCACGAGCTGGTCACCTACCTGGCCGAGGAGGACGCGGCGCTGCCGGCGAGCGTCCGCCTGGTGGTGATCGGCGGGGAGGCGGCCAACCCCGCCCGCCTGGCCGACTGGTTCGCGCTGCGCACCGGTCACGCCCGGCTGCTCAACACGTACGGCTGCACCGAGACGACGCTGATCACGCACGCGGTCGAACTGCGGGAACCGGCGTCGCCGGTGCCGATCGGGCGGCCGCTGCCGCACGTGGTCGAGCACGTCACCGCCGACGGCGAGCTGCTCGTCGGCGGGCCGTCGCTCGCCGCCGGGTACCGGGGCCTTCCCGAGGCCACCGCGGAACGCTTCACCACGGTGGACGGCCGGCGGTTCTTCCGCAGCGGCGACCGGGTCAGCCGCGACGCGGCCGGCGTCCTGCGGCACGAGGGCCGGACCGACGACGAGATCAAGATCCGGGGGATCCGGGTGCACCCGGCCGAGGTGGAGGCGCACATCGCCGGCCATCCCGGCGTCGCCGCGGTGATGGTGACCGGGCTCGCGGTCGCCGACCACACCGTGCTGGCCGCCTGGGTGGTGCCCCGCTCCCCGACCGACACCGCCGGGCTGGCCGCCGGCATCGCCGAGCACCTGCGCGGCCGGGTTCCCGCGCACCTGGTGCCGAGCCGGATCCGCGTCGTCCCGGGCCTCGTACACACGCCCAGCGGCAAGATCGACCGCCGCCGAACCAGGGAGAGCATGACATGACCGTCGACACCGTCGAGCGCATCTTCAGCCGGGTCCTGGACGCACCGCAGGTGGGTCCGGAGACCGACTTCTTCGACCAGGGCGGGGACTCACTGCTGGCCACCCGGGTGCTCAGCGCCATCGCCCGGGAGACCGGGGTGGAGCTGACCATCGACGACTTCCTGCTCGCGCCCACCCCGGCCGGGCTCGCGCGGACGATCGCGGGTGCGGGCCGATGAGGGTCATCGTCGTCGGGGCCGGCCTGTCCGGGCTGACCGCCGCGGCCGACCTGGCCGCCGCGGGCGCCGACGTGACCGTGCTGGAGGCCCGGGACCGGGTCGGCGGCCGGACCCGCGGCATCGAGGTGGCGCCGGGCAGCTGGGTGGACGCCGGGGCCGCCTACCTCGGCGACCGGCACACCGCGCTGCACGCCATGCTGGACCGGCTCGGCCTGAAGACCACGTCGACCACCATGCTCGGCGCCAGCCGCTTCTCGCTGGGCGGCGGGACGCGGACCCGCGACGGGCGTTTCCCGCCGCTGAACGCGGTCGCGCTCGGTGAGCTGTTCGACGAGCTGGACGCGGTGACCGCCCGGGTCCGGCCGGACGCGCCGTGGCTGACGCCGGGCGCGGCGGACCTGGACGCGCTCACCGCGGCCGAGTGGGCGGAGCGGACGCTGCGGCACCCGGACGCCCGGCTGTTCTTCCCGCTGTTCCTCGGCGAGATGATGGCCGCCGACCCGGCCGCCGTCTCCGTCCTGCACATGGCGTTCTACCTGCGCTCCGGCGGCGGGCTGAACTACCTCAACGCGTTCGAGGGCGGCGCGCAGCAGGACCGGGTGGACTGCGGCGCGCACCAGCTCTGCGAGGCGCTCGCCGCGGGCCTCGGCGACCGGCTGCGGCCGCGCAGCCCGGTCCAGGCCATCCACCAGGACTCCGACGCCGCGGTGGTCCACACCGACGACGCCGCGTACCGGGGCGACGCGGTCGTGGTGGCGGTGCCGCCGCTGCTCGCCGACGCCATCGAGTACCGGCCCGGCCTGCCGGCGCCCCGGGCCGGGCGGCGGACCCGGCCCGGCTGCGCGGTCAAGGTCCACCTGGTCTACGCCGCGCCGCTGTGGCGGGACGCCGGCCTGTCCGGCTGGTCCGTCAGCGCCCGCGGCCCGCTGCTGTCCACGGTCGACGACTCCCCCGCCGACGGCGCGGTGGGCGTGCTAACCGGATTCGTCACCGGCGCCGAGGCGCTCCGCTTCGCCGCGCTCGACCCCGCCGCCCAGCGGGCCGAGGCGGTGGACCAGGTGGCGGCGCTCTTCCCCGACCTGCCGGCGCCCATCGGCGTGCACGTGACCGACTGGGTGTCCGCGCCGTACAGCCGCGGCTGCTACGCGGCGCTGGCCGGGCCCGGCGACTGGGTCCGCAACGGCCCGCACCTGATCGCCGCGCACCACCGGGTGCACTGGGCCGGCACCGAGACGAGCACGGAGTTCTTCGGGCTCATGGAGGGCGCCATCCGCGCCGGCCACCGGGTGGCCAACCAGATCCTGTCCGTTCCAGCCGTTGGGAGAACACGATGACCGTCACGTCCCTCGCGCCGTTGCCCGTGCGGCAGCGGTTCATGACCGAGCCGGGCCTCGGCGCCGGCAACTTCCTCGACTACGCGGTACGGATGAACCCCAACCGGAGCGTGCCGTTCGTCCACACCCACGGCACCGACCACCGGGGCGAGGTGGTGCTGCGCGGATACAGCCTGCAGGACCTGGCCGACCTGCGGGACCGGTACGCCAAGTGGTACTGGGCCAACGGGGTGCGCCCCGGCGAGCCGGTCGGCATCGTGGTGGCCGAGGGCCTGGAGCCGCTGCTGCACTACCTGGCGCTGACCGCGCTCGGCGCGATCCCCGCGATGGTCAACGACGCGATGCGCCCGGACGTGCTGAAGCGTTACCTGGACCACGTGGGCGTGGTCGGCATCGTCGCCGACGACACCACCCGGCTGGCCTCCGCGTACCGGGCGGACCCGGCCCGGCGGCCCCGGTTCCTCGCGCTGACCGCCGAGGTGCAGGCGTTCGACGCGGCCGGCGCGCCCCTGCCACCGCAGAAGTACCCGTACCAGCACGCGCCCGACGACGTGTGCGCGCTGATCCATTCCAGCGGCACCACCGGCACCCCGAAGTCGACGATCCTCGGCCACCGCAGCTTCTGGGACGGCAAGCAGCCCCGCATGGTGCGCTTCCCGGCCGAGCCGTACGACCGGCTGATGTCGCTGATGCCGCACACCCACGCCGGTGGGCTCAGCTACTTCCTCACCGCGGTCCTGCTCGGCCTGCCGACCGTGGTGATGTCGGACTGGCGCCGGGTGGTGGTCGAGCCGGTCATGGAGGCGTTCCAGCCGACCATGCTGGCCTCGTTCCCGCGCACGTTCGTGGAGCTGGCCACCGGCGAGCTGCCGGTCAGGGGCGCGGCGAAGGTGCACTCCTGGTTCAACACCGGCGACTCGGCGCACTACGGCCACATCCGCCGGCTGGTCCGGCTGGGCGAGCGCCCGGCCGGGCTGGTCGCCGCGTGGCTGCTCCCGCCGGACCAGTCGGCCGGCGAGTCGCTGCCCGGCTCCCAGTTCGTCGACGGGCTCGGCTCGTCCGAGATGGGCATGGCCCTGTTCGGCGGGCTGACCACCCCGGAGACGCCGCGCAACGACCGCTGCGTGGGCAGGCCGCAGGAGGCGGTCATCAGGGCGGCCGTACTCGACGAGAGCGGCGAGGAGGTGCCGGACGGGACCGTCGGCCTGCTCGGCGTGATCACCCCGTCGCGGACCCCGGGGTACTGGAAGAACTCGCGGCTGACCAGCAGCTTCGAGCTGAACGGCTACTGGCTGACCGGCGACGTGGCCCGCCGCGACGCGGACGGCAACTTCTACCACCTGGACCGCACGGTGGACGTCATCGACACCAGCGCCGGGCCGGTCTACAGCCTGCCCCTGGAGGAGGTGCTGATCGCCGACTGCGCGGACGTCGTCCGCGACTGCTCGGTGGTGGGCGTGCCGGCGCCCGACGGCGGCCAGGCGCCGATCGCGGTGGTCCAGCTCCAGGCCGACGCCGAGGACTGGAGCGAGGCGGCGATCCTCGAGAAGGCCAACAAGGAGCTGGCCACGGCCGGGCTGGCCCGGCTGGCGGCGGTGGTCATCGCCCGGGAGCCGGCGGACCTCCCGCTCGGCCCCACCGGCAAGGTGCTCAAGCGCGAGCTGCGGACCCGCCACGCGGGGCTGCTCGCCGACGCGCCCGCGGCGGCCTGAGCCCGCCTACCGGCGGGCCCGCCACACCCATCACGACCTGGCCACCGGGCCCGCCCGACGGCGGGTGGGGCCCGGTGGCAGGAGCGACGACGAACCGAGGGAGAGCACATGTCACGGTACGACTGGGGCGACACGCACCCCGGCATCGAGCGGCTCAAGAGGCGCATCACCCCGGCCCGCGACCGGGTGGTCACCCACCCGCTGTACGCGGCGCTGGACTCGCACGAGGCGATCACCACGTTCATGACCCACCACGTCTACGCGGTCTGGGACTTCATGTCGCTGCTGAAGTCCCTCCAGCGCCAGCTCACCTGCGTCGAGCTGCCGTGGGTGCCGACCGGGCCGACCGGCAGCCGCCGGCTGATCAACGACATCACGCTGGTCGAGGAGAGCGACGAGCTGCGCGGCGGCTTCATCAGCCACTTCGAGCTGTACCTGGAGGGCATGACCGAGGCGGGCGCCGATCGGACCGCCGTCGACGCCTTCATCGGCCTGCTGCGCGGTGGCACGGGGGTGTCGGAGGCGCTGGTCGCCGCGGGCGTCCCGGCGCCGTCCGTGGAGTTCGTCGACACCACCTGGCGGTTCATCACCTCCGCACCCGTGCACTGCCAGGCGGCCGCGTTCGCGTTCGGCCGCGAGGACCTCATCCCGGACATGTTCGAGCAGGTCGTGAAGGTCAACGCCAACGCCGGCGGCAAGCTGGACACCTTCGTGGACTACCTGGCCCGGCACATCGAGGTGGACGGCGAGGAGCACACCCCGATGGCCATGCAGATGCTCGCCGACCTGTGCCAGGACGACGAGGCCAAGTGGGAGCAGTGCGGCGCGACCATCATCGACGCGCTGGACGTGCGGGTCCGCCTCTGGGACGGCATCCTGGCCGCGATCCGCTGACCGGACCGGCGGCCGATCGGGTAGCCCCGTGAAAGGGCCTGGCCGGCAGTCTCCGCGATGCGGGGGCTGCCGGCCAGGTTCCGGGGACGGTCAGGGCCGCAGCGAGACGACCGTCCGGGCGATCTCAGCGGTGCCGTCGCCAAGCGCGACCAGCCCGAGGTAGCGGGTGCCGGCGGTGAGGCCGGTCCAGTCGAGCGTCACCGTCGCGTCGACGCCGGTCGTCACCGACTGACTCGCCGGCGTCGCGGTCAGGTTGCCGGCGGCCGGGCCGAGCACCCAGTCGTAGTGCCTGACGGTCGCCTGGGTCTGGCCCGCCGGGAGCGCGAACTGCACCACGTACACGGCGTACGTGCCGGCCGCGGTGAGGGTGATCGTCTCCTCGGCGGTGCCGCCGGCGCTGGTGCCGACCAGCCGGCCCGCCGCGTCGTAGGCGAACAGGTCGATGTCCGTCCCGGCCGCGTAGTCCGCGTCGGAGGTGGCGAACCGGACCAGCTTGCTGCCGGCCGGCACGGCCACGTCGATCCTGCCGGCCGCCGGGCCGGTGGCCGGCGCGGCCGTGTTGAACGAGGTGTTGGTGCCGACCAGGTCGAGCGCGGTGACGTGCGCCGGGACGGCGCCGCTGACGTTCGCGGTCAGCGTGCCGGTGAAGCCGGGGCGCACCTTCAGCGCCGCCGTGCCGGTGCCGCCGGTGCCGTTGATCGAGGCCGGCGCGGAGACGGCCGTGGCACGCACCGCGATCGGGCTGCGGACGTCGGTGAACTCGTCGCGGTCCTCCGGCACCCAGGTCAGCGAGCCGAACGACCACTGGCCCAGCGCCGCGGTGGTGCGGGTGAGGGTCACCGTGAAGGTCGCCGATTGCCCCTTCTTGACCTTGATCCGGGACGGGGAGACGGTCGCGGTGTAGCCGGCGGGCGCCTCCACCTTCGCGGTGTACTCGCCGTCCTCCTTGCCGATGTTGGTCACGGTACGGGTCACCGTCTGCCGGCCCGGCAGGGCGCCGACGCTGATCGACGGGTAGTTCAGGTCGCTCGGGTCGAGAGTGCCGTACGTGGCGCAGGCCTGCCCGGACACCTGGCCGGTGCCGCAGAGGAACCGGACCCAGTCGGCGTACCCGCTGTCGTACACCAGGCCCGGCTTGAACGAGGCGGCCGGCCGCACGTGCCCGGCGCCGAAGTCCAGCGGGTTCGCGGCGCGGCCGGCGCGCTGGATCGGCGCGCCGCTGTTGTCCGTCTGCCCGGCGGTGGTCATCAGGGCCGACTTGACCCAGATCGGCGACCATGTGGGGTTCTTGCCGATCAGCAGCGCGGCCAGGCCGGCGATGTGCGGGCTGGACATCGACGTGCCGGAGAGCGCGTCCCACCGGTTGTTGTTGTTGCCCGGCGGCGCGACCGCCGCGATGACGTCGACGCCCGGGGCGGTGATGTCCGGCTTGAGCAGGTTGCCGTTGCCCGCCCGGGCGGGGCCGGCCGACGAGAACGCCGCCATCTCCGGCGCGCGGGCGGTCACCGCGACGCCGGCGGACAGGGACGCGGTGGCGCCGGCCGTCGCCGCGTACGCCTTGATGGCCAGGCCGGCGGCCCGGTCCACGTGCACCGACGGTACGAAGTGGAAGTCGGCGTTGAGCGAGTTGTCCGGGTCGTTGTACTGGATCATGCCGACGCCGCCGGCGTCGCGGACGGTCAGGCTCTTCTCCGTGCGGGCGTTGACGCCGCGCTTGCACAGCACGATCTTGCCGGTCACCTTGGCCGGGTCGAGCGAGTTCAGCAGGCACAGCTCCGCGTCGCCGGCCGGAACGCCCGACCTGCCGGCGGTGGCCGCGTCGACCAGGCCGGTGGCGGGGACCGCCGCGCCGACGCCGACGCCGGTGTAGCTCGCGCCGTTGCCCAGGGTCGCGGTCTTGGTGGAGGCGCGGTCGTGGGTGCTCGCGGCGACCGTGGTGATCCAGGGCGAGTTGTGGGCGACGGTGCTCGCCCCCGGGCCGCTGTTGCCGGCGGACGCGGCGACGAAGACGCCGGCGTCGGCGGCGCTCAGGAACGCCAGCTCCACCGGGTCCACGAAGGAGGTCTGCGAGCCGGAGATGGAGTAGTTGATGACGTCGACGCCGTCGGCGACCGCGTCGTCGACCGCGGCGACCAGGTCGACGGTGCCGCCGCTCGCGCCGCCGCCCGGCTGGTGCCACAGCGCCTTGTAGGCGGCGATCCGGGCGGCCGGCGCCATGCCGGACAGCTCGCCGACCGACAGGCCGTTGATGGTGGCGGCCACGCCGTGGTTGCCGGCCGAGGTGGACGCGGTGTGCGAGCCGTGGCCGTTGTAGTCGCGCGGCGACTTGAACTCGCCGGGCCACCGGTCGCCGAGCCCGCTCGCGTTGTAGTAACGGGCGCCGATCAGCTTGTTGTTGCAGCTGACGGTGCCGGTGACGCCCTGGTCGCAGACGCCCCGCCACTTGCCGGCGACGGTCGCGGCGTCCGGCCGCGGCTCGGGCAGCGCGGCGAAGCTCGGGTTGTCCGGCCAGATGCCGCTGTCGATGATGCCGACGATGACGCCCTCACCGGCGTGCTCGTCGCCCTTGAACTGCTTCTCCCAGACGCCCTTGCGGCCCTCGAGGCCGAGCATCTGCGGCGTGCCGACGGTGTCCGCCTGGCGGATCTCGTTCTTCCACACGTTGAGCACGCCGGCGGTGTGCCGCAGCTTGCCGGCCTGCGCCTCGGTGAGGTTGGCCGCGAAGCCGTTGAAGGTCACGTCGAAGTCGCGGACGGTCTGGGTGGCGCTCACGCCGCCCTTGCGCCGGACGTCGCCCTTCCTGGCGGCGAGGTGGCCGCGGTAGGCGCGCGTCGACGAGGAGTCGAGATCCACCTTGCCGCCGCGGGCCGGCTTCGTGGCCGCCAGCCCGGCGACGCCGCCGGCGTACGAGGCGACCGGCGCGTCGGCGAGCTGGACGAGGTACAGATTGGTGTGGGCCGGCTCGGTGGCGGCCTGCGCGGCGCCCGAACCGGGGACGGTGGCCACCGCCAGTGCTGTCAGCACCGTCGCGGTGAACAGTTTCCTCGCCGGGCGCCGACGCCCGGCTGGTTGTGGTAACGACACGAGCGGTTGCCTCCTGTGCCCGATGACGTGGCCGAGGCAGCCGGTGCGCCGCCGAGGGGGGTGCAGTTCGGCGGCGGCGGGTGGAGCCGCTCGGCCGCCGCGGGTCCATCCGACCCACGGTCGCCGAGAGCCTATGCGCGAAGATCTTGCTACGGAAGGGGGAAACCCGCCAGTCGTACGACGCGAAGTGCCTCCCGACCCTGGCCGCTCGGTCCATTGCGGACGAAACGCCGGGGCGGCGAGCCGCTGGTTCAGCCGCCCGCGTGAAGAGCCAGCGCCTGTTCCTCGCCGCCGGCCGGCTCCGGTCGGCCTCGGCGGGGCTCGGTCTCGACCAGTTCCACGGTCTCGTCGGGCCTCACCCGTGCCGGCAGCTCACCGAAACGAACATGGCGCAGGAAGGCGAACCCGGCATCGGTGAACGGCTGGTCGGCCATAGGCGGATTGTCCCACGGCCGACCGCACCGCCGCCGGCCGGAAATTATCACTATCGTGAACCCGGACCGGTGGAAGTTGCACCCTCACCACCACCGCGGGTGTCTTTTCCGACAGGAATCGGCCGCTTGTCCCGACGCCGCATAGCGGCGCCCCGGTCCGGACCGTTAGGCTCGAATCATTGGGCGGAGCCACCGAACCATCGCCTTCGCTCTATGCCGAGTTACGCGTATCGGCTGGTTACGGCACCGGAAGGCAGGCTGGAGTGACCCGAGACGGCAGGCCAGGGCCGCGATTCGCCCACCGCGCGGACAGCAAGCGGGTGGCGTACGAGGTGACCGGTGCTCCCGACGGGTTCCCCGTCTTCCTGATGCACGGCACGCCCGGCAGCCGGCGGGGGCCGAAGCCCCGCGGCATCGTGCTGTACCGGATGGGTGTCCGGCTCGTCACCTACGACCGTCCCGGATACGGCGACTCCGAGCGCTTCGAGGGCCGGGACGTGGCGGACGCCGCCCGGGACGTCGAGACGATCGCCGACGATCTGGGGCTGACCCGGTTCGCCGTGGCCGGCCGCTCCGGCGGCGGCCCGCACGCGCTCGCCTGCGCCGCCGACGAGCGGCTGCGGGGTCGGATCAGCCGGGTGGCGGTGCTGGTCAGCCTCGCCCCGTCGGACGCCATGGAACTGGACTGGTTCGACGGCATGAACAACGACAACGTGCGCGGGTTCGGTGCCGGCAGCCCCGACACCGACGCCGTGATCGAGGAGATCCGCCAGCGGGCCGCCCGGGCCGCGGAGGATCCCCGGTTCCTGCTGCGCGACCTGATGACGCAGATGGGCCTGCCGGATCGCCGGGCCATCAACGACGCCGCGCTGCGGGGGATCATCTTCGACACCTACCAGGAGGCGCTGCGGGCCGGGCCGTACGGGTGGATCGACGACGTGCTGGCGCTGCGGCGGAGCTGGAAGTTCGACCTCGGCGCGATCGACACCCGGGTGACGCCGGTGCGGCTGTGGCACGGTGCGGAGGACACCTTCGCCCCGGCCAGCCACGGCCAGTGGCTGGCCGCCCGCATCCCCGGCGCCGAGATCGAGGTGCAGCCCGGCGCGGCCCACTTCGACGCCATGCAGCAACTGCCGCGCATCCTGCGCTGGCTCACCGGAGCGGAGGCGCCGGTGAGCGGGAACCTGCTCATCGGCGCCCGTCCCGGTCAGTAGGGGTGCGGATCGAGGACGCGACGCACGTACCGGCCGGCGCGCAGCAGGACGACGCTCGGGTGTTCCTGGCCGACCCGGTCGGCGAGCCGGTCGGCGACGCGCGTCCAGCCGATGCTGACCAACCCCCCGGACGCCGCCTGGTCGGCGATCTCCAGGTTGCCCCGGCTGCGCAGCGTGTCCGGGTGGTCCGGGCCGAACACGTCGATCAGCCCGTCGACGACGGCCCGTAACTGGTCCCGGCCGGCGGCCGGGTCGCCGCCGAGCGCGGTGAAGACCGCCTCGTTGTTGGCCGCGGCCAGGGTGAACGGGTGCCGGTCACCCAGGGCCGCCCGCAGCGCCCCGGCCGCGGCCGCGGTGAGCTCGTACGCCGGGCCCGTGTTCCCGGCGTCCCACCAGGCCACGCCCATGTTGACCCGGCAGACCAGCGTGTACGGGTGCTCGCGGCCGAACACCTGGGCGAGCGCCTGCTCGACCTCGGCCAGCTCCGCCCGGGCCAGCTCCGCCCGCCCCTGGAGCATCAGGTTGGCGCTGCGGCTCAGCCGGCTGAACATGGTCTCCGGGTTCGCCGGCCCCATGCTCGACCGCAGCCGCTCGTACGCGTCGTCGAGCAGGCGGGCCGCCTCGGCGACCCGCCCGAGGCTGCGCAGCGACGCCGCGAGGTTCGCCTGCACGGGCAGGACGGCCGGCGACTGCTCGCCGAGCAGCCGCCGGTACCCCTCGACGGTGTCCTCCAGCATCGTCACCGAGGCCTGGTAGTCGCCGGTCTCGCGCAGGTCGCGGGCGAGGTTGTTGGCCGAGTTGAGGGTGCGCGGGTGGTGGGGGCCGAGGACGAGGCGAAGCCGCCGGTAGGTCGCCTCGTCACCGTCGAGGGCCTTGTCGAACTGGCCCATCAGGCGGTACGAGGCGGCCAGGTTGTTGGCCGCGTTCAGCGTGCGCCGGTGGTCCTCGCCGAACACCTCCACCGAGGCCGCGTACGTCCGCAGATCCCGCTCCAGCGCCTCCTGGTACCGGCCGAGGGCGCGCAGGTCGGCGGCGTACCCGCCGGCGGTCATCAGGGTGTACGAGATGTTCTCGGGGCGCAGCTCCTCCTGCTGGCGCAGCGTGTCGGCGTCCATCTGCCGGGCCGCCTCGAAGCGGCCGAGGCTGCGCAGCAGGTTCGCCCGGTTGAAGCGCAGGTGCAGCAGCTGCACGAGCAGCGCCCGGTGCGCGTCCTTGTTGCCCGAGAGCCCCTTGAGCGCCTCGGACCAGGTCTCGTCCGCCTGCCGGGCGTACCGCTCGCCCTGCTCGTAGCCGCCGCTGAGGAAGAGGTACCGGACCCGGTCGATCACCAGTTGCCGGACGCCGGGGTCGGAGCAGAAGATGGCGTCCGAGCCGTCCAGGTGCGGCCAGAGGATGCGGAACTGGTCGTTGAGCGCCGGGTCGTCCACCTCGCCGGAGGGGCGGGAGCCGGCGAGGATGCGGTGCACGTCGTGCTTGGCCTCGTCGAGCTCGTCCGGGGACATCCGGGCCCGCAGAGCCGCCTGCAGGAGGCGGTGGACCTGCACCCGCTGGGCGTGCAGGTCCACCTTGATCAACGCCAGCCGGTTGATCCGCTGCACGAGCGCCGCGGCGATGTCGCGCTCCGCGACCCGGTCCGCGACCTGTGCCGCGACCCTCGGGTCGTGGGCGGCGACGACCTTCGCCACCTGGTCGCCGTAGAGCAGGTCGAGCGCGATGTCCGGGGCGAGCACGGAGGCCAGCTGGAGCAGCCGGTACGCCCCCGGCGACTGCTCCCGCAGCCGCTCCAGGGACCGCTTCCACACGTCGCGCTCAGGGCCGGTGCGCTGCAGCCCCGCCAGGTAGTCGGCGACGGACTCGACGCTGTCGGCCAGCCAGGCGCCCGCCAGGGCGACCAGGATCGGCACGTCCTCCACCGCCTCGGCCACCTGCTCGGCCTCGGCCATCGACATGCCCCGCTGCCGGGTGCGGCCCAGCAGGTGGGCGACGCTCTCGTCGCGCTGGAACGCGCTGACGTCGACGGCCCGGGCCAGGTCGCCCCAGTCCGGGTTGCGGGTGGTGACCAGCACGTGCCCGTCCCCCTGCGGCAGGTACTCCTTGACGTGCTCGTACTGGTCGACGTTGTCGAAGACGACCAGCCAGCGCAGCGGCGGCTCGTCCTCGCCGCGCCCGCCGCCGCGGCCGAGCCACTGCCGCACGGCGCGGGTGTTCTCCGGCACGGTCGGCTGCTCCGGCAGGCCGAGGCGCCGGCCCAGGTCGGCGAAGCGCACGTCGACGAACTGCGGCGGGTCGGCGTCGACCCACCAGACGACGTCGTACGCGCCGCGGAAGCGGTAGGCGTACTCGGCGGCCAGCTGCGTCTTGCCGATGCCGGCGCCGCCGCGCAGGGCCACCGGCACCCGCTCGCGCGCCGCCGTCTTCAGTTGCTCGCGCAGGGCCAGCAGCAGCCGCTCGCGGCCGGTGAAGCGGACGTTGCGCGCCGGCGCGTAGAAGACCATCGGCTCGGCCGCCGGGTACCGGGTGGCCGGCAGCCCGCGGGTACGCCCGTCCGCCGCCCGCCCGACCAGCTCCCACACCTGCTCCGCGGCGGCGGCCGCGCCGCGCTCGTACACGGTCGCCCAGTTGCCCGGCGGCGTGTCGACCGACGGCGTGGTGTCGTCCAGGTGCAGGACGAGCGGGGGCGAGCCCACCTGCCGGCCGCCGCGCTCGCGCCGGGCCGCCAGGTACGCCCGGGAGACCAGGTGCAGCTCGCGTGAGGCGGTGCCGGCCGGCACCGCGACCGGGGTGTCCAGCGGGGCGGCCAGCACCCGCAGGTCGACGGCGTTGAGCACAATCTGGGCCCACTCCGCCCAGGCCTGGTCCTCGGGCACGTACCGCAGCACGATCAGCTCCTCGACGACCACCGGCTTGCGCTCGAAACGCTGGACCGTCTGTCGCCGCAGCCCCTCGTCCATCCGGGGCAGCGCGGTGACCCGCCCGCCGGTGATGTGCCGGGTCAGCGACTCGTACGCCGACAGCAGGCCGCGGCTGCCCGGCACGTCGCCGAAGGTCGCCAGGGTCTCCTCGTAGGCGTAGTACGCCCGGTACGGCACCTCGACGGTCAGCCAGTACTCCTGCCGCTCGGCCTCCGTCATGCCGGCGGGCAGCCCGGCGAAGCGCTGCATGGCCAGCGACCGGCCCGCGTCGGTCTTGCTCTTCTCCCCCTCGTCCACGCGCATCGGCACGGGCAGCACCCGGCGCGCCCGCCGGCCCTCGTAGCCGCGGACCCGGGCCGCCACGCTGGCGGCGCCGTCGATGCCCTGGTCGCTGAGGGTGAAACAGTCGACGAGGACGTCCGGCAGGTGGATGGTGCAGATCTCGGCGACGTCGCTGATCCCGGTGCGGCTGTCGATCAGCGTGTAGTCGTAGTTGCGCTTCATGTCCGCGCGCAGCGCGTCGAAGAACTGGGCGCCGCCCAGGCGGTTGTAGAAGTTGTCCCAGTTCAGGCCGGTGACGCTGGTGGCGTAGTCGGGGTTGTGCCGGCCGGCCAGCAGCAGGTCCAGGCTGCCGCCGCCGGGGAAGTCCCAGCCCACGGAGAAGGCGTACGTGTGCACCCGGGCGTACTCGCGGTGCCAGTCGCCGGGCCGGGCGTCGCCGGTCTCCTCGCGCCGGGCGTTCTCCCACTCGTACTCGAGGATCAGGTCCATCACGCCGCCGGTGGTGGCGACCTGCTCCGGGTCGAGGAAGGGGGCGAAGAACCGGTGCAGGCCCGGGGATTCCAGGTCCCAGTCGGCGACGAGCACCCGCTGGCCGTTCGCCGCGAGGATCCACGCGGTGTTGGCCAGCGCCATGGTGCGGCCGGTGCCGCCCTTGTAGGAGTAGAAGGTGACGACCTGACCGTCACGGGGTGGCGTCATCGATCTTCCTTCCCTCGCCGTACGTCGGGCGCCCGCACCGGCCCCAGGCTCGGCCTCGGGGCGTGCGGGCCGTCCGGCGGATCGACCGGACCGTGCCTGAGGAACTGCTTGCGCGCCTCGGTCACCAGCAGCGGCGCGCAGCGCTCGAACTCCTCGATGGTGCGCACCGGCAGCACCCGGGGGAGCCGGGCGTCCTGCAACGTACCGGCGATCGCCTCCGGGGTGGGCTCGACGCGCCCGTGGTCGACGGCGATGACGAGCGGGACCACCCACTGCGGCAGGCCGGCCAGGGCCGCGCGGGCGGCCTCGGCGCCGACGGCGGCGTCCACCAGCACGACCACGGGGCTGCGCGGCGCCCGGATCCGGGCCTCGGGCAGGTCGACGACCCGGGTCGGCAGGCCCAGCCGCTCGGCGGTGGCGGCGACGTAGTCGGCCACGGCAAGTTCGTGCTGGTTCCCGTACGGCCGCCAGGGCGGGCCGGCCACGGTGAGGGCGGTGACCACGAGCGCCTGCCCCCCGGTGTCGGTGACCGGGTTGGTGGTCAGGGTCGCGGCCCGGGACGGGGCGAGCGGCTCGGCCTCGGTGACCGTGACGATCCGGTCCGCGAGCGCCGCGAGGAGGCTCTCGTACTGCCGGTGGTACGCGCTGAGCTTGCACAGCGCCCGCAGCCCGTTCTCGGCGTAGTCGGCGCGCTCGTCCGGGTCGCGCACCAGCTCGAGCGCCCGGGTCGTCTCCGGGCGGTCCCCCCAGGAGGGCAGGGGCATCCAGAGCACCGGCAGCATGTGCCGCTCGGCCCGGCCGGGCGCCAGCCGGGCGAGCCTGCTGCGGAAGGACTCGCGTTCGCCGAGGGCCCACGCGTTGCGGAAGTAGTTCGGCGAGTACAGCGGCACGAAGACGTGGGCGAGGCTCAGCGCGTCGGTGAGCGCCTGCTTGAGGTCGGCGCCGGGGTTGACCTGCCCGTCGAAGAACCCGGCCTCCAGCTCCCTGGCTCGGCTGGCGCGGGCGCGGACGGCGGCGGCCAGGTCCTGGTAGAACCGGCTGACCCAGTAGTCGGTGTCGGGGCGGGCGGCGGCCGACAGCGGCACGGAGTGGGCGTAGCTGAGGAAGAAGTACGTCTCGCGTCCGGCCGGGCGGCGTGCCAGGGAGGTGTCAGACCAGGTCATGCCGGCCCTCCTCGAAGCTGTCGCGCAGCTGGCGCATGTCGGTCGGTACCCCGGCCTCGACCCAGTGCGTCCGGTACGCCCGGGCGACGCGCTGCGCCAGTCGCCAGACCACCGCGTCGTAGGCGTCCTTGCCGTTGCGGCCGAGACTCAGCAGGCCGTATATGCCCTCGTCGTGATATTGGGGGGCGATGTCCGAGGGTAGCCGGGTGGGGGTGAACATCTGCCGTCGCGACACGACCTCGGGCACGTCGCGCCGGTCCACCACCGACCAGTTGACCGGGATGACCGGGGTCTCCCCCGCCGACGGTTCCGCGCCCAGTCGGGGCAGGGTGCGGCGGCGGGTGAACGCGTCCCACTCCCGGGCGCACCACTGGCTGCGCAGGTACTGCGGGGAGATCAACGGGATGAACACCTGGCAGTGGCCGGCGGCGAACGCGAGGTCCTCGGTCCACAGCTGCCCCCCGTCGAGCATCCGGTCCATGAAGCCCGCCGTCCGTCCGGCACCGAGGCCGAGCAGCTCGACGACGTGGTCGGAGAGGTCGACGAAGAGCTGGAAGACCTTCTGGTTCGTGTCCCGCGGCGGCGCCGACACCCGATTGCGGGTGCGGGCATAGCTGAGGAAGAACACGGGGGCGCCCTCGTCCTCCCGGAACTGTTCCTCCGCCACCTGCCGCTCCCGCCCGGCGCCGTCCCCTGAGGACGACCACAGTAACCACCGCCGCCAAACCCGTGCTGCCCGACCCGCGGCGGACGCCGGGCGGGGCGGGCGGTCACGGCCACCCGTCCACCGTGGCCCGCATGCGGCGCACGAACCGCTCGCCCGCCTCGGTCAGCGCGCCGAGGTCGAGCAGCGCGTCGATCGCCCCTGTCGTCCAGTCCCGGTAGCGGCGGTAGGTGACCAGCGCGGCCCGGCCCGGCCGCCGCCGCCACACGTCGGCGACCGCGAGGTGCGCGTAGACCCCGTGCAGGGCGCCCTCCACCGGGCGTGGGTCGTCGCGCCAGGGCACCCGCAGCATCCGGGGGTCGGCCGGGTCGAACAGGTCGCAGACGTCGAGCACCGCGCCCAGTTTCAGATGCTGCACCTCGTGCACGAGCAGGACCGCGAGCGCCGCGTCGTCGGCCGCCGGAGTGACGGCGACCGCGCCGAACGCCGACCGGGCGGCAGCGCTACGGGACCGGCCGGTCGGGTCCGGACGCAGCGGCACCACGGCCCGCAGCAGCGTACGGACCCCGGCGGAGTAGTCCTCGGCCTCGGTGTCGACGCGCCGGACCGCCCGCCGCACCTGGGCGGCCCACCGCTCGGCCGCCTCGGGGGCGAGCCGGCCGGTCGGCGGCAGGCCGAAGCAGTCCCGGTACGGGTCGGTGTCCTCCAGCAGGATGTCCCGCCCTCCGGGGCGGACCCGTCGCACCGGCCGCCACCCGTCCGGGTTCTCCGGCTCGTCCGGCCGGATCCGGACCGACCGTCCCCCGGCCCGCGCCTCGACCTCGCCCCGCGACACGGACAGCGTGGCGGTGTCCGCGTCGGTGTCGAGGGCGAGCACGCCGAGGGTCGGCAGGTGGACCAGGCCGGCGCGGGCCGGGACGGCGAGCTCCGCGTCGGCGCGGGCGTGGACCGCGGCGGCGGCGGCGACGCACGCGAGGTGGGGCAGGTGGTCGGCCGCCTCGGCCCGGCACTGCTGCGCCCAGCGCCGGACGAAGGGATGGCTGAGCACGGTGTGCACCGCGTCGGGGGCGGCGACGTCGAGGTCGACGAGCAGGTCCCAGCCGGCCGCCGCGAGCGGGTCGCCGGCCGCCTCGGGGCTGAGCGCGACCACCAGCGCGCGGGTCACGCCGAGGTGGATCGAGGCGAGGTGGCCCACGGACTCGCCGGTGCCCTGGCCTGCGCCGAGGTCGTCGAGGACGACGGGGCTCAGCGCGTCGGCCGGCCCGGACGGCGCCTCGGCGGCCGGGGCCGGGGCCGGGGCCGTCTCCCGGACGAGCGCGGCGAGGTCGGCGCAGTAGACCGACGGGTTGTCGAAGCCGCTGCCCGAGCGGTACCGGTGGGTGTAGAGGCCGCCACCGCAGCCCTCGACCACCGGGCACGCCCGGCAGGTGTCGCACAGGCCGGTCAGGCCGGACTGCCGGACGGCGATGCCGGGGTGGGCCGCGGCGTCGTCCACGCGGTGCCGGAAGACGTCCAGGCCGGTGGCGGCGGCGCCGTGGTAGGCCGACTTGAGGGAGTCGACCTGTTCGAAGCTGCCGTCGGTCTCGATCACGACCAGGTCGGCGGGGCCCAGCCCGACCGCCTCCGTCCCGCTGACGCCGCCGGCCGCGGTGGCGAGCAGGGACTCCAGCACCCGGACCGGCACCGGACGGCCGTCCTCCAGCCAGCGCCGGTGGATCGCGAGCAGCCAGTCGGCGTACGGCGTGGCGGCGCCGTCCGGGCGGACCGGGGGCCGGTCCCAGTTGTGGTGCGGCAGGAGGAAGTCGACGCGCGGCGGCTGCTCGGCAAGCAGTGCCTCATACACCCGGATCGGGTCGTTGGCGAGGTCGACGGTGCACAGGATGCCGGCGTAGACGCCGCGGTACGCGGGACGGCGCAGCAGCGCCAGGGCCCGCAGCACCTGGGCGTGGCTGCTCGCGCCGTCGACGTGCCGGCGGTGCCGGTCGTTGGCGGCGCGGTCGCCGTCGAGGGAGATCCCGACCTTGACGTCGTGGGCGACGAGCACGTCGCAGACCGCCGGGGTGAGCAGCAGGCCGTTGGACTGCATGCGCAGGTCGAGTCGGGCGACCGGGCCGATGACGCGGCGCAGGGTGGCGGCGGTCCGGTCGAGCCGGGCGGCCCCCGCGAGCAGGGGCTCCCCGCCGTGCAGCACCACCCGGACCGTGCCGAGCCCGTGCGCCGCGGCGTGCTCCCCGATACGGCGCGCGGCGGCCTCCACCGTGGCGGACGTCATCACCCGCGGCTGGTGCCGCCACGACTGGTCGGGGTGCTCGTAGACGTAGCAGTGGTCGCAGGCCAGATCGCAGCGGCTGGTGAGCTTGAGGACGTACTGGCTCAGTGGGGCGACGGGCGCGGCCGGCGCGGCGGGATCAGATCGAGGAGGCGAAGGCTGCGACATCGACCCGGGCAGGGCGCTCCGCCCTCCGGTCGTCCACGCGGGCCACGGCGCGGGCCCGGTCGAGCGGGATGCGGCCGAGCGGCGTGTGCCGGACGTCGCCGAGCGGGGCAGGGGTCGCGGTCGGATCGAGTTGACGTGCGGTGGTGTCCACGTCGAGTCCTCCATGTGGGTCGAAGATGGACAGATCCCCGAGTGCCACCGCCTCCGGCACCTCGGCGGCCGTGATCACGGTGACAGTCGACAAAAAGGTTATCGACGATCCTATATGGTGCGATGGGTGATGTCACGGCTGCGCCGCGCCATCCTCCTCGATCATCCTCGCCATCCAGCCCGCGTTGGACAGTGCGATGATCCGCTCGGCCTCGGCCACGAACGCGTCGTCGTCGGTCCAGCCCTGTCCCGCCTCGCGGGTGAGGCACAGCCGGGTCAGCTGGTCGGCCGCGCGGGCGTACTCGATCTGCTGCTGCTCGTACCGCTGGGCGGCGCCGTAGCCCGTCAGCGCCGTGGTCACGGCCGCCGCCACGCCCACCCACGCGCTCAGGCCGAGACCGTCACCGAGCACGCCGACGGTCGCCGAGAGCAGGGCCGCGACGATCGTCAGGGCGGTCGCCGCGTACCCGGTCCGCGCCGCCGCCCGGCCCGCCCGCCGCGCCGCCGGGAGGAGGTAGTCGTCGACCTGGCGCCGCACCCGCTCGGCGAGGTAGGTCGGCACGTCCGAGACCGGCGGCAGGGGCCGCTGGACCGGCGTGCGGTCGAGCGTGTGCCCGACCAGGTCGCCGGCGTCGTCCATGAGCCGGTCGAACCGGCGCAGCAGGACGGCGTCCCGGTCCGCGTCGGCGAACGGCGCCGTGCCCGCGAGGTACCCGTACACCTCGGCCTTCACCGCCTCGGAGGCCGATCGGAGCCTGGTCCACCCGCGGACGGCGGCGGGCGAGGCCGACCGCGCCAGCAGCGGCACCAGCAGCAGCGCCGCGGCCGCGACGATCGCCAGCGCCCGGCCGACGGCCGGGGCGACACCGGCGAGCCGCGCCGCCGCCGTGCCGGCGACGGCCGCGACGACGGTGAGCGCGGCGACGCCCCGGCGCGCCCAGGTGATCCGGTGCTTCGCGGCCTCGGCTGCCTGCGACCAGAAGCCCTGCTGCCGCCACACCCGGGACACGACCGGCGCATCGAAGTCCGCCACGCCCCGCATCGTAGGCGGGCCGCGCATCCCTGCGGGCTCGCACCCCCACGCGCGCAGTTCCTCGGAACGCCGCGCGCCGGGGGCCGCGGGCCGGCCGAACCCGGCCCGGCGTCAGGTCAGGGCGCGCGCCGCCGCGACGATCGCGTCCACCCCGATCCCGGCCTGGTCCATCAGCTGGGTGGGCGTCCCCGAGGTCGGCAGCCCACGTACCGCCAGGTGCCTCACCCGCACCGGCTCGGGAAGGTCGGCCAGCGCCTCCAGGACGGCCGAGCCCAGGCCACCCTCCGGGTAGTGGTCCTCGACGACCACCAGCCGGCCGCCGGTGTCGCGGACGGCGGCGAGCACCCGGTCGGCGTCCAGGGGCTTGACCGAGTACGCGTCGATCACCCGGGCGGCGATCCCCTCCCCCGCCAACTCCTCGGCCGCGCCGAGGCAGTTGTGCACGGTCACCCCGGCGCCGATCAGCGCCACCCGGTCGTCGGACCCGCCGCGCAGCAGCTTGCTGCCCCCCACCGGGAAGGTCTCGTCGTTGTCGTAGAGCACGGGGTGCCCGCCCCGGGTCGTGCGCAGGTAGTTGACGCCCTTCCGGTCGACCATCTCGGCGACCAGCGCGGCGCAGGACACCGCGTCGCTGGGGTAGAGGACCGTCGACCCCTGGACGGCGCGCATCGCGGCCAGGTCCTCCAGCCCCATCTGCGAGGGCCCGTCCGCACCGATCTCCACCCCGGCGTGCGACCCCGACAGGGCGATGTCGGCCCCGGAGACGCCGGCCATCCGGACGAAGTCGTAGGCGCGGGAGAGGAACGCGGCGAACGTCGAGGCGAATGGGCGGTAGCCGCGCACCTGCAGCCCGACCGCCGCGGCGACCAACTGCTGCTCGGAGATGAACATCTCGAAGTACCGGTCGGCGTGGGCCTCGGCGAACCGGTCGGCGCGGGTGGAGTCGCTGACCTCGCCGTCGAGGGCCACCACGTCCGGGCGTACGCCCAGCGCGCGCAGCGCGTCGCCGTACGCGTTGCGGGTGGCCACCTTCGCTCCCCTGTCGTACCGGGGCAGTTCGGGCCGCCGGCCCGCCGGCCGGGCGGGTGCGGGCGGGACCGGCTCGGGCCGCGGCCCGTCGACGCGGATCCGGCGCACCCCGCCGAGGGCCGCCACGGCCTGCTCGGCCGCGTCGGGCTTGAGCGGCTTGCCGTGCCAGCCCGGCTTGTTCTCGACCTCGGGCACCCCCTTGCCCTTGACCGTCCGGGCCAGCACCACCGTCGGGCCCGTCGCCCGGCGGGCGCGGCCGAACGCGTCGTCGATCGCGGCGAGGTCGTGCCCGTCGATCACGATCGCCTGGCAGCCGAACGCCTCGACCCGCCGCCGGTAGGTGTCCAGGTCCCATTCCAGCTCGGTCGGCCCCCGCTGCCCGAACCGGTTCACGTCGACGATCGCCGTGAGGTTGCGCAGCCCGTAGTGCCCGGCCTTGTCCAGCGCCTCCCAGATGGAGCCCTCGGCCGTCTCGCTGTCGCCGCACAGCACCCACACGTGGAACGGCAGGCGATCGAGGTACTGGCCGGCCAGCGCGATCCCGACGCCGACCGGCAGGCCCTGACCGAGCGACCCGGTGGCGACGTCGACCCAGGGCAGCGCCGGGGTGGGATGCCCCTGCAGGCGCGACCCGAACTGCCGGTACGTGTCGACCAGTTCCTGGTCGGTGATCGCGCCCACCGCCTTGAAGACCGAGTACAGCAGCGGCGAGGCGTGGCCCTTGGAGAAGACGAGGTGGTCGTTGCCCCGGTGACACGCGTCCGCCCAGTCGTAGCGCAGGTGCCGGGAGATCAGCACCGCGAGCAGGTCGGCGGCGGACAGGCTGGAGGTCGGATGCCCGGAGCCGGCCCGGGTGCTGCAGCGGATCGCGTCGACCCGCAGCTGGGCGGCGAGTTCGCGGAGCTGGGTGAGCTGCTCCTCGCCCAGGGTCCGCTCTGCTTCCATCGTCACCGGCATCGCCTCCGGCACCCACCGTAGCGAGGGAAACCCCTGCCCTGTCCCGTATCCACCGATCTGCCGGCCACGGGGGTGCGGGCGGCGCCGTTTGGGGCAGCGGGGCGCGGGTAGACGGGCGCACCCAGCCCGACGAGGAGGCCCCACAGGTGAACAGCGAGGACTTCATCGGCTCGGTGGCGAAACGGGCACGGACGTCGGCGGAGCAGGCGGCGGACATCACCCGGGCCACCCTGACGACCCTGGCGGAACGCATCGACGGCGGCGAGGCCCGCGACCTCGCCGACCAACTGCCCGAGGACCTGCGGGGCTACGCGTTCGCGGCCACCGAGACCGCCGAGAAGTTCGGCCGCGACGTGTTCGTGGAACGGGTCAGCGGGCGCGCCGGCGTCGACGTGCCGCTGGCGGAGGCCGGCGTGCGCGCGGTGTTCGACACCCTCCGCGAGGCCGTCACCCCCGGCCAGTACTCCGACGCGGTCGCCCAACTCCCGTCGAAGCTCTGGGACCTGATCAACCCGTCGGCGCCGTACGTGGAACGCAGCAGCGGTTAGCGCGGTCGTGACCGGCGACGCGACGCGGGACCGGGTCGCCTCGGCCCGGGTGGCCCGCCTGGCCACCGTCGGGGCCGACGGCCGCCCCCACCTGGTGGCGGTGTGCTTCGCCCTGCTCGGCGACGTCGCCTACCACGCCGTGGACCACAAGCCCAAGCGCCACCGGCGGCTGCGCCGGCTGGAGAACATCCGCGCGACGGGGCAGGCGTGCCTGCTCGTCGACTGCTACGACGAGGACTGGTCGACGCTGTGGTGGGTCCGGCTCGACGGGCACGGCCGGGTGGTGGACGACCCGGCGGAGGAGGACGCGGCCCGCGCGGCGCTGGTCGCCAAGTACCCGCAGTACGCCGACCGGCCGCCGGACGGGCCGGTCGTCGCGGTCGCAATCACCCGCTGGTCGGCGTGGTCGGCGACCGAGGGCGCGCCCGGCCAGCCCGGCTGACCGCGCGGGCCGCTGTCGGCGCGCTCGCCCTTCCGCCCGCGGGTGCCCGGGTCAGCGGCCCGGAGCGAGGGCGTCGAGCACCTCGTCGGCCCGGCGCAACGACTCGTACGGGTCCGCCCGGGGCGAGCCGATCTCCGGATCGAAGTTCAGGTCGACGAACAGCTCGGTGATCCCCGCCTCGGCCAGCCTGCCGAGGTCCGACCGGATCTGCCCCAGCGTGCCGGTCAGCGGCTCACGGTCGGCGGGGCCCGCCGGGCGGACCCGGACGGCGCCCCGGCAGACGAAGCGCAGCGCGGCCGGGTCCCGACCCGCGTCGTCGGCGGCGGCCCGGACCGTCGCGACCGCCGCCCCGATGCCCCGCAGGTCGGCCTGGCTGCCGCTGACCCAGCCGTCGGCGAGCCGACCCGCCCGGCGCAGCGCGCCGGGCGCATGCCCGCCGAGCAGGATCGGCGGGTGCGGGCGCTGCACCGGCTTCGGCTGCATCCGCGTCGGCGGGACCTGGTAGAACTCCCCCCGGTGCGCCGCGACCTCGTCCCGCCACAGGGCGCGCAGCACGGCCAGGAACTCCTCGGCCCGCCGGCCCCGCCGGTGCCGGCTCGCGCCCGTGGCCTGGTACTCCTCCTCCGCCCAGCCCAGGCCGAGCCCGACGTCGAGCCGCCCGCCGGCGAGGACGTCCAGCGTCGCGGCCTGCTTGGCCAGCACCACCGGGGACAGGAACGGCATGTCGAGCACCGCGACGCCGAGCCGGATCCGCCCGGTGTGGGCCGCCAGGAACGCCAGCGTGGTCAGCGGGTCCTGCACGCTGTGGTACGTCTCGCTCCAACCGAGGTCGGCGGGCACCAGCAGCCGCTGGAACGTCCACAGCGAGTGGTACCCGAGCTGCTCGGCCCGGCGGGCGACGTGCACCATGTTCTCCGGCGTGGCCCACGAGCCGGACACGGGCGGGGCGAATCCAACCTGCACACCGGCACCGTACCCAGTTCCCTCGGGTTCCAACGCCGCGTCGGACAGGCCGCCAGGCAGCCCCGGCCGGTTCGCGCAGGACGGCGTCGCTGTCACTTCCCATGGCGGGCACGCTAACGTCCGCCCCGGACAATCTGCTCCCAGTGGTGGGCGTGGCACGCGAGGTGAACACGCCCAAGGGCAATCACCCGTACGGTTCGCGTCTCCACTCGGTCTCGCGGGCCTCGTGGGCGGCCCGCTCCCGCCTGACGGCGTCGTGCAGCGCGTGCCGGGACTGCCGCAGGACGACGAGTTCGGTGGACAGGAGCGCCAGGCAGACCGCGGTGAGGACGGCCACGGCCGCCAGGGCCGGCAGGCGGACGGCGACGGGGGTCAGCCCCAGCACGAGCACGATGGTGATCAGTCGGGTCCAGAGCAGCGTGCCGAGGACGCGTAGCTGGAAGCCGACGAGCCCGAGCAGGTAGAGCGCCACGCCGCCGTAGCCGAGCGCCACGCCGGAGCCGGGCAGCGGTGCGCGGAGATCGACCCCCAGGGTTCCGAGGTGGTGGAGCACGGGTTTGGCGCCGAGGGCCAGGGTGATCAGCCCGGCGATCATGGGTAGGTGCAGGTAGATGTAGCCGTCCCGGGCGAGCGCCACCCGGGCGGTGCCGTGGGTGCCGTGCATGGTGTGCAGCGCGGCCGGTCCGACGAGGTCGAAGTAGGCCCACCAGAGCGTGGCGATGACGGTGATGCCGAGCATCGCCGTCACGACGGTGAGCCAGGTGATCGCCTGGCCGGTCAGCTCGCTGCCCACGCCGATGGAGATGATGCTCTCGCCGAACGCGACGATGACGATCAGCTCGAACCGTTCGACCCAGTGGCCGGCCGAGGCGACCGCCCAGCCCCACAGCCCGATGCGCAGGCCCGTGCCGTACTCGACGGCCACGGCCAGGATCCAGAGGGAGAACCGGACGGCGTTCTCGTACCTCCCTTCGACGTGCTCGGGCAGGTACGCGGCGAGCACCAGCAGCGCCGTGGCCACGCTCATCGACGCGGACAGGCGCCGCAGTTGCCGCCGCAGCGGCGGGTCGCCGCGGGCGGTGTACCAGTGCAGCACCAGGTGCACCGACCGGACGGCGAAGTAGCCCACGGCGAAGATCAACGGGCCGTACAGCCCGCCCGGCTGATCCTCGAACGCGTGCGGGACGGCCAGGGCGATCACGAAGACCGCGGCCATCGCGCCGAACATCGCCGGCGGGGCGATGCCCTCGCCGAGCCGGACCCGGTTCGCGACGACCGTGTGCGCGCACCAGGACCACCACAGCAGCGCGAGCATCAACAGCCCCTGCAGCAGCCCGCCGGCGTTGAGTTCCCGCGCGGCGGTGTTCGTGACCGAGAAGAACGCGTAGACGAAGACGAGGTCGAAGAACAGCTCCAGCCTGTCGACCCGGGCGCCGGGCGCCACCCGGTGCACCAGCGGATCGTCCGGGGACCGCTGCGATCGCCGACGTCGCTGACCCACCCCGCATGTCTAGCAGGACGGGTGCCGGGTCGGCGGCGCAACCGGGCATTCGGCGGGCTACGCGCGGTGCCACGGCAGAGTCGGGTGGCGCCGGCCGGTCGCCGCCACCACCGGACTGCCGGCCGCCGTCAGCGGCGGTAGATCTCCAGGGTCGACGGGCCCTGGAAGAGGTACTGTGGCTGCGGCTCGCTGATCACCGTGTCGATGCCGAAGGTACGGCAGTACTCCTCGGCGAAGTGGCAGCCGGTCACCGCGAAGACGACCAGCTTCGTCCCGTGCTCGTGCGCCGCGGAGACCAGTTCGCCGAGGGTCTGGCTGGCCAGGGTCTCGCCGCAGACGAGGGCGACGTCGCTCTCGGCGACGAGCCGGGGGCTCTCGTCGCCGGAGACCACCGGGACGCCCAGGATGCCGTTGGCGATCAGGTCGGGGTCGAAGTCGCTGGCGGTCAGGTCGACGTCCTCGCCGCGCAGGTGGTGGATGAGGTTGCCCATCACCCCGATCTGCGCGACCCGCCGGCCGCCGTGGGCGAGCAGCCGCATCGTCTCCCCCACGATCAGCTCGGCCCGGCGCAGCGCCTTCTGCTCGGGCCAGCCGTCGATGACGTGCGTCTCGGCCGGCCGCCGCGGCAGCGCGCCGAAGGCCGCGTCCAGGATGGCGATGTCCTCCTCGACGCTGAGGCCACGCACCTCCCGGGCGTCCTGACCGATCAGCGCGTCGGTCCAGGGGCCGATCCGCACCGAGCCGAAGTCGGCGTACGAGCAGCCCTGACGGACGGTCTGCGCCATGACGAAGCTGTAGACCATGAACCGCTCGTACACGGTCGGCTGGGAGCGGTGGTCGACGCGCCAGAGGCTGCGGATGGCGAAGTCCTCGTCGGGCACGGATCGTCCCCGTTCGGCGACGATGGCGCGCAGGTCGTCCAGGATGGAGTCCATGCGGGGGTCCTTTCTCGGCGGGGCCGGTCTTCCTAGGCTCCGGTCGGGGCGGCGTACATCTCGTCGGCGGCTGCCGAGTTGCGCTGCGATCCCCATCTCTTCTCCGTCATCTGGTGGATGTGCCAGATGTCGGCTTCGTCGAGCTGGCGGGAGACGACGCCGGGGAACGCCTCCTCGAAGAAGGTGTACGGGGGGCGGTTCTCCACCTTCGGGGAGTGGTAGTCGAGTTGGTCGGCGACGCCGTGCATCCGGGTGATGGCCGTCGCCGGATGGTAGGTGAGGATGTTGGGGCTGGCCAGTACGAGCAGCCCGTCGTCGATGAGCCGCCCCACTCCCTCGATGGTCTCGGCGATGCTGGCCTGGTCCTCGCCGTGCAGCCCGAACAGGACGGAGCTGCCGACGGGGATGCCGGCGTCGCGGATGCGTTCCAGGGCGGTGCGGACCTTGTTCTCCCAGGGGAAGCCCTCGACCCGCCGGACGTTCTTGTGCACGTTGTCCACGACCTGCGCCGAGAGGCTCTCGATGCCCATGTAGACGTACGTGCAGCCGGCCTCGCGCATGAGCGTCAGGATCTCCCGGACGTCGGACTCCTTGTGCAGGGTCGTCATCAGGTCGGCGGTGACCTGGCAGCCGAACTGCAGTTGCCGCAGGCGGGCGAGCGCGTCGTCGGTGGTGATCCAGTGCCGGCACCGCTGCGGCAGGTCCTCGATCCGCTCGGCCGCCCGCGTCCGCGTCAGCGCGGTGCAGAACGCGCCGATGTTGGGGAAGTTGCCGCTCCAGAAGATCGAGTCGTCGAAGAAGACGGCCTCCGCGCCGTAGCTGACGTACTCGCAGACCCGTTCGAGCGCGGCGGCGGCCGGGTCGCGGCCGAAGCGGCGCAGGCCGCCGGAGGCACGGCGAGGGAGAGGTTCGGGAAGCGTTCGAGGAGGCGGGCGATGCCGACCTGGCCCTCCATGCGGGCCAGCGGCGCGCCGATGCAGTAGTGCACCCCGTGGCCGAACGCGAGGTGCCCCTCGATCTGGCGGTGGATGTCGAAGGTGTCCGGGTCGGCGTAGCGTTCCGGGTCGCGGTTGGCGAGGGTGAGGTTGACCAGGACGAACGAGTCGGCCGGGATGGTGACGTCGCGCAGCTCGACCGGGCCGGTGGTGAAGCGCAGCATGCAGGCCACGACCGGGCCGTCGTAGCGCAGGTACGCCTCCAGGGCCTGCGGCAGCAGCTCCGGGTTGGCGCGGACCTCGGCGAGCTGGTCGGGGTGGCGCAGCAGGGTGAGCAGGCCGTTGCCGAGCAGGTTCATGGTGGTCTCGAACCCGGCCATGATCATGAGGTACGTCATGCCGACGAGTTCGGGGTCGCTGAGCTTGTCGTCGTTGTCCCGCGCCTGGATGAGCCCGGTGAGCAGGTCGTCGGCGGGGTGGGCCCGCTTGTGGGCGATGAGCTGTTCGAGGTACGCGGTCAGCTCCCCGGTCAGCTCCTCGGCCTCGGCCCAGGTGAGCGGGGTGCCCTGCCGCTCGCCCCACTCCCGGAACTTCTCCCGGTCCTCGGCGGGCACCCCGATCAGCTCGAAGATGATCATGAGGGGCAGCGGGAAGCAGAAGGCGGCCATCAGGTCGACCTGGTCCTGGTCGGCGATCTGGTCGAGGAGCTGGTCGGTGATCCGCTCGACCACCGGGCGCAGCCGCTCGACCCGGCGCATCGTGAACGCCTTGGCGATCAGCGCCCGCAGCCGGGTGTGGTCCGGCGGGTCGGCGTTGAGCGCGCGGTGCTGGCCCACGTCGAGCAGCGACGCTTCCCCGGTCCAGGCGTCCAGCTCGGCGTACGTGGTCTCCGCGCCGAACTGGTCGACCAGGGCGACCCGCTCCGGAGCGCGGGCGGTCTGCCCGGCGATCAGCCCGGGCAGGGTGGCCTGGTCGGGGAAGGGGGTGGCGGTGTCGTTGTGCGCGTGCAGCACGGTGTGCCGCTCGGCGTCGGAGAGCATGTCGATGGTCCGCAGGGGCGCGTCCGGCGCGGCGGCGGCCTGCTCGATGATCGCGCTCAGCTGCCCGGCCACGGCCGCGGGCGGCAGGTCGTCGTCGAAGACGTCGACGGCATACCCGACCTCGACGGCGACGTCGCTGACCTCGTCCATCTCGTTGACCAGCACGGCGAGGGTGTCCAGGTCGTGCGGCGGGTTCTGGGCCACCGTCCGGTAGCGCAGGCCGGGGATCTCCACCGGCGGCGACCAGCGCATGTACGACAGCGTCACGTCGAACAGCTGCGGGTGGCCGGCGCCGTGGCGGCGCAGGTCCCGCAGGAGCGAGCCGGGGGAGAAGCGCTCGTGCCGCTTGAGCGCCCGGGTGGCCGAGCGGACCTCGGCGACCACCTCGCGCATGGTCTTGTCGGGGTTGGGCGCGAGCCGCATCGGCAGCGTGTTGGCGAAGTGACCGACGACGTCCCGCTCGGTGGCGTCGAGCCGGTTGGCGACCGGCACGCCCAGGATGACCTCGTCGGCCCGGAGCACCCGGGAGAGGTAGAGGGAGATCGCCGCGGAGACGAATCCGAACGGGGATTCGCCCCGGGCCCGGATCCGGTCGATCACCTCCCGCCGGATCAGGAAGGTCTCGGTGACCGAACGCCGGGCCCCGTTCGGCGCGCGGCGGCCGAACAGCGCCGGTTCGGCCCCGTCGAGGTAGGTGCGGAAGAAGTCCCTGGCCGCCCCGTACTCGGGGCTGTCCGGGTAGCCGCGCTCCCGCTCGGCGTACGCGAGGTAGGAGGGCGGGTCCAGCGGCGCCGGCGCGCCGGTGCCCAGCACGTGTGCGTAGTCGGGTGCGGACCTGCCACATGTAGAGGTTGATCCCCCACGCGTCGGTGAGGATGTGGTGGTACTGCACGTAGGCGTAGGTGACCGTGTCGGTCTCGCGCAGGATGCGCAGCTGGATCAGCGGGCCCCGGCGCAGGTCGAACGGGTGGCGGAAGGACTCGCGCATCCACTCGGCGCAGGCCGCGGCCGGGTCCGGCGCGTCGCGCAGGTCGACCACCTCGACCTCGGGGGTCCACGCCTGGCGCCACTGGTACGGCTCCCCGTCGCGTTCGTCGAAGCGGAGCTGGAGGGCGTCGTTGCGCTCGACGGCCCGGACCAGGCAGTCGGCGAGCAGCGCCAGGTCGACCTCGCCGGTGTACCGGTCGTAGATGAAGCAGTTGAACTGGTTGAGTTCCGGAAAACGCGAGTGAGCCGCCCAGATGTCCTGTTGGTGGGCCGTCAGCGGAACAGGAAGCATGGCAGACAAAAATGGCTCCCAAGGTCGTTGGCCAGAATCCGGAATCGGCGGGCTGACGCCCCGCGCCGCCTGGATGTTGCAAGACTCGGCCATTCCGGGATTCCTATCCAGCGCACAGGGAACCTGGTCTTTCCGCGACCACGCTGGGCGTTACCAGGACGGGAAACCGATCGGACGGAACGGCAGGAGAAGGCATTCCATCGATCGAAGCGTGCTAGAGTGCGACCTGCCCGCGTGTGGCGCTCCGGCCGGCTACCGCAGCCGCCGGCCCATGACCTTCGGCGGAAGGGCGGAACGAGATGCCCCTGCTGCGCCAGGCCATCGGCACCGTCCTGCGCCGGATCCGGCTGGCCCAGGGGCGTACGCTCCGCGACGCGGCGGCGGCCGCGGACGTCTCCGTGCCGTACCTGTCCGAGGTGGAGTTGGGGCGTAAGGAGCTGTCCTCCGAGGTCCTGGCCGCGGTCTGCGGCGCTCTCGCGGTGACCCTCGACGACCTGCTCGACCAGGTCGGCGCGGAGGTGCGCCGCGGGGAGGCGGCGGCGCGGCGGCACCGTCCACCGCTGACGACCGGCCCGGCCGGGCGGACCGACCGCTCGGGCCCCGCCGGGCCCGCGGCGGCCGGCTCGCTGTCGGCGCGGCATCCGGACGCCGCGCCGCGCCGTCTCGGGCGCGGCGGCTTCTGCTGTCAGCAGATCTCCCGTCAGCAGAACCTGTTGGGAATTGGTTTCGACGTACGGCAACATGACGTTCGGGAAACCAGCAGTGACGCGACGAATGAGAAGGCAGGGGTTCATGACCGGGCTTGACTACCAGATGCGGGCCGAGCAGCAGCAGTCGTCCTTCGGCGACCAGGTGTTCAACCGGCTCCTCCAGGAACGAATCATTTTCCTGGGCACCCAGGTCGACGACGCGTCCGCCAACACCATTTGCGCCCAGATGCTGCTGCTCGCCGCGGCGGACGCCGAGCGCGACATCCACCTCTACATCAACTCGCCGGGCGGCTCGATCAGCGCCGGCATGGCGATCTACGACACCATGCAGTACATCAAGAACGACGTGGCCACGATCGCGATGGGCTTCGCCGGCTCGATGGCGCAGTTCCTGCTCTGCTGCGGCACCCCGGGCAAGCGGTACTCGCTGCCCCACACCCGGATCATGATGCACCAGCTCTCCGGCGGCATCGGCGGCACGGCCGCCGACGTCGCGATCCAGGCGGAGAACATGCTCTACGTCAAGCGGACCACGATCGAGCGCATCGCCTTCCACACCGGGCGCACCTACGAGGAGATCGAGCGCGACTCCGACCGTGACCGCTGGTTCACGGCGGAGGAGGCGAAGGAGTACGGGATGATCGACCACGTCATCTCCAACGCCGCGCAGATCGGCACCAACAACGGCAGCCTCGTCTGACCCGACCGTCGGGTTCGGGCCGGCCCTTCCCGTGGCCGGCCCGAGCCGACGATCCCACCGGCGGCGTCTCTCAGCATGACGTGACCAGCCGCGCCGGCGCGGTCCACCCGTCCTCGTCCGCGGCCAGAGCGCTCTCGTCGGCCGGCAGAAAGTACGTGATGTTCAAGGAGCCGTGCGCCTCCTGCAACACCACCGCCTGCATGTCGACGACGCCCCGCTCGGGGTGACGGGCGGTGTAGCGGCGGGTCGAGCCGGTGGTGACGTGGTGCTCGTCCCACAGCCGGCGGAAGAGCGGGCTCACCTCGCGCAGCACGCCGACCAGCTCGGTCAGCCGCGGCTCACCGAGCCAGTTCGCCGTCTCCACCCGGAACCGGGCCACCATGCACGCGGCGTTCTCGGCCCAGTTGACGATCTTCTCCCGCGCCTCGGGCGCGGCGGTCCGGGCGATCCGCGACGACCTGCAACAGCGCCGTGACCTGCTGACCGGCGCGCTGGCGCGGGGCGGCATCCCCACCCTGCCCTGCCCGGCCACCTACTTCGTCCAGCTCGACGCCGCCGTCCTCGGCGGCACCGACGGCGCGGCGCTGAGCCGGGACCTGATCCACGCCGCCGGGGTCGCCGTGATTCCCAGCGTCGCCTTCTACGACGACCCGGACGCCGGCCGTTCCCTGGTGCGGCTGGCGATCTGCAAGTCGCCGGAGACGCTGCGCGCGGCCGCGGACCGGCTGGTGCGGTACCGGGCCGGACTGTCCATCCCCGACTCCCCGAGGACGCAATGAGCGAGACCACCGGCCTGGGCGGCCCGGCGGCCCGCCGCGCGGTTGCCGCCTTCCGCCTGACCGGATGCCCGGTGTCGCTTCATTCCCCTCGCGTCGAACCCCAGCGCCACGGGTCGGGATCCTTGACCCGGTCGACGTCGACCCGCGCGTACTCCCTGGACTGCATTCCGGGCCACATTTCGGGCCCCCCTGCCGCGTCGGTCGCGATCGCCAGTGCGGGGCGGCTCCGATTGATCAGTTTTGCGAAAAGAGAGCTGTCCATTGCCTTTCTCTGCCCTTCACTCGGCCCGCGGCGGTGACCGGCCCGTGGCGAGGAACGACGACCCGAGCCGTAGGAGTAACTCCTGCTCAGGGCATGGGCGGGAGCAGCGTCTGGCTGGCTCGAACGCATCTGGTCGCCGGCGCGGGCGCGGAGGTCGACACGGCGCGGAACTGTTCCGGCGGCGGCATCGTGGCTACGCCGGAAGCGTTGACTATTCGAGCTGGACTTTCTTCACAGGAAGATATGTCTCACACACGGTCAGCCCTCAGTCTCCTGTCCGACCAGACTCCAGACGATCCGCGAGGGCCGACTTTAACATGCACGTTCATCTCCGTCCACATGCTACGGCACGCCATCGACCAATGGCAAAGCGTCGATGCGTTACATTCTTGGTCGGCGATGTCCGCGCATCTGTCACACCTGGTTTCGCGCCGACGGGAACGCCCGGGGCGTGGTCGTCACCGGCAGCGGAGGCAGCCGCCGAACATCGCCGGACGGCGCCCACGGTCAGCGAAGGACGGCGACCTCGACCGGGCCCACCCGCAGCGTGCCGTCGGTCAGCGGCGCGCACCGGATCCCGCCACGGCGGCGCAACGCCTTCCAGGTGCCCGGGCCGACGGCGACGTCCATCCAGGCGCAGGGCGGGGCGGCCCGGTGCACCCGCAGGCTGACCGGCCCCTGCCCCGAGTCGAGGACCAGCACCGACCCGACCAGTTCGTCCACGGCGATGCCGACGGTCAGGACGTTGCGCCGCACCTGCGTCAGGTCGGCGCCGGGTGGCAGGGACTCGCACGCGATCAGCGTGATGCTCGCGTCGCGGTGCGCCGGCCGGCCGAAGTAGCGGTCGCCGACGATGCCCAACCCGGCGCGGATCTCGACCTCCTCGACGAGCTCGTCGGGCGGCGCGGGGGCCGGACCGTCGGCCGGCCGGCCCTCGTAGCGGTGCACGGGCGAGGCCAGCAACTGGACGATCTCGGGCACGGCTGCGATTCTACGGCCGGCCCCCCGACCCGGATCCGCGGAAGGTCGCGCCGGCCTCCGTCGGCCCGGCGTCCACGATCGGGTACGCCGCGGGGATGCCACCAGGTGGCAAGCGAGGCAGCGTTAGCTGCCTTGGGCGCTGTGGTTGTCCGTTGGCGTGAGGGAATGGGCGGCGTCGGAGGGCGTTTCGTGTGTCGCCGTTCGGCGTCGGTATGCGGCCGGCTTGTCGGGTCGGGTGGTCCAACATGGTCGGTGAGTCGCTGGCTTCGGCCGTCAGGGTTGGGTAGTTTGTCGTCTGTGTCGGCGTCTGGTGGGGGGTCAGCGCGCCGATCTGAGCCGTCGGGTCGTCCGCGTCATTGGATGGGTGACGGGGCAGGATCTGCTGGTGCCCGCCGGGCGGTCGAGGCCGCCGCTGCGGGTGACGTATCGTGAGGACGGTTCAGGCGTACCGGTTCGCGTTGGACCTTAACTGCCGGGCAGGAGCGGATGGTTCTCGCGCATGCGGGAGCGGCTCGTGTCGCCTACAACTGGGCGCTTGCCCGGGTCAAAGCCGTCATGGACCAGCGGGCCGCCGAGCGCACCTACGGTGTGCCCGATGACCAGCTCACCCCGACGGTGTCGTGGTCGCTTCCGGCGCTACGCAAAGCGTGGAACACGGCGAAAGCCGACGTGGCGCCGTGGTGGGCGGAGTGCTCGAAGGAAGCGTTCAACACCGGTCTGGACGCCCTCGCCCGCGGGTTGAACAACTGGGCCGATTCCCGAACCGGTAGACGGGCCGGACGACCGGCCGGTTTCCCGCGGTTGAAGGCTCGTCGCCGGACGACACCGTCCGTGCGGTTCACCACCGGCGCCATCCGTGTCGCACCGGACCGTAAACACGTCGTGTTGCCGCGGCTCGGTCGTCTGAAGCTGCACGAGTCGGCTCGTAAACTCGCCCGCCGCGTGGAGGCCGGCACCGACGCATCTCGCGGTGTTGTCCACCGGTGAGTGTGTGCCGAACCCGCGCCACCTGCACCGTGCGCAGCGGGTCCTGCGCAGGCTGGGTCGTGGCCTGTCCCGCACGGCAGGCCCGGACCGGCGCGCGGAGCACGGCCGTCGAGGCGGTGGCACCGAGCGCAGGCCCGACTCGGACGCGCGCACGCCCGGGTGGCGCCTCCGGCCGCACTGGACGCGGGGACGCAGTGGGATGTGACGGGCAGGATGGAGCTGTTCCGCCGCCGCCTCGCAGAAAGGGCCTCATGAGCACCGACGAGAGCCAGCGCCGTTACTGGGACCGGCAGGCCCCCAGCTACGACCAGAAAATGAGCTTCTTCGAGCGTCGCCTCCTGCGCGACACCCGACCCTGGATCTGCGGACAGGCCGGGGGCGACACCCTGGAGGTCGCGATCGGGACGGGGCTGAACCTGCCCTTCTACCCCCGTGCCGTACGGCTCACCGGCGTCGAGCTCAGTCCCGTCATGCTCGACCTCGCCCGGCGACGGGCGGCCGCCCTCGGCCGGCAGGTGGACCTGAGGCTCGGCACCGCCCACAGCCTGGACTTCCCGGACGGCAGCTTCGACCGGGTCGTCTGCACGCTGTCGCTGTGCGCGATTCCCGACGACGAACGCGCGGTGGCGGAGATGATCCGGGTGCTGCGCCCCGGCGGTCTGCTCCTGCTCGCCGATCACGTCGTCGGCGCCACCTGGCCCGTGCGGGTCCTCCAACGGCTCGTCGAGCTCTTCAGCGTCCCCTGCGCGGGCGAGCACTTCCGGCGCCGCCCGCTCCGGCACGTGCGGGCCGGCGGGATGGTCGTCGAACGACACGAGCGGTTCGCCCGCGGGGTGATCGAAAGGTTCGCCGCCCGCAAGCCCGGGTGATGCCGCACCGGGACCGGATCAGACCCAGCCGCGCCGGCTGGCCTCGACGCCCGCGTGGAACCTGGACTTGGCGTTGAGGGCGGTCAGCACGTCCTGGACGCGGTGCCGGACGGTGCGGGTCGTCGTGCTCATCTGTCGGGCGATCGCCTCGTCCTTGAGCCCCGCCGCCAGCAACTTGAGCACCTGGAGGCCCTGCCCCTCGAGCGTGATCGACTCCATGTCGAGGGGCGGCCTGGGGGGTGCTGTCGCGTTCCACGGCTCGTTCTCCACTTCGGGGGGGGGGCGGGACGGCCCGCGCCGGACAAGGCGGCGACGGCGGCGCGGCGGGCGGGGGCCGTGACGGGGCCGGTCAGGAGGGTCCGGCCGCCAGGGCGGCGTCGACGGCCTCGGGGGCGTACACCTGCTCGATGACCGTGGCGTGTGCACCGGTGACCGCCGCGCGGGCGCCGAGCCGGCTGGTGGTGACCTCAAGGCGGCGGGTCGCGCGGGGCAGCGCGCTCTGGTACAGCACCTCACGCACCCCGGCCACGAAGTGCAGGTCGGCCAGGTCGCCCGCGATGATCAGCACGCCGGGGTTGAGCAGGCAGACGACGGTCGCCAGCACCTCGCCGACGAGCTTGCCCGCCGTGCGGGCCAGGTGCACCGCCTCGGCGTGGCCGGAGCGGATCCGTTCGACCAGCTGGGCGCCGGACGAGGTGGGGGTGCCGCCGGCGGTGAGGCGCTGGGCGATGGCGAGGCCGCTGGCGACCGCCGCCAGGCAGCCGTAGAGGCCGCACTGGCAGCGGGCCTGCGGATGGTCGTGCAGGCGGATGTGGCCGATGTCCCCGGCGCCGCCGTCGATGCCGCGGTAGACGTGGCCGTCCACGACGACGCCGGCGCCGATCCCGGTCGCGACCTTGACCAGCACGAGGGACGGGCAGTCGGGGTAGTGCGCCGTCTGCTCGCCCAGCGCCATCAGGTTCGCGTCGTTGTCCACGTACACCGGCCGCTTCCAGGTGTCGCGCAGTCGCTCCGCGATCGGGTAGCGGTCCCAGCCTGGCATGATCGGCGGCTGGGCCACCAGGCCGGCCTCGAAGTCGGCCGGGCCGGGCACGCCGACGCCGATGCCGCGCACCTGCTCGGGCTGCCAGCCGGCCTTGTCGAGCAGCCGGCTGAAGGCGGCGTCGACCCAGGTCAGGACCGCTTCCGGGCCGACGCCGATCTTGATCGGCTCGTGCTCCTCGGCGAGCAGACGCCCGTTGAGGTCGACGACGGCCGCTCGGGCGTGGTTGGCGCCGAGGTCGGCCACGAGCACCACGCCGTGGCCGGTGTCGAGCTCGAGCAGCTCGGCCGGTCGGCCGCCGGTCGATCCCTCCACGCCCGAGGCGCGCAGGTAACCGGCGGCCCGCAGCGCGTCGATGCGCTGCGTCACGGTCGAGCGGGACAGGCCGGTGTAGCCCTGCAGTTCGGCGCGGGTGCGGGCCCGGCCCGTACGGACCAGCCAGAGCAGGTGGCCGGCGGAGCTCTGGCTGCCCGCCGGCCTAGCCCTTGTCGGCACCCGCGGTCAGTCCCTCGGTCAACAGGCGCTCGGCGGCGAAGAAGATGATCACAATCGGCAGGGTAAGCACGACCGATCCGGCCATCAACACCGTCTTGCTCACCTCAATGCCGCCGGACAGCTGGGCGAGGCCCAACGAGACCGTCCAGTCCGCCCGGTCCTCGACCAGGAAGAGCAGGGCGAACAGGAATTCGTTCCACGCTATCATGAACACGTACAGCGCATTGGCCATCACCGCCGGTGCGGCCAGCGGCAGGACGATCTTGCGAATGGTCTGCAGCCGGGTGTAGCCGTCGACAGCCGCCGCCTCCTCGAGGCTGACCGGGATGGTCGACAGGTAGTTGCGCAGCATGTAGATCGACACGGGCAGCGTCTGGGCGATGTAGACGATCGTCAGGCCGCCCAGGGAGCCGCGCAGTCCGAGCCGGGTGAACAGCACGAACAGCGGGATGGCCAGCAGGATCGACGGGAACAGATAGACCGCGAGGAACAGGAAGTGGACCTGGCGACGCCCGGCGAAGCGGAGCCGGCTGACCGCGTACGCGCCGGGGATCGACACGAGCAGGGTGATCACGGTCGCGGCGGCCGACACGATGGCGGAGTTGGCGAGGAGACGCAGGAAGCCCTGGCCGCCGGAGTCCGCCGGGGTGAGCACCTCCCGATACGTCCTCAGTGTCCACTCTGCCGGACCGGCCCAGATCCGGCCCGGGTTGGCCAGCACCTCGTCGATGGGCCGCACCGACAGCAGCAGCATGTAGTAGAAGGGGAACAGCGTCACCACGACCAGCACGGTGACGATCACCGGGCGCAGGACGCCGAGAAGTCGCTTCTCGAAGGTGTGGCGGTCCATCAGGCGTCACTCCCCTCGATCCGCGGCGCGAAGAACCGCAGGTAGACCAGGAGCAGCACGACGAGCCCGGCGGCGAGCACCAGGGCCTGCGCGGCCGACGCACCGATGTCGAAGCGCGCGGTGAGGAACTGGTAGACCCGCACGCTGACCACCTCGGTGCCGGCGCTGCCGCCGGTGAGCAGGTAGACGTCGTCGAACTTGTTGAACGTCATGATGAACCTCAGCACGCACAGCAGCGCGATGACCGGCGCGAGCTGCGGCAGCAGGATGTGGCGGAACGTCTGGGTCGGCGCGGCCCCGTCGACCAGGGCCGCCTCCTCCAGCTCGGCGGGTACCGCCTGCAGCCGCGCGAGCAGGAACAGGAACGCGAACGGGAAGTAGCGCCAGGCCTCGAACGCGATGACCGTGAGCAGCGCCATCGGCAGGTCCACGTCGAGCCCGAACAGCGAGACCGGGTACTCCCGCTGGCTGAGGAACGCGATCGGCCGGTCCCAGCCGAGGAACCGGGTGCCCCAGTCGTTGGCCAGGCCGAACTGGGGACTCAGCAGGATCTCCCAGACGAACGTCACGGCCACGACGGGGGCGACGTACGGCAGCAGGATCGACGCGCGGACGAGCGTGCGACCGCGGAACCGCCCGCGCAGCGCGAGCGCCGCGACCAGCCCGAGGAGCACCGACAGGGCGGTGCTGCCGATCGTGTAGACCAGCGTGGTCCACAGCGACGACCAGAAGCCGGGCGAGGTCAGCACCAGCTCGAGGTTGGCGAGGGTGTACTGGCCGAACACGCCGGCGCGACGCACATTGATCAGCCGGATCCGCTGGAACGCCAGCATGATCGTCCAGACGATCGGCACGATGACGACGACGATGACGACGATCAGCGTCGGCGACAGGTAGGCCAGGCCCGCGCGGTTCTCCCGCTGCTTGCGGGTCAGGCGACGGCGGGGGCCGGTGGCCCGGCGGACGCGCTCGTGCGCCTCCGCCGGGCTCGGCTCCTGGGTGGCGACCATCGCTACCCGACGGACTTCTGGATCGCGCGGACGTCCTCGGCGGCCCGCTTCGCCGCGGCGGCGGGGTCGAGCTCACCGCCGGTGAGCGCGTTGATCGCCTTGGGCACGGGCAGCTCGCCGAGGGTGGCGCCGACCAGCGCACCCTGCTTCTGCGGGAAGCCCCAGCGCTGGAAGGTGTCGGGGCTCTTCGACACGGCGGCGAGCACGTCGGCCGGGTAGACCTCGCCGAGCGGCTTCCTGGTGTCGACACCCGCCGGGAGGCTGTTCCACGCGGTGGTGAACTTCGCCGGGTCGCTCTTGTCGCCCTTGCGTACCGGGAACTTGCCCTCCGGCGCGATGCCGAGCCACTGCGGGTACCCCTCGTCCATCATGAACTGGGTGAACCGGCGGGCGTCGGACGTGTCCTTGCCGGTGTTGGTGATCGCCCAGCTGGTGATCTCGCCGAAGCCCTGCGGCTGCCCGCTCGGGCCCGCGATCGCGGTGACGATGCCCGTGTTCTTGGCCAGGAACGCCGGGTCCTGCATGCACTGCGGGCACGTCGGCAGCGCGTCGTTGCGCAGTGCGGCCATCTCGTCGAGCAGGAACGAGGACCAGACCACCATGGCGGCCTTGCCCGAGAAGTAGGTGGCCCGGGTGGTGTCGACGTCCTGCGCGCCCGGCACCGACCAGTTCTTCACCAGGTCGCCGTAGAGCTGGAAGGTCTCGACGCACTGCGGCGAGTCGAGGGTGACGTTCTTCGCGTCGTCGACGAGCTGGCAGCCGTTGCCGAGCGCGAAGTTCTCGAAGGTCTGCGCGGTGAACGCGTCGTTGGACACCGTCGCGATCGTCACGCCGGCCATTCCGCCGGTGTTCAGCTTCTGCGCCGCCTGGCGGATCTTGTCGAAGGTGTCCGGCGCCGGCAGGCCGGCCTTGTCGAACAGGTCCTTGCGGTAGAACAGCAGCTGCGCCCAGCCGTCGGAGGGCACGGCGAGCTGCTTGCCGTTCTGGCTGGCCAGTTCCAGCGCCCGCGGGGAGAACGTGTCGCGGCCGAGCCCGTCGACGACGGACTTGGCCGCGTCGGTGTCGAGCAGGTCGTTGGAGGCCATCTGCGCCACGGAGGCCAGCGGCAGCGCGCCGACCACGTCGGGCAGCGTGCCGGCCGCCGCGGCGGAGGTGATGAGGCTGGTGAACTGGTTCTCGTCGGTGGCGACGATCTTGACCTTGACCCCGGTCTGCTGGGTGAACCTGTCGGCGATGGCCTGGGTCGCCTGCACGCGGTCGGTCTGGTTCTCCAGGCTCCACACGGTCAGGGTGCCGTCGCCCTCGCCGCCGCCCCCGTCGTCGCCGCACCCGGCCAGGCCCGGCACGGTCAGCAGGCCTGCCACGACACCGCCGGCGAGCCAGCGTCGACTGCGGGCGTGATTGGTCTTCACGAAACGTCCCTCCGAGATGTGTCGATGACTTTGCACTCTGAAGTCGTTACGGGCAGATCTCAGCAAGACTTATGCTTGATTGCAAGACATAAATAGGCAACATGTTCGATCAACGCTCGCACCTTTCGCACTCCTACCCACCCCTTGAAGGCCAGAGTGTCCCAAATAGTCCAGTTCACCTCGCCGCGTCACGTCGAGGTGATCGAGCAGTCCCCCACCGAACTCGGCCCTGGCCAGATCCGGGTCCGCACGAGCTTCTCCGGCATCTCCGCCGGCACCGAACTGACGGCCTACCGGGGCACCAACCCCTACCTGAACAGGACCTGGGACCCGGCCCTGCGGCTGTTCGTGGACGGCACCAGCGGCCTGAACTACCCGATCGCCGGACTCGGCTACTCCGAGGTCGGCGAAGTCGTCGAGGTCGCGGCCGACGTCGCCGGGGACCCGGCGATCCCGGCCGTCGGCCAGCAGGTGTGGGGCATCTGGGGCCACCGCGGCGAGGCCGTCCTGCAGGCCGACCGGCTGCGCGGCTGCGTGGTGCCCGACGGCCTCGACCCGGTCGCCGCGACCTTCGCCCGCGTCGGCGCGGTCGCGCTCAACGCCGTGCTCGCCGCCGACATCCATCTCGGCGAGGTCGTCGCCGTCTTCGGCCAGGGCGTGCTCGGCCTGCTCACCACCCGGCTGGTGCAGCTCAGCGGCGCCACCGCGGTCGCCGTCGACACCCTGCCGGCACGGCTGACCAAGGCGCGCGAGTTCGGCGCCGAGGCCACCGTCAACGCCGCCGAGGAGGCCGTGGCCGCCGAACTGCGCCGGCTCACCGACGGCCGCGGCGCGGACGTCGCCATCGAGATCAGCGGCTCCTACCGGGCCCTGCACGAGGCGATCCGCTCCGTCACCGTCGACGGCCGGGTCGTCTCCTCCGGCTTCTACCAGGGCGAGGGGGCCGGCCTGCGACTCGGCGACGAGTTCCACCACAACCGGGTACGGCTCGTCTCATCCCAGATCAGCGGGGTGCCCCCACAGCTCGCCGGCCGGTGGGACCAGGCCCGGCTCAACCACACGTTCCTCCAGCTCGCCCTCGCCGGCAGGATCGACCCGGTCGGGCTGGTCACCCACGTCATCGGTGTGGAACAGGCGGCGGAGGCGTTCCAGATGCTCGACCAACGGCCCGAAGAGGCACTTCAGGTGGTGTTGAAGTTTTCTTGACATCCTCCGCCGCCCTGAAGGGCGGGGATTCCCTCGGTCGCCCGAGGGAGTTCCTGCTTCGTCGAGCCGTGCCCTCACCGCATACGCGGGTTGGGTCTTACCGTCCCTCCACAGGCGTTTTACCTCTCCGCCAGCCCGGCGGCGAGGATGTTCCTAGCGGCGTTGACGTCCCGGTCATGCTCAGCCCCGCAACCGGGGCACGTCCAGGACCGCACCGACAGGGGCATGGCCGGGTGGAGCCGGCCGCACCCGGAGCAGGTCTTCGACGACGGGTACCACCGATCGACGGCGACGACTGTCCGCCCGTACCAGGCGGCCTTGTACTCCAGCATCCGGCGCAGCTCGGACCATGCCGCGTCGGAGATGGCGCGGGCCAGGTTGTGGTTGCGGAGCAGGTTGCGCACGCTGAGATCCTCGATCACGACCGTTTGTGTCTCGCGGACGAGTCGAGTGGTCAGCTTGTGCAGGTGGTCCCGTCGCCGGTCGGCGATACGGGCGTGGATCCGGGCGACCTTCACGCGTGCTCTGGCCCGGTTGCGGGAGCCCTTCTCCTTGCGGGACAGGTCACGCTGCGCCCTGGCCAGCTTCCGCCGGTCGGCGCGCTCATGCCGGGGGTTGGCGATTTTCTCCCCGGTGGACAGAGTCACCAGGGCGCTGATCCCGACGTCCACGCCGACCGCCGTGCCCACTGCCGGCAGTGGCGTGATGGTCGGATCCTCCACCAGGAGGGACATGAACCAGCGGCCGGCGGCGTCCCGGGACACGGTGACCGTGGACGGCTCCACGCCTTCCGGCAGGGGCCGGGACCACACGATGTCCAGCGGAGCGTCCATCTTGGCCAGGGTGAGACGGCCGTCGCGCCAGCGGAATGCCGAGCGGGTGTACTCGGCCGACGCCCGAGACTTGCGCTTGGACTTGAACCGCGGATACCCGGCGCGTTTGTCCCAGAACGCGGCAAACGCGGCCTGCAGGTGCCGCAACGTCTGCTGCAACGGCACCGACGACACCTCGCTGAGGAACGCCAGTTCCTCCGTGCGTTTCCACTCGGTCAGCCACGCCGACGTCTGCATGTAGCTGGTGCGCTGCCGGTCGACCGCCCACGCCCGGGCACGTGCCTCAAGCGCCCGGTTGTAGACCAGGCGAACGCAGCCGAACGTCCGATTCAACTGCTCGGCCTGCTCGGGCGACGGATAAAAGCGGTACTTGAACGCCCGCCTCACCAACCCGCCCACGCCTCACAACCTATCAACCATCCACCTGAGACGGTCGCCCGAAGGGAGGGAGCGGCGTGTCCTCCCCCGCCTGAAGGCGAGGGTGTCCACGCCGCGATTTCGATGATCAAGATTTCCTGCCAGGAACAGCTGCTGCCCGGCGCGACGCTCCAGGCCAAGTGGGAGTTCGCGCAGCGCGCGGGCTACGACGCGATCGAGGTACGCGGCCGGGGCGACTTCGCCTTCCGCGACCGGCTGCCCGAGCTGCGCCGCGCCGCCCGCGACGGCGTGCCCATGCCGTCGGTGTGCGTGGAGATGCTGCACTTCTTCGGCGCGTTCGACGCGGACCTGCGCCGCGACGCGATCGCCCAGTTGAAGTCCCAACTGTCGGTCATCGCCGAGATCGGCGGCCCCGGCGCCGTCGCCTGCACCCCCGCCTCCTACGGCATGTTCTCCCGCCGGCTGCCCCCGTTCGAGCCGCCCCGCAGCGAACAGGACGACCGCGCCGTGCTCCTCGAGGGACTGACCGAACTCGGCGCGCACGCCGCCCGGGAGGGAGTGGTGCTGGCCCTCGAACCGCTCAACCGCTACGAGGACCACATGGTCAACCGGATCGAGCAGGCGATCGACCTGATCGAGGCCGTCGGGCTCCCCTCGGTCAAGGTGCTCGCCGACACGTACCACATGAACATCGAGGAGGACGAGCCCACCTCCGCGCTGGTGGCGGCCGCCGCCCACCTCGGACACGTGCAGGTCAGCGACTCCAACCGGTTCCAGCCCGGCGCCGGCCACCTGGACTGGGCGGCGCTGCTCGGCACGCTCGACGCGATCGGCTACGACGGGTACCTCGCCGTCGAGTGCCGGCTGCGCGGCGAACCGGAAACGGCCGTCGCCACCATCCCCGGCTTCCTGCGCCGCCACGCCGCGGGCGTCCCGGCGTGACCCTCGCGCCCACCGTCGAGCCGCCCGCCCGCGCACCGGCGGCCGACCACCACGACCTCGACCGGGCCGCCCGCCGGGTGCTGGTGACGAACTGGAGGCTGGGCGCCACCGTCCCGGCCAGGCACCTCTACCCGCACCAGTGGAGCTGGGACTCGGCGTTCATCGCCATCGGGCTGCGCCACCTGTCCTCCGTCCGCGCCCAGCGGGAACTCGAGTCGCTGTTCGGCGCCCAGTGGCGCGACGGCCGCGTACCGCACATCGTCTTCGACCCACAGGTACCGGTCGACGCGTACTTTCCCGGACCGGCGTTCTGGCGCTCCGGGGCGGCGCCGGGCGCCCCGGCCGTGCCCACGTCCGGGATCGTGCAGCCGCCCGCGCACGCCCTCGCCGCCTGGGCGACGTACCGCGCCGACCCGGCGGTCGCGCACGCGCGCGGCTTCCTGCCGCGGCTCTACCCGAGGCTCGCCCGCTGGCACCGCTACCTGCTCGACCGGCGCGACCTGGGCGGCGCCGGCCTCGCCTCGATCGTGCATCCCTGGGAGTCCGGGATGGACAACAGCCCGGCCTGGGACAGCCCCCTGTCGCGGATCACGCCGGTGCCACCCGACTCGTTCACCCGGCGCGACCTGGCGCACGCGGCGGCGGCCGAGCGGCCCACCGACCTCGACTACGGCCGCTACCTCCGGCTGGCCGCCGACTACCGCGACGCCGGGTACGCCGACTCCCCCGACGTGCACGCCTTCGCGATCGAGGATCCGCTGTACAACGCGCTGCTGATCGCCGGCGAGCACGCCCTCGCCGACATCGCCGCGGCGATCGGCCGCGACCCGGCACCGCACCGCGCCACCGCCGACCGGCTCACCGCCGCGCTGATGTCCCGGCTGTACGACCCCGCCGCCGGCATGTTCTTCCCCCGGGACGTGCACACCGGCCGACTCGTCCGGTCCTGGACGATCGCCGGTCTGATGCCGATGGTCGTGCCGGGGCTGCCGGTGGCCCGCGAACTTGTCGCCACCGCGCTGGGCGGCCGCTTCCGGCTGCGCGAGGCGTGCCCGCTGCCCTCGTACGACCTGGCCGCACCCGACCACCAGGCGGGCCGCTACTGGCGCGGGCCGGGCTGGGTCAACACGAGCTGGCTGTTCTGGCACGGACTGCGCCTGCACGGCGAGACGGCCCTGGCCGACGACCTGCGCGACCGGCTCCTGCGCCGGGTGCGCGAGGCCGGATTCCGCGAGTACTTCGACCCGCTGACCGGCGCCGGACACGGCACCGACGGATTCAGCTGGACGGCGGCGCTGGCGCTCGACCTGATCCGCGCCGCCTGAGCCCGTCGGTCACGGTCGCCGGGGCGGCCTGGCCGCTGGCCGCCGCACCCGGCGTCGACCTGCGGCGGCTCCGGCGGGGGCCGGGTTCCCGTGCCCCCCGCCAGGGCGAGCCGACGTGCCGGTGGCGCCGGGTCAGGAGTGGGTCACCGTCACGTCGTACAGGCGCGTCTCGCCGTAGTTGGTGCTGCTGCAGGGCGAGGAGTTGGTGCAGTTGGCCTGGGTGTAGGCGCCGGCCTTGAAGTAGGCGCCCGAGAAGCTCCTGCTGATGGTGGTCTGCAGGACGCCGTTGTAGTACGCCTTCACCTGCCCGCCGCTGACCACGAACTTCGCCTGGAAGCGGGTGCCGAGCTGGTAGCTGCTGGTGACCAGCTTGTGGTGGGTCGTGTCGCCGTTGGTGACGTAGAGGCTGGAGCCCTCGAGCCGGAAGACGGTCACGTCGTCGCTGCCGTCGTGGATCTGGGCGATCACCAGGTGCGGCTTGACCGCGGGCAGGGCCATGAACGCGCCGTCCACGACGAGGGTGTGGGTGCCGGACGTCGAGGACCAGCTGGCGTTGGCCGTACCGTTGCTGGTCATCTCCCGCAGCTCCGAGCGCGGATAGCTGGAGCCGCTGGTGGTGACGCCGTTGACGGCGGCCCGGAACTGGACGGCGCGGCAGGAGTCCGCCGTCACGAACCACGGAGAGGCCTGGTACGAGTCGAGCGTCGGCTGCTTGACCTCGGTGGGGCTTCCCGAGGAGCCGGTCGGCAGGGTGATCTTCCAGTTGGTGAGGTCGAGCACGTCGGCCGGGACGGAACAGGTGCCGCTGCCTGCGCCTCCGCGTACGCCGCGACCTGCCGATCGGCCTCCTCGGCGAGCCGCCGCACCTTCTCCTCGGTCTCGGCCTCCAGGGCCGTGAGCGGCTCCGGCCCGGGGTCGTCGGCGGTGCCGCCGGAGCTGGCGCCGGGGACGTCTCCGGTGCCGGTGGCCGGCGGCTCCGGAAGCACGCCGCCGAGCAACCCGGCCACGTCCACCCGTCCCCGGGTCAGCTCCCGGGCCCGCTCGGCCAGCGCCTCGTCGACCTGCCGGCCCGCCTCACGGATCGTCTCGACGACGACGGCGCCGAGGGTGTCGCCGTCGTAGCGGAAGGCACGCTGGCTGAGGAGAAGCTCCATGACCGCGTTCCCGGGGCCGACCGTCACGGTGACGGCGTGCTCCGGCGACGTGACCGTGACGACCGATTCCTGGACCACCGCCCGCAGGTCCGCCGCGGCGCTCCGCAACTGCGCCGGCGCGAGAGGTTGACCGTTGCTGTGGACGCCGCTCATCTCACCCCGTTGTCACTCTCGATCTCCTGAGCCGGCGGGGTTGGAGCCTAACAGGATCACGCGGGCCGCGGGTGACCCCACTCCACATCGGACACCGCGGCCGGCGGGACCGGACTGCCGCCCGTCAGGATCGCCCGCCGCCGCCCGATCGGCGCGCACCCCGGTTGGCCCGCAGGGCGCCCAGGATCACCCCGGGCGTGGCCAGCGACCTCGGGTGTTCGCGCATGGAGACGACCGCGCTGAACCGCCGGGCGATCGCGACGTCCGTGACGGTCGCCGTGGCGATCTGCCGGCTGACCCAACTGGAGAACCGGTACCCGCGCGGGTAGGGCCCGTCGACGTGCGGCAGAGCCAGGTCCGCCGAGGTCGACGTCGACCAGGCGGCGTCGACCACGACCTTCTGCAGGGCGAGGAACCGGTGCGCCGGCAGGCCCAGATCCGGCCCCGACCGCAGGTACGTCGACAGGCAGGCCGCGTGCAGGGCGGCGGCCGTCATCCCCTGCCCGTACACGGGATTGAACGAGGCGACCGCGTCACCGACGCTGACCAGACCGGCCGGGAACCGCCGCACCGCGTGATAGTCCCGCCGGCGGCTGTCGGCATGGCGGTAGGTCCGGACGTCGCCCAGCAGCTCGTTGCCGGCGACCTCGCCGAACTCCGGGGGGAACTGCTCCCGCAGCCGGCGGACGAAATCCTCGGCGGTACGCCCCGGGCGGTTGTCCCCGTAACCGGCCATCATGGCCATCCACCGGCCACCCTCGACGGCGAAGAACGCGGCACCGGCGACGTCCGACGACATCCGGGGGCTGTTCAGCGCCAGCGCGATCGTGAGACCGGGGTTCGTCTCCCGACGCCGGAACAGGGCCGTGGCGTAGTTGAGGTTCACCGTCATCCGCCGCGTGACGGGCTGATCCCAGCCGGCCTGCTCCAGCCACTCGGACAGCCGGCTCGACCGTCCCATGGCGTCCACCACGAGATCGCCGCTCTCGACGCCGGGCACCCCGTCGACGTCCAGGCGGACCCCGGTGGTCGCGGCGCCGTCGAACACGAGCCCCGTGGCGCGCGCGGTGACCGTCTTCACGTTGGGCAGGCGCAGCACCTGCTCGCGGATCAGCCCCTCCAGCAGCGGCCGGGTGCCCGTCAGGCTGTCGGCGTCGTCGGGCACGACGACCTTCAGGCGGCCGTCGAAATAGTTCCGCCTGGTCGCGGGCGGCGCCTCGACGGCCCCTCGGGCCACGGCCCGGGCACGGAATCCCGGGAACAGGTGCTCGAGCTGCAGGAGGCCGCCGGGCAGCAGCGCGTGCAGCTGCGTCCCCTGCGGCACACCGGGCCGCTCGCCGGCTTCCCGCAGGTCGTCGCGTTCGACGATGACGACGCTCTCCGCGTGGTCGGACACCACCCGGGCGGCCAGCAACCCGGCGACACTGCCGCCGATCACGACCGCCCGGTCCATGACCGGGGACGTCTCGCCGGGCGGTCGCACCGCGTGCAGCGCGGCGAACACCCGGGCCGGGGAAGGGGACATCGTGCTCTCCAAGGGGTACGGGGCGAGCTGGCCTCCTGCGGGCCACCGACGCGTCGAGCAGACCGGCGGACGGGCCGATCGGCACCACGCCCGACGATCGTCGCACAGGCTCCGACCGCCGCCCGGTCAGGTTCACGACGGGTCAGTGGGCCGGGTCGCCCTGACCGGCGGTCGTCGGCAGGCCGCCGAGCACGGACGGCTCACTGCCCGCGGGTGCGCGCCGGGCGCTCTACGCCGCGATCCTGCGCTGGGACGGAGCGACCCCCGGGTCGGCGCGTTCCTCTGACCTGGGCAGGTGACCGGGTAGCAGTCAGCGCCGTTGTGGTCGGACTTGGTGCCACCGACGATGCTGTAGTCGGTCATCCAGACCACCTGGTACTCCTCCAGGCGCTTCCAGAAGTAGATGTAGCGATGTGCCGGCTGCCGTGCGTACCGGTGCCCTTCTCGCCGTAGAGGTTGTAGCAGGAGCGCAGGTTCGGCAGGGAGTTGGCCTCGAAGACCTTCCACGGGAACTTCTCGTACCCGTACGCCCGGTCGGCGCTGAAGTCGATGTTGAGGTCGCCGCTGACGATGACCTGGCCCTCGTCCTTCTTGGTGACGGCCAGGTCCTTGATGTCCTGGATCTGCTTCTCGGCGCACCTCGTGCGCGGCAGGTCCTCCGGTCGGCCGTTGCTCTCGATGCTCGCGTTCAGGTGCGCGTTGATGTGGAAGACGTACCGGCCACTGGTCTTGTGCCGGTACTTCACGCAGTTGTTGTAACGGGCCGGCGGCATCTCGTCCGGCCCGTTGGTGTCGCACGCGAAGATGGACCCCTTGTCGACCACGTCGAACCGCGACGGCGATAAATATCGAAAAATATCTTCAACGCGGCGGCGGCCCGCACATCGGGCGCCCTCACCAATCACCACCCTCGACGCACCGCCACTTCTGATGCATCCAAGAAAAATGTGGTGCATACTGCGCACGACACCGGACTTCGAGCGCATGCCGCGCGAGGCCACGCTCCGCGTCACCCGTCCGCGGCTCGCGGTGCTGGCCACGGCGCACGCGCATCCGTCGGCGAGACTCCGTGCCTGACCGCGTCCGACCACCAGGACTTCTCGGTCGACGAGGCCGGGGTCGCCTGGGGCGTTTGTCCCGGATGCGTCCGGGCACCGGCAACCAGGAGCCAGAACGAGGAATCGAGACAGGAGAGGGACCGACGTGCCTGAGCGCGGCAGCGAGAGCGAGAACCCGGCAATCCCATCCCCCACCCCGGCCCCGCATCGGCCCAGGACGAACCAGGACTGGTGGCCGAACCAGCTGAACCTGCAGGTCCTGCACCAGCATTCGCCGCGGGCCAATCCGATGGGCGAGGACTTCGACTACGCCGAGGAGTTCAGGAGCCTCGACGTGGCGGAGCTCAAGCGGGACCTCCTCGAGGTGATGACGACCTCGCAGGACTGGTGGCCGGCCGACTACGGCCACTACGGCCCGCTGTTCATCCGGATGAGCTGGCACGCGGCCGGCACGTACCGCATCGAGGACGGCCGCGGCGGCGCCGGCGACGGCGCCCAGCGCTTCGCCCCCCTCAACAGTTGGCCCGACAACGCGAACCTCGACAAGGCCCGTCGGTTGCTGTGGCCGGTCAAGCAGAAGTACGGCCGCAAGATCTCCTGGGCCGACCTGCTGGTCCTCGCCGGCAACGTCGCCCTGGAGTCGATGGGCTTCAAGACCTTCGGCTTCGGCTTCGGACGGGAGGACGTCTGGGAGCCCGAGGAGATCTTCTGGGGGCCCGAGGACACGTGGCTCGGCGACGAGCGGTACAGCGGCGACCGGGAGCTCGCCGGCCCTCTCGGTGCCGTGCAGATGGGCCTCATCTACGTGAATCCGGAGGGCCCCAACGGCACCCCCGACCCGCTGGCCGCCGCCCGGGACATCCGGGAGACCTTCGGCCGGATGGCGATGAACGACGAGGAGACGGTCGCGCTGATCGCCGGCGGTCACACCTTCGGCAAGACCCACGGTGCCGCCCCGGCCGAGTACGTCGGCCCCGAGCCCGAGGGCGCTTCCCTCGAGAGCCAGGGCCTCGGCTGGAAGAACAGCTTCGGCAGCGGCAAGGGCCGGGACACGATCACCAGCGGGCTGGAGGGCGCGTGGACGCCCACCCCGATCACGTGGGACAACAGTTTCTTCGAGACCCTCCTCGGCTACGAGTGGGAACTCACCGAGAGCCCGGCCGGCGCCAAGCAGTGGAAGCCGAAGGGCGGTGCCGGTGCGGACACCGTACCCGACGCCCACGACCCCTCGGTCCGGCACGCCCCGATGATGGCGACGACCGACCTCGCGCTGCGCGTCGACCCGATCTACGAGCAGATCTCCCGGCGGTTCCTGGAGCACCCGGACCAGCTCGCGGACGCGTTCGCCAAGGCGTGGTACAAGCTGTTGCACCGCGACATGGGGCCCGTCTCGCGCTACCTCGGGCCGTGGGTGCCGGAGCCGCAACTGTGGCAGGACCCCGTCCCGGCGGTCGATCACGAGCTGATCGCCGACGACGACGTCGCCGCCCTCAAGGGCACGCTCCTCTCATCGGGGCTGTCCGTCTCCCAACTGGCCCGCATCGCCTGGGCGGCGGCGGCGAGCTTCCGCGGCACCGACATGCGCGGCGGGGCCAACGGGGCGCGGATCCGCCTCGAGCCGCAGCGGAGCTGGGAGGTCAACGACCCGGCCGAACTGGCCACGGTGCTGCGGGCGTTGGAGGGCATCCAGCGGGAGTTCAACAGCGCACAGCCCGGCGGGAGGCGGGTCTCGCTCGCCGACCTGATCGTCCTGGCCGGGTGCGCCGCCGTCGAGCAGGCGGCCCGGAGCGCCGGGCACGACGTCACGGTCCCGTTCACGCCGGGGCGCACGGACGCCTCGCAGGAGCAGACCGACGTGGCGTCGTTCGCCGTGCTCGAACCGAGGGCGGACGGCTTCCGCAACTACCTGCGCGCCGGGCAGAAGCTGCCGCCGGAGACCCTGCTGCTGGACCGGGCCAACCTGTTGACGCTGACCGCTCCCGAGATGACGGTGCTCGTCGGCGGCATGCGGGTTCTCGATGCCAACGCGGCGCAGGCACGGCACGGCGTGCTCACCGACCGGCCCGGGACGTTGACGAACGACTTCTTCGTCAACCTGCTCGACACCGGCACGGAGTGGAAGCCGTCCAGCTCGGCCGAGAACGTGTACGAGGGTCGGGATCGCGCCACGGGCGAGGTCAGGTGGACCGCCACCGCCGTCGACCTCGTCTTCGGCGCGAACTCGCAGCTCCGGGCCATCTCGGAGGTCTACGCCAGCCGCGACGGGCAGGAGAAGTTCGTCCGCGACTTCGTCGCGGCGTGGGTAAAGGTCATGAACCTGGACCGGTTCGACGTCGCCTGACGACGCACGAGGGGCCCCGGTCGGCGCGGCGCTGACCGGGGCCCCCGCGACGCCTCCGGACCCACCGGCCCTCCTCCCACCGGACGCCGACGCGGCCCGCCGGCTCCTCGGCGACCATCACCCGTTCCCCGTTCAACGGATAACCCCCATCACCGGACAGTTTTGCCGAACCGGCAAGGAACCTTGCCGCGCGGCGCCCCGGCCGCGCACGATCGCCGGGTCGGGGCGGCGGCCGTCCGCCCGACGGAGAGGGAGACGATGACCGAGCACGGGGCGTACCCGGTGGACCCGGCGGTGGACGCGGGCACCGCCCGGTTCTGGGACGAGCTGTACCAACGGCGCGACCGGATGTGGAGCGGCCGGGCGAACGCCGTCCTGGCCGAGGTGGCGGACCAACTGCCGCCCGGCACCGCGCTCGACCTGGGCTGCGGTGAGGGCGGCGACGCGATCTGGCTCGCCGGCCGGGGCTGGCGGGTGACCGCGGTGGACGTCTCGACCACCGCCCTGGACCGGCTCACCGTCGAGGCGACCCGGGCCGGCGTGGCCTCCCGGATCACCACGGCCCGGCACGACCTGACCCGGACCTTCCCGGCGGGCCGGTACGACCTGGTCTCGGCGCAGTTCCTCCAGTCCCCGCTGGAGCTGCCCCGGGAGGCGGTGCTGCGCGCGGCGGCGCGGGCCGTCGGGCCGGGCGGCCGACTCCTGGTCGTCGAGCACGGCGCGCCGCCGCCGTGGGCCCGGGATAGCCACCCGCACGCCCGGTTCGCCAGCCCGGAGGAGATCCTGGCCGCGCTCGACCTCGACCCCGACGGCTGGCACACCGAACGGCTCGGGGCCCCGCATCGGACGGGCACCGGCCCGGACGGTGAGACGGGCACGCTCGTCGACCACGTCGTCCTGGTCCGTCGCCGCTGAGCCGCTCGGCCGGCCCCGGGTCTCCTGCCGGTGGCCTCGGAGTGCGGAATCGCATCGTCAGGGGTGGTGGGTGCCAGGTCGAGCCTGGCACCCGTTGAGGTCGGTGCTCAGCTGGAGAGGTAGCGGATCGCGTTGTACAGGTTCGCCACCTGGTTGCCGTAGTACGGCGAGTAGACGCACTGGGGGCAGGTGCCGGACCTGCCGGCGCTGTACCCGTTGAGCAATCCCCAGTTGCCGTCGAACTCGATCAACCAGGGGCCGAGGAGAGTACCAGTGGGCATGAAGACGACCACGTAGTAGTCACTCCCACCGCCATAGGCGGGGCTGCGCCCGGCGACGAGTTCCGAAGCGTAATACCCAAAGACGTACACGTCCGCGGGGAGCCCGCGATTCCAGGCGATGCCCTGACCGCCCAGGTAGTCGCAGATGCGCCAGCCGTTGTTGGGGGCCATCACCGCCGCGCCGACGTCGTTGGCCGGGGTCGTGAAGAGTCGGGTGGGGTACCAGTAGCCGTACGGGGCCGAGCCGTTCCAGTTCGGCACGAACATCCAGTTGGTCGCCCAGAGGCCACCCCAGATGACGCAGTGGCCGGCGGTCCACACCGCTGACTTGCCCTCGGTGTTCACGATGGTCCCCATGCACGTGTAGTTGCTTCCGTTGAGCGTCAAGAACACCTTCCCCGTGGTGCGGGCAACCGGATGCCCGACCGGGTAGCCGGCAATACTCGGCTCGGCTGCCGGCGCGGCGGGGGCGATCGTGCCGGCCGGCCCCTGCGGCTGGCTGGCGCGCTGCCCGGACTGCCCGGCCGCGCGCGCCGCCTGCACGGCGGGGATCTCGCTCTCGGGCTTGGCCGCCCGCATCCGGGCCGGCGTCCAGTACTCCGCCAAGGCCCGCTGTCGGGCCTCGACGCCGGTGCCGGTCACCGTACGGGCGACCTCGGGGCTGAGCTGGGCCACGGCACTCACGGCCGAGCCGCCGCCCGGCACGGATCTGGCCTGCGCCGCGCCGGGCGCGGCGAAAGCGACCGCGGCGGTCAGCACAACGACCGCCAGACTTCCTGGCAGTTTTGGGGACACGTTCCCACCTCCCTGAAGGGGACAGGGGTAAAAATACGTCCCGACCACGTCGATACATCGGTCATTTTCAACATCAGTCACATCGAGAAAGACGTCACCAATAACCAGATACTGACTTCCTCGTGCAACCGCCACGCTCGGCAAGTTTGGCAATTCGCAAAAGCCGGTAGCTGGGTTTGTCCGCGGCCAGGAATCCAGGCGCGCCAGAAACCGCACAACCGTTTGGAATCTCCCACCGCCGGAACAGCCGCGCCGATCGGGACGGAAGAGCCAGGGGCCGGGGCCCACGACGACGCCCGCAGCGGCACCGGACCAGCCCCGGCGGGCGTCGACCCGGCCAACCTCGCCCACACCCTCACCTGCCCGCACCCGGCGACATAGAGATCTCTACATGATTTGATGTGTGGCAACGTTCCCACACCCCGCGGAATTGCGGATGCACCGGTCGCTGTCCAGCCTGACCCAGCGGATCGAACGAGCACTCGACGAACGGCTCATCCCGGCCATCTACCGGAACGTCGAGCCGGTGCACGTCGAGGCGGCGCACCTGCCCGGCGAGCCCATACCGGCCGGCGAGGGGCTGGCACTGGCGTACACGCCCTTCGCCGTGGGCCAGCCGTGGGGGCCGGCCTGGACCACGACCTGGTTCCGGTTCACCGGCGAGGTGCCGGCGCGGATGCGCGGCCACCGGGTCGAGCTCCTCGTCGACCTCGGCTTCGACAACGCCGGGCCGGGGTTCCGGTCCGAGGGGTCGAATACTGCCCGGTGGTTCATCATTGATCCTGAGCTTTCTTATGGCATCATCCGTGGGTGAAGTTGTCCGAATGGGCGCGTCGCAACGGCGTGCACTACCAGACTGCGTGGTCATGGGCGAAGAACGGGCGGATGCCCGTGCCAGTGGTGAAGACCGACACCGGCCGGTACCTCGTCCTCGAACCGACTGCCGACCCGGTCGGGCGGGTGGTCGCGTACTGCCGGGTTTCCTCGGCTGACCAAAAAATTGACCTGGAGCGGCAGGTCGGGCGGGTCGTCACCGCCGCCACCGGCCGAGGGTTGACGGTGGCCGAGGTCGTCACCGAGGTGGGGTCCGGGCTCAACGGCAACCGGCCGAAGTTGGCGAAGCTGCTACGTGACCCGCAGGTCACCACCATCGTGGTCGAGCACCGGGACCGGCTGGCCCGCTTCGGCGTCGAGTATCTGTCCTGTGCTCTCGCGGCGACCGGCCGCAGCATCGTGGTCACCGACGACGCCGAGGTGGCCGACGATCTGGTGCGGGACATGATCGAGGTGCTCACCTCGTTCTGCGCTCGCCTGTACGGCCGGCGCTCAGCCAGCCGTAAGGCCAAGGCCGCGATGGCGGCCGTGGAGGCGACCGTGTGAGCCGCGTCAAGCAGGGATTCCGGGTGGAGTTGAACCCCACCGTGGCCCAGCGCGTCCGGCTCGGCCAGCACGCCGGCCTGTCGCGGGTGGTGGAGAACTTCTGCCTCGCGCTGGTCAAGACAGCGCTCGACCAGCGGGAGGCAGAACGCTCCTACGGTGTGCCCGATGAGCTGCTGACACCCGTGCCATGGTCGGCGCCCGCGATGGAGAAGGCGTGGCGAGCCGCCCATCCGACCACGTTCCCGTGGTTCGCCGAGGCCGGTTTGTCGTCGCGGGTGCCGAAGGAGGCCTGCCGGGTTCGGGCAGCGGGGCTGAAGAACTGGGCGGCCTCCCGCGCCGACGCCCGCCGTGGACGCCGAATCGGGTTCCCGACCTGGCGTCGGCGCAAGCACGGATCACGGTTCCGCTACGACGCTGACCGGGCCCGACCCGTCAGCGCGCGCACCGTCACCCTGCCCGGTATCGGCGTCGTGTCCATCCGCGAGGACATGTCGTGGCTGACCGATCGGCTCGGTGAGGGACGTGCCCGGATCATCGGCGCGACGGTACGCGAGCAGGCCGGCCGCTGGTGGGTGTCCTTCCAGACCGACATCGACCGCACCGACGTCAACACCCGACGAGCGGTGCGGGCAGACGCACCGACCTGCGGTATCGATCTCGGACTCAAAACCTTCGCGGTGATCGCCGACGACACCGGCGCCGTGGAGGAAGTCCACGCGCCTCGCGCGTTGACAGCAGCCACGCGCAAGCTGCGACGGGCGAACAAGACGGTGGCCCGCCGCCAACGCGGGTCGAACAACCGGGCCAAGGCCATCCGCGCGGTCGCCGCTGTGCATCTGTCCGTGGCGCACCGGCGGGCTGATTTCCTGCACCAGCTCACGACGAGGCTCGCGAGAACCAAGCGCGCCATCGCCGTGGAGTCCCTCAACGTCGCCGGGATGCTCCGCAACCGTCGCCTGGCCCGCGCCGTGTCCGACGCCGGGTTCGGCGAGTTCCTGCGGCAGTTGGAATACAAGACCGGCTGGTACGGATCGACGCTGTGGGCGGCCGACCGCTGGTACCCGTCAAGCAAGACATGCGGTGACTGCGCGACGATCAACACGGGCCTGACCCTGTCCGACCGGATATGGACGTGCCAATGCGGCAGCATCCACCAGCGGGACCACAACGCCGCCCGGAACCTGCTGGCCGCCATGCACGCCGCCACCTGACGATCATGTCGCCGGGCAGTTCCCCGGAGACACCAAACGCCTGTGGAGGACCTGTAAGACCCCGGCACGCCAGGGCACGGACCTACGAAGCAGGAAGAGAATCACCGAGATTCTCTGAACGGCTGGCGTACACCGCGGACGGCACGCCGATCAAGGGAATCGAGCCGCGGACGGCCTACGTGCCGATCGCCCGGCGCGCGGCCGGGGGCGAGCGCGTCGAGGTGTACGTCGAGGCCGCCGCCAACCCCCGGTTCACGGGCGCGGTCTCGCCGTTCGGGGACCGGGAGACGGCGCCCGACGTGCCGCTCTATCGGCTCGACCGGGCGGAGCTCGCGGTGCTGGACGAGGAGGTGCACGGACTCGTCCTGGACGTACGGGTGCTGCACGGGCTGGCCCGCGAGCTGGCCGAGGCGGACCCGCGGCGGCACCAGATCCGCCGTGCCCTCGAGCTGATGCTCGACGAACTCGACGTCGCCGACGTCTCCGGCGGCGCCCGCGCCGCGCGGTCCCGGCTGGCCGGCGTACTCGCCGCCCCCGCCGTGCCCAGCGCCCACCGGGTCTTCGCCGTCGGCCACGCCCACATCGCCAGCACCACCCGCAGGTGTACCGCCGGGTCGCGGAGAAGGTGGCGAGCGGACAGTTCGTGCCGGTCGGCGGGATGTGGGTGGAGTCCGACACCAACATGCCGGGCGGCGAGGCGATGGTGCGCCAGTTCACCCAGGGCAAGCGGTTCTTCGCCGCCGAGTTCGGCGTCGAGCCCCGGGAGGTCTGGCTGCCCGACTCGTTCGAGATCCAGTTCGGTCACGTCCGGCGGCCCACCCACACCAACACCTCCTGGGACGCGGCCCGGTTCGAGATCTGCGCCCACCGCTGGCTGCACGTCGGCGAGCCCGGGTACGGCGTCGCGCTGGCGGGCGCGCCCGCACCCGCCTGACCGTCTCCTTCGACGTGGCCCGGGTCGAGGTCTGTGACCTGCTCGAACGGCAGAACGCCGAGATTGCCGCGCTGGCCCCGATCTCGATCGACGGCCGTACCGTCGACCTCGCGCTGGCCCCGTTCCAGGTGGTCACCCTCCGGCTCACGCCGGCCGGTCGCTGAGCCCGGGCGGGCGGGGGACGCGCTCCCCCGCCCGCCGGTTCGGTGGAGTCAGAACTGCCGCACCGCCAGCAGGCCGAAGGCGACCACGAGCACGGCGCACGCGGCCACGGTGATCGTCCGCAGGCGTACCCGCAGGTCTTCGTCCCAGCGGTCACCGTCGCCGGCGGCGCGGCGGGCCAGCGGGGTGAGCGCGCGCCCGAGGCCGAAGCCGAGGCCCGCGAGCAGCGGGACGTGCAGGCGCTGACCGCCGAGCAGGAGCGCGGCGGCCAGCACGTACGGCGCGCTCGCCGAGACGTACGTGCGCAGTCCCGTGCCCAACTCCAGGCCGAACTGCAGCGCCCCACGCCGCACGTTGCGCTGCAGCACGTCCTGCGGGATCTGCCGGGCGTTCTGCGGCAGCCGGATCGGTACCAGGCCCACCTCGCGGAGCAGCCCCAGCACCGCCACCGCCACGACGGCCGCGTACCGCCACGGGGCGGGCAGGGGCGCGGACAGGCCGGAGAGCAGCCCCAGCAGCAACGCGGTGAACAGGCCACCGGCGATCAGCCCCGCGGAGAACAGGGCGAGGACGATCCCCTGCCGATCCCGATCTCGCCACCCGGGCGAGGCCAGCGCGTACGCGCTGTTGCGCGTTCAAACCGAGCCGGAGAGGCTGTACCCGGCGAGCCCACCGATCATCGCCCAGGTGAGCGCGCTGCCGTACCCGGCGGCGACCAGCGCTCCGGCGGTGAGCAGCAGCAACGGCACGAGCGGATCGGTGATCCGGCGGCGGGCCGCCCGGGCGGGCGGGGCCGGCGTCCGGGTCATACCGCGCCGCCGGTCATGGTCCGCCAGGTGTCCCGCCCGACGATGCCGTCGGCCGTCAGCCCGTTCTGGCGTTGAAAGTCCGCGGCCGCGCTCTCGGTCGCCGGACCGAAGATCCCGTCCACCGTCAGCTTGTAGGCGTACTTGTTGAGTTGGCGCTGCACGCCCCGGACGACGTCACCCGTGCTCCCGGACCGGGCCGCGATCACGAGCGCCGGCCAGGTGGTCGTGTCCACGACGCCGGTGGCGGCGAGGCCGGCCGCCGTCTGGAAGCTCTTCACCTTCGTCTCCGTGTCGCTGCCGAAGATCCCGTCGATCGCGGTCGCATGGCCCCGGGCGGTCAGCAGGTGCTGCACGGTGTAGACGTTCGCCCCGGACTCGCCCCGCCGGGTGGTGGGCCAGCTGACCGTGGTCAGGCATCCGCACTGGGTGTTCCACCGGCAGATCGAGTTCACCCAGCCCGAGCTGGTCTTGCGGTACCCGTCGTGGCAGCGGCGCTCGACCGAGCAGGCGCAGGCGCCGCACGCCCCCGTGTAGCGCCACAGCCAGCCGTCGTACGTCCCGGCGTAGCACTGGTTGGGCCGCAGGATCCAGGTGACGCCGTCGTCCTTGTGGAATCCGGTGTACGTGCCGCTGGTGTTGCAGGCGTCGGCGAAGATCGTGCTCGGGCCGCACCCCGGTGAGCAGTTGTGGTCGCTGGCGTAGGTGGGGCAGCTGCCGTAGATCGTGTAGCCGTCGGCGTACGCCCGGCGGGCCGCCGGGAAGACGCTGAGGACGGCCATCCCCACCGCGGTGCCCGCCTGCAGCAGGGTGCGCCGGGACAGCGCCCAGCCCGTCCGGCCGCGACCACCGGCGCCCGCCGGCAGGCGCCGGACGGCGGCCCCGGTCCCCGGGTCGGCTCCGCGCAACGAGGGCACGGCGTCGAGAGCGGTCATACCTGACCTCCGTGGTGATTCGTGGCGACGGCCGGTCCGGGGCCGCCGGATGGGCGGTCGAGCCCGTCGAGCAGGCGGCGCAGGGCCGCGCGGGACCCGAGCGGCTCGGCGCGGAGCACCCGTCCGGCGCGGTCGACCACGGTGGCGAACGGGGTGACGAGGACGTCGTAGCGCTCGAACAGCTCCCCCTGCCCGCCGAGCACGGTGACCGGCAGTCCCGCCGCGTGGGCCGGCGGGTCGTCCCGGTAGAGGACCCGGAACTCCAGCCGGGCGGGGTCCACCTGGCCGGCCGCCTCGGCCAGCACCTCGGCGCAGGTCCCGCACTCCCGGTCGAGGAAGAGCAGGACCAGCGGGACCGCCGAGGGCGCCGGCACCAACCGGGCCAGTCCGGGGGCGGGTGATCCCGGCCGCAGGCCGACCGACTCGGGGCGGCGCTGGACGGCCCCGCTCGACAGCGCGTGCACCTGGCGCACCAGGCCCGACACCACGAGCGCCAGCAGGAGGATCGCGATCCAACTCAGGATCAGCGCGCTGGTCTGGAAGCTCATCCGGCTACGCCGCCTCTCTCCGTCATGCTTCGGTTCCGCCGGCCGGCCACGGCCGGCTCGGCCGCGCCGGGCGGGACGTACATCGCGGCGGGCAGGTGCCACAGCAGCGCGGTGAAGGTGGCCGCGGCCAGCAGCACGACGGCGTGGGCGGCGTCGGCCCGGTCCAGCAGCGGCACGACCGAGCCGGACAGGATCACCGCGAGCAGGGCCAGGCCGGCGAGGATCACCGCCCGCGCCACCACCCAGCCGGTCATCGGCAGCTCGATCCGGGAGCACCCGCACGATCCGGTGCGCCCGGTCGACGTCACGTGCCGGCCGTAGCCGGCGTACAGGCCGAACAGCGCGAAGCTGCCGACCAGCACCGCGACGAGAACCCGGCCGCCGTCGCCGAACGCCGCCACCAGCCCGACGCCGGCGAGCAGCCCCTCGACCGCGATCACCACGGCGGCGACCGGGACCGGCGCGGGCAGCACCCGGTGCGCGGCCAACGCCCGCGCGAGCGCCGCCGGCCGGGACAGGTGTTCGGCGACGGCGACGAGCAGGGTGAACAGCACGGTGTACGTCGCCACGCTGGCCACCAGGGCGGACACCCCGACCTACCCGGCGCTGGAGACGCGGAGCCGGTTCACCAGGGTGGGCACCTGCTCCAGATCGGTGTCGGACAGCGGCACCAGACTGAGCCAGGTGTCCTCCGTGGCCAGGACGAAGTACGGCTTCCCGTCGGAGAGCGTGTCCCGGAAGAGCTCGCCCGCCTGCGTCCGCAGCCCCCGCCACGACGGCAGCTGCGCGGCCCGCTGCCGGGTCAGCGGCGCCATCTCCAGCAGGCCGAGGCCGGGCACCTCCTTGAGCACGGTCGCCGGCGCCGCGAACTCGGCGCCGCCCCTGCCGGCGGGGTGCAGGGTCAGGCCGTCGTCGTACTCCTCGACGCGCAGTTTCCGCAGCACCCCGAGGAGGTCGACGGTCGCCGCGCCGTACAGCTCGGTCAAGAAGCAGTACCGCCGCCCCCGCCAGACCGCCACCAGCCGGTCCTCGGTCAGCCGGATCTGCGGGTCGTAGGGCCGGGTACGCGCGGTCAGCAGCGAGCCGCCCTGGTAGGTGAGCTCCTCGTCGAACCGGTCGACGCCGAGCGCCCGGGCGACGTCGTCGGCCAGCCCGCTCACGCCGGCCGTGAACTCGTGCAGCCGGCCGTCGATCGTCACGTCGGCCACGGACGTGAACGGCGCGGTGAGGTCGAGCGAGCCGTCGAGTACGAACCGACGTCCGTCGACCGCCCGATGTGCCACCGGTACCGCTGCGGCTGCCATTCCGACCACCCTCCGCCGGGGTCCGGCGCTTCACCGGCACGATATAGCGGCGTGGAAATATTTGACAAGCTCGATCATGGGGGGGCGCTGGGCAAGATCCGGGCCGGCGGGGGCGATCGACGCCGGCGGTAGCATTCGGCGCGTGCTGCGGAGCTGGCGGTTCGCGGGCGTGAGCCGTCGCCGGTGGGAACGAGACGGTCCCGACGGTGATCGTGCGCGGGGAGGCGGTGGTCAATCCGGACCCGGCCTGGCTGCTGCAGCGGCTGTGCCGGGTGCCGCCTCGCCGCCCGGCCGTCAGGCCAGCGGGCTGGCCATGGTCTGCTCCCGGCAACGCGGCGCCTGAAAGCGGGCTCCTACCCGCCCGTCCCGGCGGGTCGGATAACGGTGAAGACCGCGCCCGCCGGGTCGGCGAGCGCGCAGACCCGACCGGTCACCACGTCGCGCGGTGGCACCAGCAGCCGCCCGCCCAGCCGGCGGGCCCGCTCGGCCACGTCGTCCGGGTCGGGTACGGCGAAGTACACCATCCAGCCGGTGGGCAGCAGGGTGTCCAGCGGCGGGGGCGTCGCGAGGCGGCCGGCGACGGGTGGGCCGTCCGAGGCCAGCAGAGCGTACGAGTCGTCGGGGGCGCCGGGCGGCACGGTGGCCCGCAGGCCCAGGGCCTCGCCGTGGAACCGGTCTGCCGCAACCGGGTCCGACGTCATGTACTCGTACCAGCAGAGCCGGCCGGGACCGGGGGCGGTCGCCGCGACGCCGGTACGGAGGCGGAAGCCACCACCGACCGGGTCGTGTACCTCGTCGCCGTCCAGCCGCGCTCCGGCCCGGCCGGCGGCGGCCCGGACGGCGCCGGCGTCGTCGGCGCCGAAGACCGTCCACCACCGGGCCGGGCCAGGGCCAGATCCCGCAGCAGCGGAGCAAGCTCCCCCACGACGACCGCGTGGCGGCCACCACCGCCAGCGCCGACCGCGCCGCCGCCTCGTCACCGGCGGCGTCCACGTCGAGGAGAACCTCGACCAGGTGGTTCAGGGTGTCCCACCGGCCCACCGCGGCATGGTCGACCGCGGCCCGCACCGCCCCGACTGGCCCGTCCTGGCCCACCACCGGCGGCGGCTGAACCCGACGGCTCCGTCTCCCCCAGATCACCGCGCCATCCTCTCCGGAACAGTCAGCCGACCGAACTCGATTTCTCGGGCGGGGCCGCCCCCTCGTCGTCGGGCCGGCAGCGGCGCCGGGTCGAACGCCTTGCCGGGCGGGCGCGCCCCGGCATGGATCCGCTTCCACCGCCGCTACCTTGCGTCACCTTCACGGATGCCTTTCACCACCACTACGCACCGTCGCCGGAGCTGCTGGCACCCGCACGCTCTCCCGCCCCCTTTGCTCTGCACCCCCCACCGCAGCACCGCGCCGTCCTGGGCCTTCGGCGTCGAGCCGCGGCGGCAGGCGCCCGGGCGGCGACGACGGACGGTAACCGTTGCGTCCACGGGTGCAGAGCAAAGGGACGACACGTCCATGTGACCTGCACGTGGTCGATGACACGGTGTGATCCCAACCCATCCGTGGGGCGGAAGGGGAAGCCGCGGGAGACCGGGCGGTCGAGGGCCGGAGTCCGCGCGGGGAACCACGCCGGGCCCGGCCCCGACGCCTGGCGGGAAGACCAAGCCGAGCCGCCTGGTGGGGCTGACGGAAGCGCCGCCCGGGCCGACGCGGTCCCAGCCGGATCGGGTGCGATCCAGCCTGTGGGGGCTCAGACACCGGTGCCGGTGCGGGCGCCGAACCTCGCACCGCGGCAGGCCACCTCCTTGAGCACGGCCGCGGTACGCCCACCGAGGTAGGCCCGCCGGAGGGTGTCGTCGCGGCGGGCGAACTGGACCACCGCGTCCCTGCGTCCGACGCTGACGCAGACCGCGAGGTAACGCAGCGAGTACGGCTCGGGCTCGCGACCCTCGACCAGGCGGACCAGGGTGTCGGCCGCGTGCGCGGCCTGCGGCTCGGCGGACTGACACGCGAAACGGGCTCCCGGCACCGCCGCGCAGTCGCCCACCGCGAAGATCCGTTCGTCGGTGACGCTGCGCAGGCACTCGTCGACGATCGCGCGACCCTCCGGGTCGACCGCGAGGCCGCTGCGGGCGGCGAGGTCGGGGACGCCGGCCACGATCGCCCACAGGGTCAGATCGGAGGCGAACGCCGTTCCGGACCGGAGGTGCACGGTGCCGTCGAACCGCCCCGCGCCCGCGGCCACCTCCGTGACGTCGTCGTCCACGATGTCGACCCGCAGCCGCTCCAGTCCGGCGCGGGCCCGCCGCCGCGCGCCGTCGGAGAAGCACCCGGCGACCGGCGACCCGACGAGCCGTACCCGGACGTCCGGCCGCACGCCGGCCACCTCCGCCGCCGTCTCGATGCCCGTCGGACCGCCCCCGACGACCGTGACCGTGCCGCCCGCGGGAAGCGCGGCAAGCGCCACCCGGGCCTGTTCCGCGCCCTCCCACGTGCCCACCGGGACCGTTCCCCGCATCGGCCGGGCGGTGCTGCCCACGGCGAGGAAGGCGTAGTCGAAGTCGACGCTCTCGCCGTGGTCGAGGACGACGCTGCCGTTGCCGATCTTGTCGACGGTGCCGACGTGCGACGTGATCCCGTCCCGCAGCATCGACGCGAGGGGCGCCGCGGCGGTGGCGGTCCCGGCGAGCTGCTGGTGCAGTCGGACGCGCTCCACGAAGTCGGGTCGCGGGTTGACCACCGTGATCTCGGCAGACTTCAGCTTCCTGGCCAGCCGGTTCGCCGCGAACGTGCCCGCGTAGCCGGCGCCGATTACCACGATCCTCATCTTGGCCTCCTGTTTCGGATGATGCTGTCGAACACGGGACGACGGCGACCCGGCCCTTGTGACACGAGCGCCCGCGTGACGTGCGACACGAGCAGGCCGCGGGCAGGTTGACCGTCCCTCGTCGCGCCGGACCGTCTGGGCGACGGCGGTCCCGGAAAGAGTGGCGGCATGAGCTGGGCCCGTAGAGCCGTACCCGCCGCCCTCGCCGCCGCCGCGGCCCTCGCCGCACGCGACCTGCTCCAGCGCGACCACGCGCTGTTGCGCAACTTCCCCGTCCTCGGCCGCGCCCGGTACCTGCTCGAGTCCATCGGGCCAGAGCTGCGCCAGTACATCGTGGCCGGCAACAACGAGGAGCGGCCATTCACCCGCGACCAGCGGCGCTGGGTGTACGCGTCGGCGAAGCGGGAGAACAACTACTTCGGGTTCGGGACCGACAACGACATCGAGTACACCCCCGGCTATCCGATCATCAAGCACCGCACGTTCGGCCGGGCGGTGCCGCCCTCCTCCCCGGGCGCCGGGCACGACGTCGCGCTGCCGTGCGCGAAGGTGCTCGGCGCCGCCCGGCGGGGGCTGCCAAAAAGTTTTGTTCGGTTCCTACAAATGCTCCCGCCTGGGTTCGGTGGTTACGACATAGCGCCGCCAGCCGGAGCGCGGAAGGGTGATCCGTACCGAGGGTCGCCGTCGTCCCCCGGTGCGTACGTCATGGGTCTACCGGAGGGGTTGGGTCGGGTGTTCAGCCGTGTCGCCATCGTCAACCGTGGTGAGGCCGCGATGCGGCTCATCCACGCCGTCAGAGAGCTGGCCGCGGAGACCGGAACCCGGATCGAGACGGTCGCCCTGTACACCGACGTCGACCGGAACGCCACGTTCGTGCGCGAGGCCGACATCGCCTACGACCTCGGTCCCGCGTCCGCGCGCCCGTACCTCGATCTGAAGACGCTGGAGCGCGCGCTGGTGGAGACCGGCGCCGACGCCGCGTGGGTGGGCTGGGGCTTCGTCGCCGAGGACCCGGCGTTCGCGGAGTTGTGCGAGCAGGTCGGCGTCACCTTCGTCGGGCCGAGCGCGGAGGCCATGCGCAAGCTCGGCGACAAGATCGGCGCGAAGCTGATCGCCGAGGAGGTCGGCGTGCCGGTCGCGCCGTGGAGCCGCGGCGCGGTCGAGACCCTGGACGCCGCCCTGGCGGCGGCGGCCGAGATCGGCTACCCGCTGATGCTGAAGGCGACCGCGGGCGGCGGCGGGCGCGGCATCCGCGTCGTCACGAACTCCGCCGAGCTCGCCGACGCGTACGAGCGCACCAGCCAGGAGGCCGCGCGCGCGTTCGGCAGCGGCATCGTGTTCCTGGAGCGCCTGGTCACCGGCGCCCGGCACGTCGAGGTCCAGGTGATCGCCGACGGCCAGGGGACCGCGTGGGCGCTCGGCGTCCGTGACTGCTCGGTGCAGCGGCGCAACCAGAAGGTCATCGAGGAGTCGGCGTCGCCGGTGCTCAGCCCGGCGCAGGCCGCCGAGCTCAAGGCGTCGGCGGAGCGGCTCGCCGTCGCGGTCGGTTACCGGGGCGCGGCGACCGTCGAGTTCCTCTACCACCCCGGCGACCGGCTGTTCGCGTTCCTGGAGGTCAACACCCGCCTGCAGGTCGAGCACCCGATCACCGAGTTGACCACCGGGTTCGACCTGGTCAAGGCGCAGCTGCACGTGGCGTCGGGAGGACGGCTCGAAGGCGCGCCGCCGGTGGAGCGCGGGCACGCCATCGAGGCCCGGCTGAACGCCGAGGACCCCGACCGCGACTTCGCGCCCTCCCCGGGCCGTATCGCGCGGCTGGACTTTCCCGCCGGGCCGGGCATCCGGGTGGACACCGGCGTCAGCGAGGGTGACACCATCCCCGCCGACTTCGACTCGATGATCGCGAAGGTCATCGCCTACGGTCGCGACCGCGACGAGGCGCTGGGCAGGTTGCGCCGGGCGATGGCGAACACGACGGTGGTCATCGAGGGCGGCGCGACGAACAAGAGCTTCGTGCTGGACCTGCTCGACCAGCCCGAGGTGATCGACGCCAGCGCGGACACCGGCTGGATCGACCGGGTCCGCGGCGAGGGCCGGCTGGTCGCGCACCGGCACTCCGCCGTCGCGCTCGCGGCCGCGGCCGTCGAGGCGTACGAGGAGGAGGAGCGCGCCGAGCGGCAGCGGCTGCTGTCGACGGCGTCCGGCGGTCGCCCGCAGGTGCAGCACTCCAGCGGCGGACCGCTGGACCTGAAGCTGCGCGGCGTGGGCTACCGCATGCGCGTGGCGCGGGTCGGCGCGCACCGGTTCCGCGTGGGCATCGAAGCGGGCGAGGTCGTCCGCACCGCCGACGTCGAACTGGACCGCTTCGACCGGCACACCGGGCAGATCGTCGTCAACGGCGTCCGGTACCGCCTGCTCACCGACACGCACGGACCGATCCACCTGGTCGAGGTCGACGGTGTGACGCACCGGATCAGCCGCGACGAGGGCGGTGTCGTCCGCTCGCCCATGCCCGCGCTGGTCGTCGCCACGCCTCTCGAGGTCGGCGCCGAGGTCGAGGCGGGCGCGCCGGTGCTGGTGCTGGAGGCCATGAAGATGGAGACGGTGCTGCGGGCACCGTTCAAGGCGCGCCTGAAGGAATGCGTCGTCTCCGTGGGCAGCCAGGTGGAGGCCGGCGCGCCGCTGGTGCGGCTGGAGCCGGTCGCCGACGAGGCCACGGAGGCCGCGGACAGCGCGGCCGTCGGGTCCGTCGAGCTGGACCTGCCCGCCGCGCCCGAGGAGATCCCGGTGCTCGAGCGCACCCGACGCGGTCAGGAGGACCTGCGCAGCCTGCTGCTCGGTTTCGACGTCGACCCGCACGACGACCGCCGGGTGCTCGACGAGTACTTCGCCGCGCGGCGCGCGGCCAGCGCGGACGGCCGCCGGCCGCTGGCCGAGGAACTCGAACTCGTCAACGTGTTCGCCGACCTCGCCGAGCTGAGCCGCAACCGGCCCACGGGCGAGGACGGCGGCGACGGCCACGTGCACAGCGCCCGCGAGTACCTGCACACCTACCTGCAGAGCCTCGACGTCGAGCGGGCCGGGCTGCCGAGCGCGTTCCAGGCCAAGCTCGTCAAGGCGCTCGGGCACTACGGGGTCACCGACCTGGAGCGCTCCCCCGAACTCGAAGCCGCCGTGTTCCGGATCTTCCTCGCGCTGCAGCGCGCGTCCGCCGACGCCACGGTGGTCGCGACGCTGCTGCGCGCGTGGCTGCGGGAGCCCCCGCCGGACGACACGCTGCACGAGCCCGCCGGCCTCGCGCTGGAGCGGCTGGTGGCCGCCACGCAGGTCCGCTTCCCGGTGGTCGCCGACCTCGCGCGCGGCGTGGTGTTCGCCTGGTTCGCCCAGCCGCTGCTGCGCCGCAACCGCGCCCGCGTCTACGCCCAGGTCCGCAGGCACCTGCGGCACCTGGACGCGCACCCGGACTCGCCGGACCGCGCCGAGCGGGTCGCGGAGATGGTGCGCAGCACCGAGCCGCTGGTACGGCTGCTCGGCCAGCGGCTCGTGCGCGACCACCTCGACAACGCGGTCATGCTGGAGGTCCTGACCCGGCGGTACTACGGCAACAAGGGGCTGACCAGCGTCCGCACCCGCGAGATGGCGGGCTGCACGTTCGTGGTCGCCGAGCGCGCGGACTCGACCGTGGTCTCCGCCGCGGTGAGCTTCGACGCGCTGGACGGCGCGCTGCGCGGGCTCGCCGAGCTCGGCGGCGGCGGGGACGCCATCGACGCCGACATCTACCTCGGGTGGGAGAACCAGCCGGAGGACTTCGACGCGATGGTGGTCGCGCTGCTGGAGGTCGTCAACGCGCACCCGCTGCCGCACCGGGTCCGCAGGCTGACCACGACCGTGGCGGGCCGCGCCGGCGCCGTGATGCACCACCACTTCACGTTCCGCCCGTCGGGCGCCGGGATGGTCGAGGAACGGCTGATCCGCGGCCTGCACCCGTACATCGCGCAGCGGATGCAGCTGGAGCGGCTGCGCAAGTTCGACCTGACCCGGCTGCCATCTTTGGACGAGGAGGTCTACCTCTTCCAGTGCGTGGCGCGGGAGAACCCGTCCGACGAGCGCCTGGTCGCGTTCGCGCAGGTGCGCGACCTGACCGCGCTGCGCGAGCACGACGGGCGGCTGGTCGCGCTGCCGACGGCCGAGGACACCGTGGCCGCCTGCCTGGACTCGATCCGCCGTACGCAGTCGCGGCGGGCGTCGAAGACGCGCTTCAACACCAACCGGATCGTGATCTACGTCTGGCCGCCGAGCGACCTCACCCGCGAGGAGATGGAGATGATCGCCGGGCGCGTGCGCCCGACGACCGCGGGCGCCGGCCTGGAGGAGATCCTGTTCATCGCGCGGCAGCGCGACCGCGAGACGGGCGAGCTGACCAAGATCGCCCTGCGGATCTCCTTCGACGCCACCGGCGGCGCCCACCTGACCGTCGGCGAGCCTCCGGTCGAGCCGGTCGAGCCGCTGGACGACTACCGGCTGAAGGTGCTGCGCGCAAGCAGCCGCAACACGGTGTACCCGTACGAGCTGACCGGCCTGCTCGGCGACTTCGTCGAGCACGACCTCGACGACGACCACGCGCTGGTGCCGGTCGACCGGCCCAGGGGGCGCAACAGCGCGGCGATCGTCGCCGGCGTGGTCACCACGCCGACCTCGCGGCACCCGCAGGGCGTCACCCGGGTCGTGCTGCTCGGCGACCCCACGAAGGCGCTCGGTGCCCTGTCGGAGCCGGAGTGCCGCCGGGTGATCGCCGCGCTGGACCTGGCCGAGCGGATGCGGGTGCCGCTGGAGTGGTACGCGCTGTCCGCCGGCGCCCGGATCTCCATGACGTCGGGCACGGAGAACATGGACTGGGTGGCCGCGGCGCTCAAGCGCATCGTCGAGTTCACCCAGGACGGCGGCGAGATCAACATCGTGGTCGCGGGCATCAACGTCGGCGCGCAGCCGTACTGGAACGCCGAGGCGACGATGCTCATGCACACCAAGGGCATCCTGGTGATGACGCCGGACTCGGCGATGGTGCTCACGGGCAAGCAGTCGCTCGACTTCTCCGGTGGCGTCTCCGCGGAGGACAACTTCGGCATCGGCGGCTACGACCGGGTGATGGGCCCGAACGGGCAGGCGCAGTACTGGGCGCCGAACCTGACCGCCGCGCGGGACGTGCTGATGGCGCACTACGACCACACGTACGTCGCGCCCGGCGAGGACGCCCCGCGGCGGGCGGGCACCACCGACCCCGTCGACCGCGACGTCTCCGCCTTCCCGCACACCGTGGCCGGCAGCGACTTCACCACCGTCGGCGAGATCTTCTCCGCCGCGGCCAACCCGGACCGCAAGAAGCCGTTCGACATCCGGGCCGTGATGCGGGCGCTCTCCGACCAGGACCATCCCGTGCTGGAACGCTGGGCGGGCATGGCCGACGCGGACACCGCGGTGGTGCAGGACGTGCATCTCGGTGGCATCCCGACGTGCCTGCTCGGCATCGAGTCCCGGGCGGTGCCGCGGCGCGGCTTCCCGCCCACCGACGGCCCGGACACCTACACCGCGGGCACGCTGTTCCCGCAGTCGTCGAAGAAGGCTGCCCGGGCGATCAACGCGGCCAGCGGCAACCGGCCGCTGGTGGTGCTGGCGAACCTGTCGGGCTTCGACGGCTCGCCCGAGTCGATGCGCAAGCTCCAACTGGAGTACGGCGCCGAGATCGGCCGCGCCATCGTGAACTTCCGCGGGCCCATCGTGTTCTGCGTGATCTCGCGGTACCACGGCGGGGCGTTCGTGGTGTTCTCGAAGGCGCTGAACCCCAACATGACCGTGCTGGCGCTGGAGGGCTCGTTCGCGTCGGTGCTCGGCGGCGCTCCCGCCGCCGCGGTGGTGTTCTCCGGCGACGTCGACCGCCGCACCGCGGCCGACCCGCGCGTACGCGACCTGGAGGCCCGCGCCGCGGCCGCCTCCGGCACGGACCGCGCCGCGTTGACCGCGGAACTCGACGAGCTCCGCTCGTCGGTGCGGGCGGAGAAGCTCGGCGAGGTGGCCGCGGAGTTCGACCGCGTGCACAACATCCAGCGCGCCGTCGAGGTCGGCTCCGTCGACGCCGTCATCCGCGCGGCCGAACTGCGGCCACGCGTCATCGAGGCCATCGAGTCGCACCTGCGCAGGTCGTGAGCAGGAGGTAGGGACCCGGCTCGCCCGAACCGCGTCACCGGCGCGGTTCGGGCGAGCCGTTCTCCCAGCCGCAGGTCGAGCTGCCGACCAGGTAGACGTAGGTGACTGGCTCCCGCCAGGCGTGCGGGGCGCGACCCGGTCAGCGCGCCGGGTCGGTCACGAGCGCGGGCGAGCGCTCCGCGAGCTCGCTGAGCACCGCGGCCGCCGTCGTGGCCTTCATGCGCTCCAACTCGTCGGTGGTGATCCCGACGACGGTCAGGAACCGCGCCGAGCCGTACGGGGAGTCGATGGGCGGCAGTTCGGGGTCGGCGGCGAAGGCCACCGCGCGGAGCCGGCTGGTCGCCTCACCGGTGATCGGGCCGCCCGGGTCCATGCGGTGGCCCTCGGCGAACGACTTGCCGCTGGTGAACACGTAACCGACCAGTCGTTCGAGCAGGCGCAGGGACCAGGCGGGCGGCTGCTCGTCGTCCATGGGGACCCGCATCGTCAGCTCGTATCCCCAGCCGCTGACGTCCGGATCGTCGCTGCTCTTGGCGAACAGCTCCGTCATCCCGAACGTCACCAGCAACCAGTGGTCGGCGGAACGGTACGCGCCCAGGCCGTAGAGGCCGTGTCCCGGGAGGTTGTTGGTCCCCCAGTGCAGCGGGTCCTCGTCAGCCACCCTGGTGGCCACCGCCGCCTCGATCGCGGTCCAGCCAGGAGCCTCGTTCTCCGTCTCGGCCATGAGCTTCCTCTCCAGGGATTCGCGACGCCGATCATCCGACGTGGCCAGGCTAGTGCCTCGTCGCCGAACGTCGATCGGGTAGTCGGTCGGAACCGGTTGACACCGAAACGCCCGCCTCGGGACGACCAATCCGGGGCAGGCCATTGACGTCTCAACATCTGTCCACTTAGCCTGCCTGCTCACCACGGACGTCATCGCCCCAACCCTGATGACGCCGGGCGAGTCTGGGAGGCAACATGAGATCACGGGTCCTGATGGCCTCGCTGGTGGCCGCGGGCAGCGCCCTGGTCGCCGTACCGGCCGCGGCGGCACCCGCGGCGGAGCGGCTCGCACCGCTCAGCGCGGCGTCCGCCGCGCCCGGCGTCCGGCCGGTCGCGGGCGAGTACATCGTGCGGCTGCGGCCGGAGGCCGACCCGCGCGGCCTCGCCCGTGCCCTGGCGGTCACGCCGCACTTCGTCTACGAGCGGGCGGTCAACGGATTCGCCGCCGAACTGACCGCCGGCCAGGTGCAGGCGCTGCGACGCGATCCCGCGGTGCTCGGCGTGGAGCAGGACGCCTGGCTCGACGACGTCACGGAGGGCACCCAGGCGAACCCGCCGTCCTGGGGTGTGGACCGCGTCGACCAGCGGACGCTGCCGCTGTCCGCGAGCTACACCACCACCGCGACCGGCGCCGGCGTGCACGCCTACGTCATCGACACCGGCATCGACGTCACCCACCCGGACTTCGAGGGGCGGGCAAGCTTCGACTACAACGCCGTCGACCGGCGCAACACCGACTGCGACGGGCACGGCACCCACGTCGCCGGCACGATCGGCTCCCGGACGTACGGGGTGGCCAAGGGCGTCCGCCTGCACGCCGTGAAGATGCTGAACTGCCAGGGGTCCGGCAAGACCTCGGCCACCATCGCCGCGATCGACTGGGTGACCGCCAACGCGGCCAAGCCGGCGGTGGCCAACACGTCCTGGAACTGGACGTACTCCGACACGATGGCCACCGCGATCACCGGGATGATCAACTCCGGGGTGTTCCTGGCCACCTCGGCGGGCAACACCGGCGCGGACTCCTGCGACCGGCTGCCCCGGGCGGTGACCGCCGCGGTGGCCGTCGCCGCCACGACCAGCACCGACGCCCGCGCCAGCTACTCCTCCACCGGCGCCTGCGTCGACCTCTACGCCCCCGGCTCGGCGATCCTGTCGACCCAGCCGAACAACACCACCGCCGTCTTCAACGGCACCTCGATGGCCACCCCGCACGTTGCGGGGATCGCCGCGCTCTACAAGAGCGCGAACGGCGACACCTCGCAGGCCGCCCTGCACGACTGGCTGGTCGGCGGCGCCACCACCGGGGTCGTCCAGGGAGACCTGGCCGGTACGCCGAACCGGCTGGTGTTCACCAACGGCCTCTGACGCCTCACCGCCCGCGTGGGGCGGCCGGTTCCCCGCCGGCCGCCCCACGCGCCGTTCGTGGGAGCCTCCGCGCGGGCATCGCCGGAGCAGAACAGACGAGGCGGTAGGGCCTAGTCCTCGGAGTTGTCCGCCGGGCCGGGGAACCGCCGCGGGTCGAAGAGGCCCAGGGGATGCTCGGTCGAGCCGGACATCGCCAGGTCGGCGAGGATCTCCCCGACGACGGGCACGAACTTGAAGCCGTGGCCGGAGAACCCACACGCCACGGCGACCTCCGGATGCTGCGGGTGCGCCGAGATGACGAAGTGCTGGTCCGGGGTCAGCGAGTACATGCAGGTCGCCGCATTCAGGTAGCGCCCGGGCAGGGTGGGCAGCACGCCGGCCAGGTGGGCCTGGATGGCGCTGACCTCGGCAGGGCTCACCTGCCGGTCGACGGTCTCCGGGGTGCAGACCTGCCCGCGCCGGAGGAACGCCACCTTGGCGCCGCCCTGCGGCCCGTCGATGGCGGGGAAGCCGTAGACCTGGCTGCCGGCGGCGTCCTCGTGGATGTAGATCGGATGCCGTTCGGGCGCGAAGGCGGCCACCCCGTGCTGCGGCTGGAACCAGAACATGACCTGCCGTTCGATGGTGATCGGCACGCCGAGGTCGGCCAGCAGTTGCGGCGCCCAGGCGCCGGGGCAGATGACGAGCCGCTCGGCGTGGTAGAGCCCGGCCGCGGTCGCCACCCGTACGCCGCCACCGGGCAGCACCTCCCAGCGCGACACCGGCTCGTCGTACCGCAGCTCGGCGCCGTGGCTGGCCGCGAGCCGGGCGTGCGCGGCCACGGTCGCCTCGGGGCGGACGAAGCCCGCCTTCGCCTCGAAGAGCGCGATCTCCTCGGGCCCCGGGTCGAAGGTGGGGTACCGGCGACGGAGTTCCGCGGCGTCGAGGATCTCGTGGGGTAGGTCCCACTCCCGGGCGGCACGCAGGCTTCCGGCGAAGGTGCGGCTGTCGGGTGGGCCGAGGAACAGGCCCCCGGTCTGCGAGATGACGTCCTGCCCGGTGTCGCGTTCCAGGCGTTCCCAGAGCTCGTAGGCTCGCAGCAGCAGCGGCACGTAGGCCGGGTCCTCGAAGTACGCCTGCCGGATGATGCGCGAGCCGCCGTGGCTGGAGCCCAGGTTGTGCGCCAGGCCGAACCGCTCCAGGCCGAGCACCCGCTGCCCGCGCGACGCCAGGTGGTAGGCGGCACTGCTGCCCATCCCGCCGAGCCCGACGACGATGACGTCGTACGCTGCCACGCTGCATCCTCCTCGCGAAACCGCCGCCTGCTCCCCCGGCAGCCTGCCACGTGTCCCTGACGCCGCTTGCCGACCTCACTGTGGCAGTGGCCCACGGCATGGCAGTGGGCCGGATTACGGCAGCGGCAGGGCGCCTGGCCACCGGAGTGGCCGACGCTGGTGATCTTCACAGGGGCAATCATGCCCGGTCCGGACAAGACGTCCGGCCGCCAAGGATCACCGGTGGCGTGGTCGGGTGGCCACGGTCAGGCGAAGGCGAGGGACCCGTCGGGTCGCACCGGAAGCGACCGTTCCCAGTGCACCATCTGGGGCGGCTTCATGGCCGACCCGGCCGGCACGATCCACTACCACGACCGGGCGAACCCCGCGATCGGTGGCATCGGCACCTGCTTCTGACGGAGCTGACGGGGAGGCCCGCGACCCGACGCGGGCCTCCCCGTTCCGCAACCGCCCGTTCGGCGACGTCCGGCGGACCGCGGAGCGTTCCGTGGCCTCGCCGAGGAGGCGCCGGAACGTCAGGAAGCGGCCCCCGACCGGCTCCCGGCCGGCGACGTTCGTCCCGCGCTCCACAGAGCCAGCGCCAGCCAGACCGATCCGACCGCTATGAGCAGGCCGTGTGCGACCCGGACGGCCGCGGGCGTGTAGAACTGCGGGAGGAAGAGGGCGAAGCCGAGCGCGAAGAGGATGCCGCTGAGGCGCGGCAGCACCCCCGAGCGCCAGATCGCCACGGCGGTCACGATCGCCGACACCGCGAGCGCGATCAGGCCGATCCCGAACGTCGTGATCGCGGCCGGGGCGTACCGGACCGTGTCGACCAGGTCGAGCAGATCGAGAGGCTGGCCGGCGGCGTACTTGCCGGCGACGGCGTGCAGGCCGAAGTCCTCGGCGCCGTAGTAGGGCAGGACCAGCCCCACGCCGATCCAACCGGTCACGACGGCGGCGAAGGCGAGCCGCTCGGCCCGGGTGTGCCTGACCGCGTCGCGCACGGCGAGCAGACCCAGCGTCACCAGGATGAAGCCGATCATGGCGAACAGGTGCGAGGCGACCCACCAGTCGGAGCTCATCGCCCGGGTCGCGCCGTCGACCGTGGCTTCGTCGTGCCATGGTCGGGTCGCCGGGTAGAGGGCGAACAGGACGCCGGCGACAGCGAGGGCGGAAGCGCCGAGCCGGGTGCGGGCGGGGCGTGTGGACACGTCGTTCTCCATCGTCGAGGTCAGGTGCGGGGCAGGCTTGCGATGAACATGCGGATCAGTTGCTCGTGGGTGGTGTCCAGGTCCTCGGGCAGGCCGAAGCCGCCGGCCGCCTCGATCGAGGCGAAGCCGTGGACGATCGCCCGCAGGCAGCGGGTGGTGTGGATGGCGGCCGCGCCGTCGAGCCCGTAGCCACGCAGCACCGCGAGGAAGACCTCGAACAGCCGGGCGCCGGCGTTCGCCAGGGCGGGGTCGTGCAGTGGATCCGGCGGGATCGCGGCGTGGCGGGCCGGATGTTCGATCGCGTAGCGGCGGTAGGTGCGCATCAGGGTGGCGACCGCGTCGTCGCCGCCGCGGCCGACCAACGCGGCGGTGAAGCGTTCGGTCAGTTCTTCCATGATCCGTACGGCCATCAGCGTCCGCAGTTGAGCGAGGCCACCGACGTGCTTGTACAGCGAGGGCGCGGCGACTCCGGTGCGTTCGGCGACCGCGGCCAGGGTCAGGGCGTCCAGGCCCCGGTCGTCGACGAGGTCGAGAGCCGCGTCGACGACGGCCCCGGTGGACAGCCCGGCCCTAGGCATGATCGCGTTCCCGGCCGCCGGGGCCGGTCCGACGCGAGCTACGGCTAACCTTCATAGCCATAAGGCTACATCGAATAGCCTAGGCCGTCAACGCGGCCGGTTCGAACCACTCGCCTCGACCGTTCTCCGCACCACGTCGACGACCAGCTCGGGCTGGCCGTAGTGCACGTAGTGATCCTCGGTGGCCGCGACCACGTGCTGTCCTGCGCTGGACAGCGCGGCCAGCCGGGCGTGGCGTTCCAGCACCTCGCGCGGCTGCCCGGCCGCGGAGATCACCACCACCGGCCAGTCCCGCCACGCCTGCGGGCGGACCGTCGATGCGACCATGCGGGCGCTGTCCACAGACGCCTCGGCCTCGTCGGCGGCCGCGGCCATGCTGGTGCTGCGGTAGACGACCGCGGCGTGCTCCCGTACCGGCGAAGGCGCCGCGGCGGGCACGGCGAGGCCCGGGAACAGGCGCACGACGCCGATCCGGGCGGCGAACCGGAAGGCCGTCATCTGCGTACGGATGACCGGCGAGCTCGCCTTCAACGCGCCGACCGCGCGCTCGTCGGTGACGTCCACCAGCACCATGCCGGCGGTCTCGGCGGGCCAGCGGTCGGCGAACAGGCGCACCACGAAACCACCGACCGAGTGGCCCACCAGGATGAAGGGCACCCGTTCACCAGCCCTGTCCAGGAGCGTGTGCAGCTCCTCGGCCAGCCGCCCGGCGTCCCGCCGGCCGGGTCCCGGCTCACTCCACGCGTAGCCGGCGCGGTCGTAGCTGCACGCCCGCACCCCGGCGGTGTCCGCCAACCTTCCCTGCACCGTCGCCCATGTCGTGGACGACTCGCCGAGCCCCGCTTCGAAGACCACCGTCGGCGCGTCGCCGGCCACTCCGGTGCAGTTCAGATGCAGCCGGTGACCCCCGACGTCGACCAACCGGCCCGGCGCCGGATGCTGTCGGCCGTCGTCGCGCCTCGACAACGTCTCGTAGGTCCACCCGGTGCCACTGAGCACCGCGAACGCCGCCACCAGGCCGGCGATAACCCGTAGCAGGGCGCGCCGCCACCGTGGTCCGGCAGGTCGGCCGGTGCCGGGCACCTCGGTCCGCTCGAGATCTTCTTCCACGGCTCACGACGCTAGGTGGTCGCCGCCCTCGCGCCATCGTCCTGCGGTCGCGCCCGCCGTACGACGCGCGTCGCTGACGCGACGGTCGGCCCTCGGTCTTCCGGCGGATGACGGGCTCTCCGTGAGCCAGGGATCGCCCCTACGGCCATCGCGGCCACCGCCGCCGGGAACCCTCACTTTCGTAGGGGCGCAGCGGTGCCGATCGGCGGCGGTGCCGCACCCGGGTGGATTCCTACCGTCGACGCACCATCGGGAAATCCACGGGAGAATTGATGATCACATTACGTGGGCTGACGAAACGCTTCGGCGTGGCGACAGCGGTCGACAACCTGACCCTGGAGCTCGCGCCGGGTCGGGTCACCGGATTCCTCGGCCCGAACGGCGCCGGGAAGTCCACCACGATGCGCATGATCCTCGGGCTGGACCGGCCCACCGCCGGCGAGGCGCTCGTCGGCGGCCGACGGTACGCGGCCCTGCGTCATCCGTTGCGCGAGGTCGGTGCGCTGCTCGACGCCAAGGCGGTGCACCCGGGACGGAGCGCACGTAGGCACCTGCTGGCGATGGCCCGCAGCAACGGCATTCCCGCCCACCGGGTGGACGAGGTACTCGACACCGTGGGTCTGACCAGGGTCGCCGGCAAGCGGGCCGGCACCTACTCCCTCGGCATGGGCCAGCGCCTCGGCATCGCCGGGGCGCTGCTCGGCGACCCGGGAGTGCTGATGTTCGACGAGCCGGTCAACGGGCTCGACCCCGACGGGGTGCGCTGGGTCCGCGAGCTCATGCGGTCCCTGGCCGCCGAGGGGCGGACCGTCTTCGTGTCCAGCCACCTGATGAGCGAGATGCAGCTCACCGCCGACCAGCTCGTGGTGATCGGCAAGGGCCGGCTCATCGCCGACGCCCCGATCGCCGAGGTCATCGCGGGCAGCTCGCGGACCGCGGTGCGCGTGCGCAGCCCGCAAGCGGCCGGCCTGGCCGAACTGCGGCGCCGGCTGATCGCGGCCGGCGCCACGGTCGAGTACGAGAGCGAGGAGGCGCTCGTCGTCACCGGCGCCGGCGTCGAGCGGGTCGGCAACGTGGCGCACGACGTCGGCGTACGCCTGCACGAGTTGAGCGTGCGCGAGGCGTCACTGGAACAGGCGTACATGGAACTGACCGCCGACGACGTCGAGTACGGGGCATCGGCAGTCACCGGACCGAAAGCGCGGGTATGACGATGAGCACGACGGTGCCGCCCACCACCCGCCGGTCGGCCCAGCGCGGCGGTCTCACCGGCGGTCTGAGCGGCGGTCTGCGCGGCGCGGTCGCCAGCGAGTGGACGAAGCTCTGGTCCGTGCGCTCGGTCTGGTGGAACCTGCTGGCCAGCGCCCTGCTGATGGCGGCCGCGGCCGGGCAGGAGGCCATCTACGTGGTCAACGAGAACACCAACACCGACCCCGCCGACGACCCGGGCGTGACCGCCCTCGGCGCCGTCGCGATCAGCTCCGTCCTCCTGGCGCAGTTCACGGTGATCGCCCTGGCGATGCTGGTGATCACCGCCGAGTACGCGACCGGCACGATCCGGGCCACCCTGCAGTGGACCCCGTCCCGGGGTCGGGTGCTGCTGGCCAAGACCGCCGTGGTCGCCGCGGTCACCTTCGTGGTGGGCGCGCTGCTCGGGGCGCTGGGGTCCGCCGTCGCCGACCCGGTACTCGGTGAGTGGGGACGGTTCCCGGTCGCGGAAACCGTCGGCGACGTGCTGGCGGTGGCCACGTACCTGGCCCTGATCAGCGTCTTCACCCTCGGCGTCGGGACGGCGCTGCGCAGCGCGGTCGGCACGCTGACCACGGTGTTCATGATCATCATGGTGGTGCCGACGGCGCTCGGCGTCCTCGACAACGAGTTCGTCAACCGGATCGTCGACGGGCTGCCCGGGGTGGCCGGATACCACTTCATGCGGGGCGGCAGCGACCCTTATCCGCCGGCGGTCGGCCTCGCCCTCCTTGTCGCGTGGGCGGTGGCCGCGATGCTCGCCGGGTACGCCGCGCTGCGGTCACGGGACGCGTGATCCCGGCGTCCGGGTGGCAGCGGTCCGGCGCGGACCGCCGCCACCCGGCCTCGCCCACCAGCCCCGCTTCGCACTCGTCAATTGAACATCCGCTCCTTGGTCACCAGCCGGCCCTGGGCGAAGCAGAGCCGGTAGGCGGCCTGGCCGAGGGGGAAGTTCCCGTCGGTGTAGAACTCGCACGACGTGCCCGGGGGCAGCCGCCACCGCGCCGGATCCGGCCGCTCGACGACCTGACGGGCCGGCAGCAGCCCCTGCAGATCGGAACGGTGCTGCCCGATCCGCATCCGGTCGAACTCCTGCGGATCGAGGACGGCGTTGAACGTGGCGAACGGGTAGTACGCCAGCGACAGGGCGCCGGCGACCGCCACCGGGGCGGTCACGGCGACCAGGAGGCTGCGCCGTACCCGTCGCCGCGCCTCACGCAGCCGGGACGCGGGCGCGGGCCGGGCCGTCCCCTCATCGGGCTCGTCGGTGGCGGCGCTGCCGCTGTGGGGCACGCGGGCGACGACCTCGAAGCCCCCGCCCCGTGCTCCGGCGCTCAGCGCGCCACCGGCCAGCCGCACCCGCTCGCGCAAGCCGAGCAGGCCGGACCCGGTCGAGGTCACGCCGGGCGGCCGGCCCGGCGGCTGCTCGTTGGCCACGCTCACCACGGTCTGCTCCGCCGAACGGGTCAGCCGGACGGTCACCGCGGCACCCGGCGCGTGCCGGGCGGCGTTCGTCAGCGCCTCCCGCACCACCCGGTGCACGGCGCGCTCGACCATCGGCGGCGCCGGCGAGGTGGAGCCCTCCCATCGCAGCCCGACCGGCATTCCGGCGTCGCGGGAGCGCACCACCAGGTCGGCAACGCCCTCGGCCGCCGGCCGGGTCGGGGCCGGCGCGGCGTCCTCGCGGAGCACACCGATGATCTGGGAGAGCTGCTCCATCGCGGCGGTGACGCTGGCACGCAGTTCCCCCACCGCCCGCCGGTGCCGTTCGTCGAGATCGGCCGTCAACTCCAGGGCGCCGGCCCGCACGGCGATCAGGCTCAGGTCATGGCCCAGGGAGTCGTGCATGTCCTGGGCGATGCGGGCCCGCTCGCGCGCCCGGGCCCGCTCGGCGACGGCACGCTGCTCACGTTCGAGCAGCTCAGCGTGCTCCCAGCCCGCGTGCACGAGCGTCCGCTGCTGCTGGCGACAGCGGCCGACCAGCCAGGGGAACACCCCGACGAACAACAGCGTCGTGGTGAGGAAGAACCAGGTGGTGAGGCCGGCGCCGCGGAGGCCGACGGTGAGCACGGTGCCGGCCCCCGCGATCACCGCGAACGCGTACGCGGCCGGCCGCGCCCGCGTCATCCGCAGGCCCATCAGATAGCTCATCACCGGTACGGCGAACACGAAGTTGCCCTCGAACATGGTCGGCACCACGACCACCAGCAGGGCGATCGGTGGGTGGCGCCTGCTGAGCGCGACCGCCAGGGCCAGCAGCAGGAGCGAGCCCGCCAGACGCCAGCCGGCGTGCGGCCCGATGGGGACGGCGACCAGGTCCCAGGCGATCGGCGCCGACAGGGCCGCCCACAGCGACGCGTCGAGCAGCAGCTTCGCCCAGAATCCGGCGTCTGCGCGGGAAAACGGGCCTGCGGACCGAGGGAAGGGCAGCCACCACTGCGGAGCGCCGCGCCACCAACCTGCCATGCGGCCGACGGTACAAGCTCACCACCTGCGGCGTTACTGCCGAAAGTCAGGCCGACCGGCGCACGGGCGCACGGGTTCCCGGCAGGCTGGCCGGCGGCGTGGATCCTGCGTACGAGTCGATGGAACTGACCGCCGACCCGACCGGTGGTGGGACGGAGCACCCCACCACCGGTTGCCGACCGGCCGCGGAGGATCAGTGCCGCTCGTCGCGGAGCATGCCGGGGCCGAACACCTCGTACGCGATCCGCTCCGCCGGCACGCCCCGGCGCAGCAGGCCGCCCCGGACGATGTTCATGAACGGCAGCGGCCCGCAGAGGTGCACGTGGGCGTCGGAGGAGAGCGGGATCAGCGCGGGGTCGACGCGGCCGCCGGCCACCTCCGCGGTCAGCCCGCCCAGCTCGGCGTCGGTGACGTCCTCGTACCACAGGGCGATACGCAGGTTGGGCAGCGCGGCGTGCAGGCGCGGCAGTTCGCCGCGGAACGCGTGCGCCGCGCCGGCCCGGTCGGCGTGCACCAGCACCACCGGGCGCTGCGGCGCGGTCGCGGCAAGGTGCTCCAGCGCGGCCATCGCCGGGGTGAGGCCGATGCCGGCGCTGACCAGCAGCAGCGGGCCCTCCCCGGCGACCGCGCTGACCTCGCCGAAGGGCGGGCTGAGCCGGAGGATGGCGCCCTCGGTCACGTGCTCGTGCAGGAAGGTGGAGACCATGCCGTCGGGGGCGCCGCCGGTGCCGCGTACCCGCTTGACGGTGATCCGCCAGTGGTCGGCCCCGGGCCGGCCGGAGAGGCTGTACTGCCGGATCTGCTGGCCGCGACCGCCGTCCAGGTCGACGGCGACCGAGGCGTACTGGCCGGGGACGAAGCTGGGTGCCGGGCCGCCGTCGGCCGGGACCAGGGTGAACGAGACGACGTCCAGCGCCTCGGCGACCCGGCCGGTGACCCGCCAGTCCCGCCAGACCGTCTCGCCCTCGGCGAGCCCCGCCCCGGCGTAGAGGCGGGCCTCCCGGGCGATCAACTCGCAGGCCAGCAGCCAGTACACCTCGTCCCAGGCCGCCGCGACCTCGGGGGTGACCGCGTCGCCGAGCACCTCGCCGACGGCGGCGAGCAGGTGCCGGCCGACGACCGTGTACTGGCCGGGGGTGATGCCGAGGGAGGCGTGCTTGTGCGCGATCCGGTCCAGCACCGGGCCCCACGGCATGTCGCTGCCGCCGGTCAGGTGTTCCGCGTACGCGACCACGGCCGCCGCGAGCGCGGCCTTCTGCGCCCCCGTCCCCTGGTTGCCCCGGTTGAAGATGTCGAGCAACTCCGGATGGGCGTCGAACATCCGCTGGTAGAACCGGCCGGTGATCGCCTCACCGTGCGCCTGCACGGCGGGCAGGGTCGCCGTCACCACTGCTGCTGAGGACCCCGAGAGCACGACGTGCCTCCTTCTTCGCTGAACCGTTCGGTCCCCGCCAGCAAAACAGGTATTTCAGATACCTCTTCAGGGCCGAAGGTCCCGGATCGGGGGTCAGGTGGATCACAGGCCCGGCCCGCCGGCCCGTGGTGGACGGCTTCCGTGCCGGTTAGGGTCGATACGTGAAGCTCAACCGGGCCACCGACATGGCCCTGCGGATCGCCATGCTCACCGCCGCGAGCCAGCGGCGCATGACCGTGGACGAGCTGGCCGGCCAGCTCGCGCTGCCCCGCAACCACGTCGCGAAGGTGGTGCAGCGGTTGCAGCGGCTCGGCGTGCTGGTCACGATCCGGGGCCGCGCCGGTGGGGTCGCCTTCGCCGAGGGCGGCCACGACGTCACGGTCGGGCGGGTGGTCCGGACGTTCGAGGGCGAGGACGAGGTGGTTTCCTGCGACGAGACCGCCTGCCCACTGCGTACGGCCTGCCGGCTGCGGGGCGAGCTGCGCCGGGCCCGGGACGCCTTCCTCGCCGTGCTCGACGGGGTGACCCTCGGCGGCCTCGTCGACGGGCCGACCGGCCCGGTGCTGCTCGCCCTCGGCCTGCCCCGCGCCCGCCCCGCCCCCGACGCCCCGCCGTCGCGCGCCGACGCCCCGCAGGGGGCCGCACCCGGCACGACCTGACCGGCGCGCATGCAGCGCGGGTGGCAGCACCTGGCGGACGGTGCTCTTGAACACGGTGCACATGTCGATCGCCACCGCCCGGACCTGGTCGCGCCACCCTTGCGGGCGGGCGGTCAGCCAGCCGGTGACCGCGGCGGTGGTCCGGCCGTCGACCTGGGCGAGCAGACCGTGTCCGCTGGACAGATCCACGAAGCCGACGTGCCACCGGTCTGCGGTCGTGGCCCACGAGCCAGCCTGCTCGTCCCAGGACCAGCGGAGTTTGCCCGGCGGCCCAGGTGGGCTTGGGCATCAACCGGCAACTCGGGAGAGTCACACACAGGCAACCCTCGCCGACCCCGCCGTGCGGACCACCCCACTCAAGCCCGAACAGAAGGCCATCTACGAGTCACTTTCCGTCCAGCCGCCACCCCGGGTCACCGCCTCCGACCCCGCGTAGCCAAGGTCAACGAGAGTGTCGAGGGCGTGGACGGTAGCAAGGTCACGTACAACTCCTAATCCTTGCAGATTATTTGGCGGCGTGATGGGGATGCGCCTCAGGTGGGTGAGTTGGAATTTCGGGACTCCCCGTCGAACGGAGGTGTTGTCGTGGCTGCTATCGGCCGTCGAGCGACCCCGGCGGACCCCACCCCGCATCTGACGCCGGAAGATCAGATCCCCGCCCGGCTGGTGCGCAGCCTTCCGCCCGAGTTGGGGCCGAACGCGGTCGCGGTGCTGCAGGCGCATACGTTCATGTATTCCGACGTGGTCGGCAATGTCTCCGCCGGGTCGATCGGTGGCTTGGTACACGACGACACCCGCTTCGTTGATCGGTGGGAGTTGACCCTCAACGGGGCGCCGCTGATGGTGCTGCGCTCTGGTCAGGAAGAGCCGTCCGCGGCGGCGTTCTTCCTGACCAACCCGGAGTTGCCCGGTCTGCCGGCGAACCACGTCGGGGTGCGCCGGCAGCGGTTCGTCGACGGGGGCCTGCACGAACGGATCGGGTTGCAGATTTTCACTGGTGAGCCGGTGCCGATCGAGCTTCGACTGACGGTGGGGACCGACTTCGCGGATCTCTTCGAGATCAAGGAGACGGTCCGAGACCGGTCGGCGCAGATCACCCGCGCCCACGCGTCGGACGGCTCACGGCTGGTGTTCACGTATCGCAATGACACGTTCGAGGCACGCACGGTGGTGGAGGCTCATCCGGCAGCCAGCCGGGTGGACGGCGACGCGCTGGTGTGGGACCTTCGCTTGGCGCCGGGCCAGGAGTGGGAGTGCGAGGTACACGTGCCGCTGCGGGCGCGGCCGGAGGAGTTGCGCCCGCCATCCCGACCATTCGACGAGGTCTTCGGTCGCGGCGCGACTGACCGGCGCGCCCAATGGCGGGCCATCCTGCCCAAGCTGTGCAGCGACAACGAGATGCTGCATCGCACATGGGAACAGGGAGCGATGGATCAACTCGCCATACAGATCGAGGTACGGCGCCTGCGCCAGCCAGGCATCTTTCCTGCTGCTGGTACGCCCTGGTTCCTCACCCTGTTCGGCCGGGATACGTTGATCACCGCCTACCAGCTCATCGGCAGTGGTCCACGGTTGCCGCGGGAGGCCTTGCAGTCACTCGCCGGGGAGCAGGGCAGAAAGGTCGACGAGTTCCGCGACGAGGAGCCGGGCAAGATCCTGCACGAGATCCGCAGCGGCGAGTTGACCCAGCTCGGCATCAAACCGCACAACCCCTACTACGGGACCGCCGACGCCACCCAACTCTGGCTGATCCTGCTGTCGGAATACTGGCGCTGGACCGGCGAAGACGAATTCGTCCGCGGGCTGCGCGACAACGCGTACGCGGCGCTGCGGTGGATCGACGAGTACGGCGACCTCGACGGCGACGGCTACGTCGAATACGCCACCCGCTCACCGCAGGGGCTCGGCAACCAATGCTGGCGCGACTCGTGGGACGGCATCCGGTTCGCCGACGGGTCGATCCCCGTGCTGCCGATCGCGACCTGCGAAATTCAGGGCTACACCTACGACGCGAAACTCCGGCTGGCCGAGCTCGCCGACGGCCCACTTCAGGACCCGGAACTCGCCCGGCGGCTGCGTGCCGCGGCGGACGAACTGCGCGACCGGTTCAATCGGGACTTCTGGATCGACGATCGGGGTGGCTACTACGCCGTCGGCCTGGACGGCGACAAACAGCAGATCGACTCGATGACCTCCAACATGGGCCACCTGCTGTGGAGCGGCATCGTGCCCCCCGACCGCGCCGCCGTCATCGCCCGCCAACTGATGTCCGAGGACATGTTCTCCGGCTGGGGCGTACGGACCACCTCCGCCGCCGAACGCGGCTACAACCCGATCGGCTACCACACGGGTACCGTCTGGCCGCACGACAACTCGATCATCGCCCACGGACTCGCCCGCTACGGCTTCCGCAAAGAAGCCAACCGAATCATCCTGGCGATGCTGGAAGCCGCCACGTTCAGCAACTACCGGCTGCCCGAAGCGTTCTCCGGCTACGACCGATCGCACAGCAGGGCTCCCGTGCCCTACCCCACCGCCTGCAGCCCACAGGCCTGGTCCGCCGGGGCACCCATCCTCTTCAACCGCATCCTGCTCGGCCTCGAGCCCCGCAACGGCCAACTCACCCTCGACCCTGACATCCCCGAACAGATCGGCCGGATCACGCTGACCAACACGCACGCCTTCCTCAAGCTGTGGAACCTAGAAGCTCGCGGCACCCAGGGACACATACGCCCCTCCCCGGAAGAGTTCCACTTCGCGCCGGAACCATAATCGTCGGCTTCTACAGCGGTGGGTACCAGCTGCTGCGAGGTCGCCTCGAAGATGGCGGCAGTTGCTCGCCGGGTTCGAGTTCCTGGTCCAGCCGGGCGATTTCGACCGGGTGCTCGAACTGGACCCGGAGCACGTCGACGCGAGGCTGAACCAGGGTTAAGTAGTCGGTGAAGAACAGGTTGCAGTAGTTCGGCACGAGATCGGGCGAACGGACCATCGCGACCACCGCCCAGGCCACCAACGCGCCGTAGCCGATCCAGGCCGGCACCGGGAAGAGCGCGGCACCCAGCCGCTGCCAGCGCACCGGCGCCAGGTCGACCGGCGCCTGCTCCGGGGTGGCGATGAAGCCCAGTTCGTCCAGGGCGGCGAGGACGTGCTCGATGTCGGCGCTCTCGCCGCACTCCGCCTGGTACCACCGGTCCACCTCGCGCGGGGTGTCCCCGGCCGCCAGCCGGCGGACCACCTCGGCGTCGTCCGGCGGGAAGATCCCGTACGAGTCGATGTCCGGCCGGCCGATGGTGACCTCGTCCCCGTCGGCGAGAGGTACACGAGGGGATGGAGGACCACCCGGCGCCGCGATCGGCCGCGCCGGTGGGGATGGCCTGCGGTTGCCCAGGTATGACCTGGATCACTTCCCCGCCTGCCATCGGGCCGCCGCCGGACCGTGCGCGGCGCACCCCGAATCGGTCGGACCTGCGGCTTCCGAGGGTTCGGCTTTTCCTCGTCGCCGGCCCCGACCCCGGTACGCCCACCGACGGATCCCTGTCGTGTCGGTCACTACTGTTAGCGTGCGCTGCGTTGTTGATCGTGGCCGATTCATCGCGAAATCTGGCTAATTTGCCACTGCGGAGGGTATTCCTGATGGGCTGGCTACCGGTGGGAGACTCGTACGAGATCTCCCTCGTGGACGGAAAGGTGGCGGCCCGGTCCGTCGGCCCGCGGGCCACCGGCCGTCCCCTGAAGACCCTGCCGAAGGCGCTGCGGGACGACCCCGAGGTGGACCGGTTGCGCCAGCTCGCCCAGTGGCTGGACCGGCACGCCGCCGAGTGCCTGGCCCGGGTCGACGCCTGGGTGGTGTCCTCGCTGCCGGTGCCGACCGGACTGCTGGCCCGGGTCTGGCCGGACCCGGCCTGGCGGGACGCGCTGCACGACCTCGTGGTCCTCGGGGACGACCCGGCCGAGCCGGGCTTCCTGCGGGACGTCACCCACACCGGTGACCTGCGCGTGGTCAACCTCGACGGGGAGACCGTCCGGCTCTCGCCGGCCAACGCCACGCTGCCCCACCCGGTGCGCCTGACCGACCTGGCCGACCTTCGCGATTTCGCCGACGAGCTGGACATCACCCAGCGGGTCGAGCAACTGCACCGGGGCACCTGGGGCAAACCCGCCGACCTGAAGGACCGGGACACCACCGTCACCGACTTCCGGGGCACCACGGTCCCCAACCGGCTGGCCGCCCGGGCCGCCACGCTCGGCTTCCGGGTCTCCGGCTCGCAGGTCAGGTGCCGGGTCTGGGATGCCGGCCGCACGGTCGAGGCGGCCATGTGGTTCGACGAGGACTACTGGGACTCCGAGGCGACGCTGGGCACCCTCTCCTGGTCGGTCGTGGACGGACCGACGCTGCGGTTGACCGACGTCGGGCCGGTGGCCTGGTCGGAAGGAATGCGGATGGCGACGGCCCTGTCCGGCGCCGTGACCGGAACGGGGAAGAAGGCATGACCGGGATGACGACCGTGTCGGGCGAGGACTCGGCGGAGAGCCTGCTGACCGCCGGCGCGGTGCTGCCGACCGACGCCACCGGGACCGGCGACCGGGCGGTGCCGCTCACCGCCCGCACCTACCGGCACCCGGCCCTCGACGACCGGCCGGTGGTCCGCCTGGTCGACGCCGCCCTCGGCGAGGGCGAGGACATCGCCGTCGGGTTCCTCGGCCTGAGCCCGGACGCCGAGCCGGCCGTCGTCGGGCTGGGCCCGCGGCGCCCGTTGGCCTTCCCGGAATGGGTGCTGGTGCACCACCCGGCCGACGGCCGGCACGCGCTGGCGGTGGTGCCGGAGCTGCAGAAGCTGGCCAAGCAGGTACGGTCGCGGCCGAAGGCCGCCCTGGACGGGCACCAAGCCGTCGCCGACCGGTTCGCCCGCACGCTGCCGCACTTCCTGCCGACGTTCTACGAGCAGGCGGCGCGGGTGTTCCTGGCCGCCGGGCAGGACACCTACGCGACGCAGCTGTTCAACAAGGCGCGCAAGGCGGAGGCGCAGCACGGCCTGCCGGTCGACCTGCACCGGCTGGACGAGGTCTACCTGGAGTTCGCGTCGGCCAGGGTGGTGTCCGCGACCGCGTTGGCCGGCTACGCCAAGGAGCTGTCCGCCCAGTTGCCGGCCGGCGAGGCGCTGGACCGGTTCTGCCGGCTGGCGCTGCGGGCCTCGGCCGCCGGCGTGGTGCCGTCCGCGCAGGCGGCCACCGCCGTGAACCGGCTGGTCCGGGCCGCCGCCAAGGCCGCCGGTAGGGCCGGTGCCGCCGCCGTCGCCGACCGGGAGGCGGCCTACCTGACCGAGCTGCTCCGGCTGCCCGTGGCCGCCGAGACGCCGGCCGGCTGGTGGAAGGCGCACCTGCCGGCGGTGACGGCGCTGACCGGCCGCGACCCGGCGATCCGCGGCAGCCTGCTCGACCTGATGCCCGCCGACCGGAACAACCTGGTCCCGTGGCTGGCCCTGTTGACCGACACCGGCGCGCTCGCCGGACTGTTCGACCCCGACGTGCCGGACGCGGCCCGCCCGCAGGACGGCTCCGTCGGTTGGCTGCGCCGCTTCGTGAGCCGGGCCAACTCCGGCCACCACCGCCGCCGCGTGCCGCAGCTGTACCCACTCGTCGAGCGGATGGCCGACCGGCTGCGCGCCGAGCTGGCCGACAGCGGCGAGACCCTGGCCGCCGACGGCGACCTGGACCTGCTCGACCTGCTGCTCGCCCTCGACCTGCCGGTGGCCCCGCCGAAGGAGCGCGACACCCTGGACCTGGCGCACTGGGTCAAGGTCGAGGGAGAACGGGATCTGCTCGCCGTGGCCGGCGACGACCGGTTCGCCGGGGCCCTGCGCCGGGGCCTCGACCAGCTCGACGACCAGCAGCAGGCCCTGCGCCGGCTGGTCGGGACGCCGGGCATCCGGCCGTTGCTGACCGACTGGCTGCGGGCCCGGATCCGCGACCGGTTCGCCGCCGGGCTGCCGTACCTGCCGGAGTCCGTGAGCTGGCTGGGCAAGCTCCCGGTCGAGGCGCTGCGCCTGGTGTTCGACGACCTCGACCGGCCCGGCGACGCCGGTCAGGGCGGCGACCTCGGGCGCGCCCTCGGCGTCGACCTCGCCGATCGGGTCGCCCGCAGCCTGCGCGGCGGGATCATCGACGAGTTGGGCTGGCCGGACTGGGAGCTGGCCTGGCAGGAGGTGACCGGCGGCGACCACCGGGTCGAGGTGACCCGGCAGGAAGCCTGGCCGTACGTGATCCTGGGCGGGCCGACCACCGTGCGGGTGCTCGGCGCCGACGGCATCGTGCTCCGCCACGACCTGCGCATCCCGGCCGGCGACGTGTGGGGCCGGCCCGGCTACCAGTACGTCGACGGCCACCTGCTGGTCTGCTGGCATTCCAAGGCGCTCGGCTACAACCTGTGCGGCTACTGGCACTCGTCGCCCGATGAGGCGCAGCCCGTCCACGGCAACCACCACGGCAGCCAGCCGCGCGCGAACCAGATCACCCTGCCGCTGCCCGGCGGCGGGCGGACCACCGGCGGCGGCGTGCTGCACGCGGGTGACACCACCCTCCCGGTGGAGCTGCCGGTCATCACCGACGGCACCTCCCACTGGGTCTACCGCCGCGGCGAGAACGACGGCGAGCACGGCTGGCGAGAGTACGACCCGGCCGGCAACACCCACGGCCGGCGCAGCCTGCCCCGGTTCCTGGCCGACCTACCGGTCGCCGAAAGCCACCTCAAGGAGTCGGCCAGCTGGCTGCGGCCGGCCCTGTCCGACCGGGCCACCCCGGCCGCCGTTCCGGTGGACGGCCTGCTCGGCTGGCGCGTGGTCACCCTGCCGGACGGCTCGGTACGCGGTGAGGACCTGGCCGGTCGTACCGTCACCGTGGCCCCCGGCCAGGAGCCGATCGCGGCGCTGGTGCTGCCCGGCGACGACCGGCCGCGGGCCGTCCTCAAGGGTTTCGCCCTGGTCGACCCGGACGGGGTGGTGTCGGCCGCCGCCGGCAGCCGAAGCTACACCCCCGACGCGGTTCCGCTGCCGGGGCAGCGGTTCCTCGGTCACCTGCTGCCCCGGGACCCGGCCGGCTCCGCCGCCCTGCGCCGGATGGACCGGGACACCGCCGCCGCGCTGTTCAAGGCCGCCCTCGACGAACGTCGCGCCGCCCTGGCCGAAGCGGCCGCGCGGGCCGCGGCGCAGACGGCCGCCCGCTTCCGGTCGCCCACAGCCGCGCAGGCCGTCACCGGTCGTCACGCCGCCGTCGCGGCGTCCCTGGTCGGCGCGCCGGCCGGCGCCGCCGGCTCCGGACCGTCCACCACGGGCGACGAGGGCGACAGGGACGAGCTGGTCGAGCTGGTCCGCTCGATGTTGCCGACGGTCAGCCACGACGCGGTGCTGGCCGGGGTGGCCGGGGCGCTGCGGCTGGCCGCCCGGGTACGCACCGACCTGGACGCGGTGACCGAGCGGCTCACCAGGGCGCTGTCCGCCCCGAAGGCGGCGCCGGTGGCCACCGCGACCGGACCCACCGACGAGCAGCTCAACGCGGCGCTGGACGGCCTGCGCGGCACGGTCTACGGAGGAAACCGCTCGCCCCGTGCCTTCACCCAGTTCCAGGCGTTCACCGCCCAGCGCTCCGCCACCACGGGGGGCGAACCCGCCGTACGGCTGCACCTCGACGGGCCGTCGCTGCCGAACGCCCTGGACTGGTCGCGCGTGCTCGGCGGCGTCGCGGCCGTCGCCTACCGGGCCGCCGCGGCGGTCACCCCGGACGAACACCGGGAGACGCTGCGCGCCCTGCTCACCGAGCTGGACCGGCTCGACCTGGGCGCGGCGGCCGAGCCGGCCCGGTGGCGCCGGTTCACGCTGCACCTGCTGGACAGCGAGCTGGACAACCCCGACGGCACGCGCCGGTACGTCACGCCGGGCATCCTGCCGCTGCCCGACGGGGCGTTCATCGCCGTCCTGGACTCCGGCGGCACGGCCACCGGCCACTCCTTCGACGCGCTGTACCACGACCCGGCCGGCGTGTTCGCCGTGCCCGAGCCGTACACGGTACGGTCCTCGGCGCCGGTCGGCGACGAGCGGCCGGCCGGCTGGCTGGCCGGCTTCCTCGAAGCGTGGGCCGCACGCGGCCCGCTGCCCTGGCGGCCGGAGGCGGCCGAGCAGTTCGCCGAGCTGACCGGTGTCACCGCCACCGCCGCGAAGCTGGTGCTGGCCGGCATGCCGTACGCGGACTCGGCGGGCACCGTGCCGACCGAGCTGCGCAGGGCGCTCGGCATCAGGCAGGTCGGCGAGGTCAAGCTGGCCTTCGGTGTGCTGAAGGAGGCCAGCGCGCCGCTCCGGCGGGCCGTGCTCTCGGCGCTGCTGCCGGCCGACCCGGCCCGGCTGTGGACCGACGGTCCGGACGTGGCGGCCGCCGCGGCGGTCTGGAACGCCGCTCTGGGACGCCGGGTGGTGGTGCCCGAGCAGCTGCTCGCCGAGGCGGTGCGCGCGATCCGCACCGGCTGGGACCCCGCGAAGGCGCTGCCGGCGCTGCTCGACCCGGCCCGCTCGGTCGAGCTGAGCACCGACCTGGGCTTCGAGATCAATGGCGACCGGGCCGGGCAGGTCGACGACCGGGCAACGGGCTTCACCGGCGAGGTGCTGCGCTCCACGGTCGCCGTGGCGGCCTGGGTCGCCCACCACACGCCGGCCGGCGACCCGTGCCGGGCCGCGCTGCCGGCCGCGCTGGCCGTGATCCGGGACCGGCTGACCAACCCCGGCCTGCTGCTCGACCTCGACCAGTACGTCTCCCTGCCCGCGTTCCGCCAGGTGGCGGGCACCCCGTCGGAGACCGGCCCCGGCTGGGAACGGTACGGCGCCATCGTCCTGGCCACCTACGACAGCCAACCGTCGCCCGCGCTGCGGCCGGACCTGCTCGACGCCGAGGGGACGGACCCGTACCTGCCGGCGCTGCGGGAGGACGCGGCCAAGCCGTACCCGATGGAGGTGGCGCTGCGCCTGGTCCGCGACCCGCGGTTCGCGGCGCTGCTCGGCGATCCGGGGGAACCGGACGGCGGCGCGCGGGCGGCGGACGGGACCTGGTGGCCGCAGGATCCGACCCGCTCGGTGTCCGATCTCGTTGCCGAGGTGGCCGGGGAGCACGGCCTGGGCGCCGACGCCGCGGCGGTGTACCTGATGCTGCTGGCCATGCCGGACCCGACCGACCGCAACACGGCGAAGTGGACCGGTTGGAGGCCGGCCCGGCTGAAGGCCGCCCGCGCCGAGCTGGCCGGCACCGACCTGGTCGTCGAGGCCAGCCGGCCCCGGGCCGGCCGGTCGCTGTTCCTGCCCGGCCCGTGGCTGGAACGCCGCGGCGGGCACGCGCCGATCGAGGGCTGGAAGGTCGCCCTGTTCGACTCCGCGCCGGACGGTACGGCCGGGCTCGGCGTGACCGTGCCCTTCGAACCGGCCGCCGACCTGTACCGGCGGGCCTGGCAGCGCCTCCGCGACGGCGACCGGCCCCGCTTCGACAACCTGCCCACCCGCGGCGCCCGCCGCTGACCCCTGCCCCGAACACCCCTTCCGAGCCAGAGAGATCGAGGAACACACCCGTGACCGTGACGGAACACGTCCGCCCCACCGCGGCACCGGAGACCCCCGCCCAGGTCCTCTCCGCCGAACAGCGGTACGCCGACGAGCTGGCCTTCCTGGCCGCGTACGACGACGGCGCCCGGCCGCCGGGCTGGGCGCTGACCCCGCGCGCCGTGGTCACCTTCGTCCAGGGCAGCGACGGCGAGGCGTTGACGCTGCCCGCCGACCGGCGCACCGGCCCGGACGGCACGGAGCTGCCGGCCAGCATGACCATCGCGCCGAAGTTCGTCGGCGAGCGGAGCCTGGTCGAGCGGTGCGTGGTCACCCTGGCCGGTGAGCGGGGCCTGCTGCTGGTCGGCGAGCCCGGCACCGCCAAGTCGATGCTGTCCGAGCTGCTGGCCGCCGCGGTCTGCGGCACCAGCGCGCTGACCGTGCAGGGCACCGCCGGCACCACCGAGGACGCCTTCCGGTACGGCTGGAACTACGCCCTGCTGCTCGCCCAGGGTCCGACCCCGCAGGCACTGGTCGACTCGCCGGTGCTGACCGCGATGCGCACCGGCCGGGTGGTCCGGATCGAGGAGGTCACCCGCTGCCTGCCCGAGGTGCAGGACGCGCTGGTGTCCATCCTGTCCGACCGGCGGATGAACGTGCCGGAGCTGGCCGGCACCGAGGGCGGCCTGATCCGCGCGGTGCCCGGGTTCACCGTGATCGCCACCGCCAACCTGCGGGACCGGGGCGTGTCGGAGATGTCCTCGGCCCTCAAGCGCCGGTTCAACTTCGAGACCATCCACCCGATCGCGGACGCGGAGACGGAGACCGACCTGGTCCGCCGGCAGGCCACCGCCGCCGTGCGGCGCGCCGGCGCGGCGTACGCGGTGGACGACGCGGTGCTGGACGCCCTGGTCACCGTGTTCCGCGACCTGCGTTCCGGCCGGTCGGGCGAGGGCTGGGACGTGGAACGGCCCGGCACGGTGATGTCCACCGCCGAGGCGGTGCAGGTGGCGGTGTCGCTCGGCCTGTCCGCCGCGTACCTGCCCGGTCAGGACGCGCTCGACCTGGTGCCCGGGCACCTGCTCGGCGTGGTCCGCAAGGACGACCAGAACGACCACGCCCGGCTGCTCGGCTACTGGGACGGCCCGGTGCGCCGCCGCGCCGAGGACGGCTCCGCGATGTGGCGCCGGCTCTGGGACCTGCGGGAGAGCCTGCGTTGAGGACCCCATCCAGCACATCGACCGGTGCGGCCTCGCCGCCCGCCGGTCCGTCGACGGTGGACACGACGGCCGATCCGCGCGCCGTGGTCGACGCGCTCGCCGGATCGGTCCGGCCGTACCTGATCGGGGTGCGGCACCACAGCCCGGCCCTCGCGGCGGTGGTCCCGGCGCTGCTGGACGCCGCCGGGGCCGAGGTGGTCTGCGTCGAGCTGCCGGCCGACTTCCAGCGCTGGTTGCCGTACCTGTCCGACCCGGTTGCCCGGGCGCCGCTGGCCCTGGTCGGCAGCCACGGCGCGGACGGGCCGATGGGCTTCTACCCGTTCGCCGACTTCTCCCCCGAGCTGGCCGCGATCCGCTGGGCCCGGCAGCGCGGCGTCGAGGTGGTCTGCTGCGACCTGCCGCTGGCCGACCCCGGCTGGACCGCCGACACCACCGCCCCGGCCGCCGGTTCCGAGCCGACGGTCGGTTCCGAGCCGACGGTCGGTTCCGAGCCGACGGTCGGTTCCGAGCCGACGGTCGGTTCCGAGCCGACGGTCGGTTCCGAGCCGGACGCCGGGGGCGATACCGACCCGGACGCCGCCGAAACGGCGCCCGGCCCGCGCCGGACCGGCTACGCCGCCGCGCTCGGCGCCAGCGGCACCGGCCGCGACGGCGACGACCTGTGGGACCGGGTGGTCGAGGTGCGCGCCCCGGGCTGCCCGCCCGAGGCGGTCCGCCGGGCCGCCCTCGGCGTCGGCTGGGCGATGCGTGCCGACAGCGCCGGCGGCGACGGCGTACCGGCCCGGGACCTGGCCCGCGAGCGGCACATGCGCCGGGTGCTGGCCGAGGCCGGCGCGGACGGCCGGCGGGTCGCCGCCGTCGTCGGCGCCTTCCATGCCCCGGCCCTGCTCGGCGCCCCGTCACCCGACGTCGGCGCCCCGTCACCCGACATCCGCGTCCCGGCTGCCGGCGCCGCCGCTCCGGCGTTGACCGCCGGTGTCGCCGCCGCGCCCGCCCGGCCCGGCGCCGCCCCGGCCGGACCGGTCCGTTCCGTGGCGACCCGGCCCGGGCCGGCCGCCACCAGCGACACGGCGGTCACCTCGCTGGTGCCGTACGCGTTCGACCTGCTCGACTCCCGGTCCGGCTACCCGGCCGGGATCCGCGACCCGCGCTGGCAGCAGGCCGTCTTCACCGCCGCGGGCGACCCGGAACGGATCCGGGCCGCCGCCGCCCGGGCGGTCACCGACGTGTGCCGGGAGCTGCGCGCGGCCGGTCACACCGCCGGTACCGGCGAGGCCGCCGAGGCGGTGCGGCTGGCCGGCGACCTGGCCCGGCTGCGCAACCTGCCCGCCCCCGGCCGGGGCGAGCTGCTGGAGGCGGTGACCACCGTGCTCGGCCAGGGCGAACTGCTCGGCCGCGGCCGGGCGCTGGCCAGGGCGCTGGAGACCGTGCTGGTCGGCGCCGAGCGGGGCCGCATCGCCCCCGGTACGCCGCGGTCCGGGCTCGGCCCCGCGGTCGAGGCCGAACTCGCCGCGCTGCGGCTGCCCAACCCGGACAGCCCGAAGTCCCGCGAGGTGCGGCTGGACCCGCTGCGCACCGAGCTGGACGGGCGGCGGGAGATCCTGCTGCACCGCCTCCAGGTCTGCGGCGTCGGCTACGGCGAGCCGATCGCGGTGTCCGGCACCGGCGACGGCGCCGCCCTGACCACCCGCTGGCAGCTGGGCTGGACGCCGTCCGTGGCGGCCCGGCTGGACCTGGTCGGCGTACGCGGGGTGACCGCGGCGCTGGCCGCGGCCGGCACCCTGCGGGAGCGGTTCCGCCGGGAGGCCGCCGACGGTGGCCCCACCGCCGCGCAGCTGCTCACCGGGCTCCGCGACGCCGCCCGGTGCGACCTGCCCGAGCTGGTCACCGACCGGCTCGAACTGGCCGCCGCGGTGCTGCCGGGCACCGGCACGCTGCCCGAGCTGCTGGCCGCACTGGACCTGCTGGAGGCGCTGCGCCGGGAGCACCTGCCCGGCACCACCGCCGACGGCCGGGCCCGGGCGGCCGAGCTGGCCGTCGTGCTGCTGGACGCGGCGGTCCGCGGGCTGCCCGGCCTGGCCGGCAGCGACTCCCCGGCCGACGCCGCCGCGCTGGTCGACCTCGCGGTCCGGGCCGGTGAGGACCGGATCGGCCTGCGCCTGGACGACGCCCTCGGCCACCTGGCCAGGGCCGGTTCGCCGCTGATCCAGGGCGCCGCCCTGGCCGCCCGGGTGTTGCTCGACCTGACCGATCTGGAGACCCTGGGCACCCGGGTGGCCGGCTGGATCGACGCGGCGACCGGACCGGACACCCGGCGGCACCTGCACCGGCTGCTCGGTGGTCTGCTCACCGCGGCGCACCCGCTGCTGCAGTCCGCCCCGGCCGCGCTGGACCCGCTGCTGGACCGGATCGAGCGGCTCACCGACGCCGAGTTCCTGGACCGGCTGCCGGCGCTGCGCGGCGGGTTCGACGTGCTCACCCCGGCGGCCCGGGACCGGCTGCTGCACACCGTCGCCGAACGGCTGGGCGACCGGCTCGACCTGGCCCTGTCGGCCCCGCCCGAGCTGTTGGGCCGCTGGGCCGCCGCCGACGCGGCCGGCCGGGCCACCCTGGTCGCCCGCGGCATCCCGATCCCGGGCACGCCGGCCGGCTCCGCCGACGCCCCCGCCGGCGCCGAACCCGGGCCGGACACGCCGGCCGCCCGGCTCACGCCTGCGGACCGGTGGCGGCTGCTGCTCGGCCGCCAGCCCGACCGGTTGCCGGCCGACGCCCGCCGCTACGCCCGCGCGCTGGACGAGCTGTACGGGGCGGGTCAGGGCGAGGGCGCCACCGACCTCGGCAAGACGTCCGGCGGCGGCCAGGATGCTTCCTTCCCGACCGCGCGCGAGTGGGCCGACGAACTGGAGGCGCTGTTCGGCACCGCGGTACGCGAGGAGGTCATCGCCCGGGCTGTCGAGAGCGGCCGTACCGACGTGCTCGCCGAGCTCGACCCGGCCGCGGTACGCCCCTCGATGGAGCTGCTGACCTCGGTGCTGTCGCTGGCCGGCGGCCTGCCCGAGGCGCAGCTGGCCACCCTGCGGCCACTGGCGCGGCGGCTGGTCGAGGAGCTGACCAGGCAGTTGGCCACCCAGGTGCGCCCGGCGCTGACCGGGCTGACCAACCCGCGTCCGTCCCGCCGCCCCGGCGGCCGGATCAACCTCGCCCGTACGCTGCGGGCGAACCTGGCACACACCCAGCGGCTCGGCGACGGCCGGACGGTGGTGGTGCCGGAGCGGCCGGTCTTCAACACCCGGACGCGGCGGGAGGCCGACTGGCGGCTGGTGCTGGTGGTCGACGTGTCCGGCTCGATGGAGGCGTCGGTGGTGTGGTCGGCGTTGACCGCCGCCGTACTGGCCGGGGTGCCCACCCTGTCCACCCACTTCCTTGCCTTCTCCACCGAGGTGGTCGACCTGACCGACCGGGTCGACGACCCGCTGTCGCTGCTGCTGGAGGTGCGCGTCGGCGGCGGTACGCACATCGCCGCCGGGCTGGCCCACGCCCGCTCGCTGGTGACCGTGCCGAGCCGCACCATCGTCGCGGTGGTCAGCGACTTCGAGGAGGGCTACCCGCTGGCCGGGCTGCTCGGCGAGGTCCGCACGCTGGCCGGTTCCGGCGTGCACCTGCTCGGCTGCGCCGCGCTGAACGACGCAGGAGTGCCCTGCTACTCGGTGCCGGTCGCCCAGCAGCTCGTCGCGGCCGGAATGCCGGTCGCCGCTCTCAGCCCGCTCGAACTCGCCCGCTGGGTGGGCGACCGCGTACGCGGAGGATCACGTTGACGGACCGCACAACCACCATCGCGGACACCGACCGGTTGCCGCCGGTGCTGCCGAGGGTCGCCGCCGCGGCGGTGGCGGCCCTGCCGCCCCGGCTGCACAAGCGGCTGGACGCCACCGTCGAGCGGCTGGCCGGGGTGCCGGTCGGCCGGGTCGACGGCGGCGTGTCGGTCGACTGCGGCCCCGAGGCCCTGGTCACCCTGACGCCTGGACCGACCGGCGCAGTCACCGACCCGCAGCAGGCGCGGTGCAGCTGCCTGCTGACGCCCCGCTGCCTGCACCGGACGGCGGTCCTGGTCGCCTGCCCGGTCGCCGACCCGGCCGGCCACCCCGATCCGGCGTCCACCGCCGCCGCGTCGTCCCGCCCGGACGGCGCCGGCGCGGCCACCGGCCGGACGGGGCGCACCGGAAAGTCGGCCGGCCCGGCCGGTCGTGCCGGCCGGAGCGCGGCACCGACGAAGGCGCAACGGGCCGCCGCCGGCGCGCTGTGGCGGGCGGCCGCCGCGGTGCTCGCGGCCGGCGTGCCGGCCGCCGGCGCGATCCCCCAGGCCGAACTGCTGCGGGCCGCGCACGGCGCCCGGCTGGCGGGGCTGCCGCGGGCCGAGAGCGCCGCGCTGCGCGCGGTACGCGGCCTGCGCGCCCACCGGGGACGGCAGGCCGGCCACCGGCTGGCCGAGCTGGTCGACGTGCTGCACGACCTGCTGTACGTGGCCGGCCGGCTGGCCGCCGGCGATCCCGACCCGGCGCTGGTCGGCGTCCTCCGGCGGGCCTACCAGCCGGACGGCACGCTGGAGGTGTACGGCGTCTGCCGGGAACCGGTGATCAGCGCGACCGGGTACGCCGGCGTGGTCACCCACCTCGTCGCCGCCGACGGGCGCCGGCTCTCCTTCGGCGACGTGAAACCGGGCGGCCCGGAGCGGGCACAGAACGGCGCCCGGGCGGTCACCGAGATGGGCGCGGTCGCGGTCAACCACGCGGTGCTGGCCCGCGGCGGTCTGCGGATCACCGGCACCACCGTCTCCCCCGACGGCCGGCTCGGTGCCGGCAAGGGGGTCCGGGCCACCCCGCTGCCCGGGACCGACTGGTCCGGCGGGCCGCTGGCGGAACTGTTCGCCCGGCCGCTCGCCGAGGTGGTGACCGCCCAGCTCGCCGCCGACGACCCGGAGGACCCGGCCCGGGCCGGGACGGCGCTGCTCGGCTGCGACCTGATGGTGGTGGGCGCCGTCGGTGACCAGGTGCTGGCCCGCGAGCTGGCGCCGGCGACCGACGCCGGAGGAGACCGTGCGCCGGTGCCGGACGGGCCGGTGATCCGGCTGGTGCCGGTCAACTCCCACCCGGTGCTGGCCCACGTGGCCAACCTGCGGCGGCTCGCCTCCCGGCCGGGTCTGCGGATCCGGGTGGTCGGCCGGCTGGACCCGGACCGGGCCAGCACCCTGCGCCCGCTCGCGGTGGGCCCGGTGCCCGGTGCCGCCGCGACGCTGCGGCTGCCGGCGGACTGGCAGGGCCGGGCGGACCTCGGCTACGACCAGCTCCAGGGCAGCCACCTGCCGCCGGGCGACGCGGCCGCGACGACCGAGCCGGTTCTCGCGGTCGGCGCCGACGCGGTCGCGGAGTCCCCGCTGTGGCGGGTCCGCAGGCTGGTCGAGCTGGCCGTCTCCGGCGGTCGCCGGGCCGTCGCCGAGGCGGCCCGCGGCGAGGGTGCCGGGCTGGTCGGTCCGCTGCGCCGCGCCGGCTTCACCACCGCCGCCGCGGTGGCCGCCGGGCTCGCCGACGAGTCCGACCGGCGCGGCCGGGACGCGTTCGGCCGGCTCACCGATCCCGACCCGGACCGGTACGCCTGGGCGTGGCTCGCCGCGGCCGCCCACCTCGCCGCCACGGAGCGGGAGCTGATCCGGTCCTCCTGGACCGCCCCACCCGCCGGCTGACCCGCCGGGATCCGGGGGCGATCGAGCTGCGGGCCGGCGGATGGCAGGCGAGGTGGGCGCAGAACGTGACGCGGCCACCTGTGCCCTGGCGCCCGCCCGAACCTCGGGCGGGCGCGTCCACCGGCGCGGATGTCGGCGTCGGGGGCGTCCGCGGCCGTGCTGTTCGGTGTCGTCTGAGGCCGTTGGTCGGCGGCCGTCGCGGGTACGCGGGGCGAATGGCCGAACTGCTGGAGGACGGGGACATCTACTTCCTCTACCGACCCCGCGTCGAGGAGGAGCACGTCGACTCCCTGGAGGAGGTGCAGCGGCTGCTGGTGGTGTTGCACCCGTGGCACGGGAGGCACCTGCGGCTGCTGGTGGTCGGGCGGAAACGCCTGCCCGACATCGAGGAGCACGACCGCTTCTGGGCGTTCGTCGACGAGGTGGTGGACCGGCCGGAGCAGTTGCACGAGGCACTGCGGGCGCGCGCGTACCGGACGCGGACCCGCGGCCGGCGGGAGCAGCCGCCGGCCCGGCCCGCCGCCGAGGGCGCGTACGTGATCGCCCGGCACGACGACCACACCCACCTGGCGTACGAGCTCGAACTGCCGCTGCGGCTCGGCGAGGCGCAGCACGACCTCAACATCGAGTCGGAGGCGAGCTACATCGTCACGGTGAAGAACCCGCAGGCGCCCTCCCCGCCGGGGGTCGGGCTCCAGGGGTCCCGCAAGGTCAGACTGCCGGGCGCGTTGCAGCGCAGGTTCCACGGTCGTCGGTTCGCCCCGCTCGACCCGCCGGCGTTCCTCGACCACCCCGGGACCGAACTCGTGCTCATCGGCGCCGCCCACGACGCGTCCGAGGAACTGCACATCGACCTGGACGCGGAGGTCGACCGGGCGCAGCGGAGCACCGTCTTCGGGGACCTACGGATCGGCCGCCGGGAACGCCCGGTCACCCCACTGTTCGAGGGAGAGTGGGCCTGACCGGCGTACCGGGCCGCGAACCCGACCGGGCGGACCCGGCGGGCCACCGACCCGGTGCGGACTCCCGGTCAGCGCGAGGTGGCGGACAGGTGGTCCAGCGCGCCCGTCACCGCGAGGTGGCGGGCGGTCTCGGCCCGGACGCCCTCGGCGGCGAGGAGCTGCCGCTGCGCCTGGGTGTAGCCGATGCAGTCGAGGAAGACGACGTCGGCTCCCCCGGCGGCGACGCTCCGGCCGGCTGTCGCCACCTCGTCGGGTCCAGCCGTGTAGGGATCCACGGCCGCCGCGACGACCGGACGGCCCAGGCGTTCCCCCCACCGTTGGCGGATGTCGGTCAACTGCTCCGGCACGGGGCACAGCACGCCCAGGCGCCCCGCGCCGACGAGCCGCACCATGAGGTCGTGGGCGAGGTCCTCCGCGTGCAGCACCGGCACCGACGCCGGGCCGTGCTCGACGCGGCCCGTGCACAGCACGAGGACCGCGCCGCAGCGGTCGGCCACGCACCGCCCGATGGCGTCGTCGAGCGCCGGGCCGATGCTCGTCGCGCCGAGGCGGGCGCGCGAGCCGTCGCGCAGCCGGGAGACGAGGGTACGCTCCCCGCCGCGCGGTGCGAGCCGGGCGACGCCGTCCGCGTCGAGGAGGTCCAGCGCGCCGTGTTCCACCCAGTCGACGCCGGAGAGGGCGGCCTCGACGTCGGGGATGAGGTCGACGCGGGGTGCCTGGCCGATCGTGACGAGACCGAGTTTCGGCCGTACGCCGGTTGCCCCGCCCGCAGCCGCCCCGTGCATCAGGCCACCGCCTTCTCGGGCAGGTCGGCGGCCGCGACGCCCCGCTCGACGATGCGGCGCCGCACGGCCCGGTCGACCCGCGCGGTGGGGTCGGCGACCGGGATCGCGGCGAGGAGCGCCTTCGTGTAGGGGTGCTGCGGCGCCGTGAAGATCTGCTCGACGCTGCCCCGCTCGACGACGCGGCCCTGGCTCATGACGACGATCTCGTCGGCCATCATCTCGACGACCGACAGGTCGTGCGAGATGAAGACGTAGGTGAGTCCGAGGTCCCGCTGCAACCGCTTCATGAGGTCGAGCACCTGGGCCTGCACCGACACGTCGAGTGCCGACACGGGCTCGTCGCAGACGACGAGGCTCGGGTTGAGGATCAGGGCCCGCGCGATGCCGATCCGCTGGCGCTGGCCTCCCGAGAACTCGTGCGGGAAGCGGTCGATGTCCTCCTCCCGCAGGCCGACCGTCTCGAGGACCTCGACGATGCGGGCGCGGATCGCCGCGTCGTCGAGGTCCGTGTGCAGCCGCAGCGGCTCGGCGAGGGCCCGGTGGATCGTCCACCGCGGGTCGAGCGAGGCGTACGTGTCCTGGAAGACGATCTGCATCTGGGCGCGGAGGCGACGCAACTCGTCGTCACCCGCCGCGAGGAGGTCGACCCCGTTGAAGGTGACCGCCCCCGACGTCGGCTCGTGCAGGCGCAGCAGCGCCCGACCGGTCGTCGACTTGCCCGAACCGGACTCGCCCACGATGGCGAGCGTGCGGCCACGGCGGACCCGGAAGGACACGCCGTCGACCGCCTTGACGGCCTCGGCCGGACGTCCCAGCCGGCGACGCCGCCCGGTGAAGACCTTCGTCAGGTCGGTGACCTCCAGCAGCACCGGCGCGTCGTCGTCGGCTTCCTCGGGGCGGGCGGCGGCGGGGGTCCCGACGCGAGCCGAACCGGGCGCGGCGACTCCCTCGGCGAGCGCCTCGACCGCCTCGACGACGTGCTCGTTGGCGGAGGGGATGAAGCTGAGCAGCCGCTTCGTGTAGTCGGCCCGCGGCGCGGCGAAGAGCTGCTCCGTCGGCGCCGTCTCCTGCAGCTCACCGCCGTACATCACGGCGACCCGCTGGCAGGTCTGGGCGACCACACCGAGGTCGTGCGTGATGAGCAGGACCGCCGTCCCGTGCTGCTCCTGCAGGTCCATGATGAGGTCGAGGATCTGCAGCTGGGTCGTCACGTCGAGCGCCGTGGTCGGCTCGTCGGCGATGAGCAGCTTGGGCTCGCACGCCATGGCCATGGCGATCATGACGCGCTGGCGCATCCCGCCGGACAGCTCGTGCGGGTAGCCGGCGAGGACCCGCGCGGTGTTGCGGATCCCCACCATGTCGAGCAGTTGGCCAGCCCGGTCCGCCGCCTGCCGGCGACCGAGGCGCAGGTGCCGGCGCAACGGCTCGGTGAGCTGGTCGCGGATCGTGAAGACCGGGTTGAGCGCGGTCATCGGCTCCTGGAAGATCGTCGCGATGTCCCTGCCGCGGATCTCGCGCAGCTGCCGATCCGACAGCGCGGCGAGGTCGCGCCCGGCGAAGCGGATGTGCCCGCCGGTGATGCGCGCCTGCCGCGCCGGCAGCAGTCCGGTGATCGACATGGCGGTGACGCTCTTGCCCGAGCCCGACTCGCCGACCAGTCCGACCATCTCGCCGCGCGAGATGGTCAGGTCGAGGTTCCGGACCGGATGGATCGGGCCGCGGGACGTGTCGATGCGGATCGAGAGGTTCTCGATCGACAGCAGGGTCTCAGCCATGTCCGTGCTCCTTGTTCCGTGGGCCGCCGGGCTCGGGCGCGGGCGTCCGCTCAGGCCTGCGTGGGGGCTGTTCCAGTCGTCTGCAGGTGGGTGGCCGGGCCGTAGAGACTCTCGAGGAGCGCCGCCTGGGCCTCGTCGTGGAAGGACACCACGCCCGCGGTGAAGCCCTTGGCGACCTCGACGGCGAAGCGCGCGGCCAGCGCGATGTCGACCTCGTGGCTCGCGCCGGTCGCGCAGCCGGCCACGGGCGTCACCGTGGTGATGGCCACGCCGACGACGGGCGCGGCCGTCGCGACGGCCGGCTGGAGGATCGAGTTGATGTGGTAGAGGCCGTTGCCGTACGGCGTGATGTCCTGCGTCGACAGCGGGAAGACGACGGCGGGCTCGCCCGACACGGTCTCCAGGACGCTGACGAGGTCGGCGCTCGCGGGGAGGATGTAACCGGCGCGGACCGTCGGGGAGATGGCGACGCCGCGGTGGTTGACGATGCGGTTGCCCTTCGTGGTGTCGATGGACAGGACGGCGTCCATCTCCGCGGTGACCTCGTGCTCGTTCATCGCGGTGATGTCGACGGGCGAGTCCATGAAGGGCACGGGGTCGTGCGGCCGGGTCGGCGCGTCGGGGCAGATGTGGGTCGAGATGACGACGTCGCCGGGCAGGATGTCGCCGCGGGCGTGCATCGCGAGGAGCTTGGCGGCCGTGGCGACGGCGGCGGTGGCCCCGTCGCCGTCGGACACGTAGCCGATGAGCTCCGGCCGGGCGCCGATGCCGCCGAGGCGCCCGACGACACCGAGCGTCGGGGCGTCGCCGCCGACGGTCCTGCCACGGCTGCCCGGGACGGTGACCTGGATGAAGTCGGTCGAGCCGCGCTCGCCCGCCACCGTCTCGACGGTGATCGAGCAGGCGTCGTCACCGAGGGCGCGCAGGTGCTCGGCGACGAGCTTGCCCGAGGCGTCGGGACGGTCGAGGAGGTCGAGGGCCGTGAGGACGTGGGACAGCACGATCATTCGCTTTCGACAGCGGTCTCGGCGACGCCGAGGTACCGGAGGGTGGTCAGGGCGTAGGTCTTCGCGGCGAGGACGACGTCGGCGACGGGCGCCCTCTCGTCGAAGCCGTGGATGGTGGCCAGCTCGGCCGGCCCGTACTGGAGCACGGGGATGCCGTGGCTGCGGAAGGTGCGGGCGTCGGAGGACGCCCACTGGAGCACGCCCTCCGCGGTGGGGTCGCCGGTCAGCTCGCGCAGGGCCGCGACGAGCTCGGTGACGACGGGGTCGCTCGGCAGCGTCCAGTTCGGCTCGCTGCGGAAGCCGATCGGTTCGATCGTCGCCTCGACGCCCGCCTCGGCGAGCAGCTCGTCGACCCGGGCGAGGACCTCGGCGCGCGACAACCCGATCGGCACGCGGGTGTCGACGTCGACGACGCAGCGGTCCGCGACGACGTTCGAGGAGGTGCCGCCGTGGATCGTGCCGATGTTGACGGTGACGTGCTCGAAGACGGCACCGATGCCGGGGGCGTAGCCCTCGCGCTCCTCGGCGAACGTCTTCGACCGCTCGATGAGCTCGACCACGTCCTCGGGCGGGGACGGCTTCATGTCCCACAGCCGCTGCAGGGCGACGACGGCCCTGGCCGCGAGGAGGTTCGCGCTGACGCCGTGCAGCGGCTGGAGACTGCCGTGCCCCGGCCTGCCGTCGATCGTCATCCGGAACCAGTTGCTGCCCTTCTGGCCGATCGTCGGGTGCGTGCGCTCGGCGGGCTCGGCGATGATCGCGCCGGTCGCGCCGTCGAGGACGCCCTGGTCGAGGAGCCAGTCCGCCCCGCGCGAGCCGCCCTGCTCCTCGTCGGGCACCGCCGCGAGCGACAGCTTCCCGGCGAGCGGGACACCGAGGCGGTGGAGGACGACGAGCGTGTGGATGACGCCGGCGAGGCCGGCCTTCATGTCGCTCGCCCCGCGACCGCGGAGGTAGCCGTCGACGATGTCACCCGCGAAGGGTGGGAACGTCCAGCGGCTGAGGTCACCGACGGGGACGACGTCGGTGTGGCCGGCGAGCACGAGGTGGCGCGCCGAAGTGGGATCGTCGTCCACCGCGGCGTTGCTCGCGGCACGGTGGACGACGATGCTGAGGCGACCATCGCCCGCGTCGTGGACCTCGGGGTCGAGGCCCTCGGCGCGCAGGTGGTCGGCGATGAACCTGCCGACGTCCGTGCAGTCCCCCGGTGGGTTCTCGCTCGGGATGCGGATGAGGTCTCCGGCGAGCGTCAGCAGTTCGTCCCGGGTGCGCTCGATCTCGTCGAGGACCCGGGTCTCCCAGGCGGGGGATGTCGTGGTCAAGTCAGGCTCCAGGTGTCGTATTCGCCTGCGGGGAGGTGGGTTCGCGGTGGTGTGGAGGAGGCGGCCGCCGGGCGCGTCGGGATGGCGGCGGGCCCGGCGGCGCGCCTCTCCTCAGGGCGTCAGCCCTTGCTCATCTGGAAGAACCGGATGATGCCGTCGGGGTACGAGGTGTACCCCTGCACGCCCTCGCGCTGCGCGACGACGATGTTGTACTCGTAGAGGTACGCCCACGGCGCCTGGGTGTTGATGATCTCCTGCGCCTTGCCGTACAGCTCGTTCCGGACGTTCTGGTCCGTCTCGGTCGAGGCCTGCTTCCAGAGCCTGTCGACCTCGGCGTTGTGGAAGTTGGCGTAGTTGCTCGTGCCGTCGCTGGTCAGCAGGAGGCCGAGGTGGTAGCCCGGGTCGTTGACGAACGAGGTCCAGCGGGTGATGTAGCTCTGCACCTTGTTGGTCGCGAGCGCCTCGAGGAACTGCGGACGCGCCATCTTGTTGATGTTCATCGTCACGCCGATCTTCGCCAGCTCGGCCTGGATGAGGACGGCGTCGTCCGACCAGTCGTCGAAGCCGCTGCCGAGGGTGAAGTCGAAGCTGAACCCGTTGGCGTAGCCGGCCTCCGCGAGGAGCGCCTTGGCCTTGTCGAGGTCGTGCGAGTAGACGTAGCCGGCGTCGCTGAAGCCCGGGGTCGAGCTGGCCACGGACGAGCGCATCGGCGACGCCTGGCCCTTCATGACGTCGCTGATGAGCTTGTCGTACGGGATCGCGTACGAGACGGCCTGCCGGACCTTCGGGTTGTCGAACGGCTTGATGGCGTTGTTCATCCCGAAGAAGAGGACCTTGTTGCTGGCCCGGGAGTCGATGGTGACGCCGGACTGCTTCGACAGGCTGTCGACGTCCTTCGCCGGGACCTCGAGGGCGAGGTCGACCTCGCCCTTGCCGAGGAGCTGGACGCGGTTGCTCGCCTCGCCGATGAACTTCGTGTTGATCTTGCGCAGCGCCGGCTTGTCACCCCAGTAGGTGTCGTTGCGCTCGAGCACCGCCTCGGTCGCCGGGTCCCACTTCGTCAGCCGGTACGGGCCGGAGCCCGCGGTGTGGGTGTCGAGCCACTTGGCGCCGCCCTCGGCGTCGACCTTGTCGATGTTGATGATCGAGAACGAGTACATCGGCAGGATCTGCAGGAAGAGGTGGTTCGGCGCCTTGAGGTCGATCTTCACCGTCTGCGGGTCGACCGCCGTCACGGTGTCGATGCCGGCCATGCCGTAGAGGAAGCTCGCCGATTTCGACTTCTTGATGAAGTCGAAGCTCTTGACGACGTCGTCGGAGTCGAGGGCCGAGCCGTCCTCGAACTTCACGCCCTGCCGCAGGGTGAAGGTGTAGCTCTTCGAGTCGGCGCTCGCCTTCCACGACTCCGCGAGCATCGGCACGATCTTGTCCGTCTTGGCGGTCGGCTTGCCGTTCGTCGTCGTGCGGTCGTACGTCACGAGCTGGTCGTAGGCCGCCACGACGAACGTGTCGGACGTGACGTCGTTCGCCTCGGCGGGGTTGAGGGTCTTGCCGCCCTCCGAGTAGGCGGCGACGAGGGTGTCCTTGGCTCCGTCGGCCTGCGAGGAACCGCCCTGGTTGGCGTTGGCTCCACAGCCCGCCGCGACGAAGATCACGGAGACCGCGGCGGCCAGGGTGGCGCTGCGCTTCACACTGTTCTCCTTGAGGTCAGAGGTGGGGGATGGGGTGGGCGGATGGGCTGGCGTCCGTGGCAGGTCCGCACCGGGTCATCGGCTCGTCCGCAGGCGCGGGTCGAGGACGTCACGAAGGCCGTCGCCGATGAGGTTGAAGCCGAGAATCGAGGTGGCGATGGCGATGCCGGGGAAGACCGTCATCCACCACTCGCCGCTGATGATGTAGCCGCGGCCGTCCGAGATCATGACGCCCCACTCCGGCGTCGGCGGCTGGGCGCCGAGGCCGATGAAGCTGAGCGAGGCGGCCGTGAGGATCGCGTAGCCCATGCCGAGGGTCGATCGGACGAGGATCGGGGCGACGGTGTTCGGGATGATGTGGCGGATGAGGATCGTCCGGTCACGCAGGCCGATGGCGCGCCCGGCCTCGACGAAGTCCCGCTCCCGCAGCGAGCGGGTCTGGCTGTAGACGATGCGGGCGAACTCGGGGATGCCGACGACGCCCACGGCGACCATCGCGCTCGCCAGGCCCGGGCCGAGGGCGGCGGCGATCGCCATGGCCAGCACGAGCGACGGGAAGGCGAGGAGCACGTCCATCACCCGCATGAGCACCGCGCTCACCGCCCCGCCGACGAAGCCGGAGACGGCGCCGATCGGGACGCCGATGAGCAGCGAGATCCCGACGGCGATGAGCCCGGTCCAGAGGGAGATCCGCCCGCCGGCGAGAACCCGGGCGAGGATGTCGCGACCGAAGTTGTCCGTGCCGAAGAGGTGCGCGGCGGAGGGCGGTTCGAGCAGCCCTCCCGTCCCCGTCTCGGTGGGCGTGTACGGCAGCAGCCCGGCCACGAGAGCGCCGATGGTCCAGATCGCGATGAAGACGAGACCGACCATCGCCAGGCGGTTGCGGACCAGGAGACGCCAGGCCGTCGTGGGCCTCGACCCCGCCGGGCCGGGCGACGCGGCCCGGTGACCGGTCGCGGTGGCGGACACGGTGGTGTCAGGCATTCTCGATCCTCGGGTCCAGGCGGGCGTTGAACAGATCGACGCAGAGGTTGACCGTCAGGTAGACGGCCGCGGCGAGCAGCGTGAAGGCCTGGACCGGCGCGTAGTCGGTGGCGAGCACGGACTGGACGACGTAGAAGCCGATGCCCGGCCAGCTGAAGACCGTCTCGGTGATGACCGCCCCGCCGAGGAGCTGGCCGAACTGGAGGCCGACGACGGTCACGATGACCGGGGCGGCGTTCTTCAGCGCGTGCTTGAGGATGACCTTGGCCGGCGGCAGGCCCTTGGAGCGGGCGGTGCGCACGTAGTCCTGGTTGATCACCTCGAGCATCTCGGACCGGGTCATCCGGGCGATGATCGCCGTGCTCCCGGTGGCGAGACACAGGGCCGGCCAGATGATGTGGGCCAGCGACGACTTGAACGCGACGACGTCGCCGGTCAGGAGCGAGTCGAGGAGGTAGAGCCCGGTGATCGACGTCGGCGGGTTCACGCCCTGGGCGATGCGGCCCAGCGGAGCCGGCTCCCACCCGAGCCTGTTGTAGAAGACGAAGATCACGATGAGGGCGAGCCAGAAGAGCGGCATCGACGCCCCGATCAGCGAGAAGACGCGACTGGCGTGGTCGATCGGCCGGTCGCGGCGCGTCGCGCTGACGACGCCGATCGGAACCCCCACGAGCAGCGAGATGAAGATCGCCACGATGGCGAGCTCGACCGTCGCCGGCAGCCGGGAGGCGAAGTCCGTGAGGACGGGCTGCCCGGTGTGCCACGCGAAGCCGAGGTCCCCGGCGAGGAGGTCGCGCACGTAGGAGATGAACTGGGCGACCAGCGGCTGGTCGAGGCCCATCTCGACGCGGATCTTCTCGACGGTCGCCGGGTCGGCCTGCTCCCCCGCCAGCGTCCGGGCCGGGTCACCGGGCAGCACACGCGTGAGAAGGAAGATGCAGAGCACGACACCGAGGAGCGCCGGGATCATCGTGAGGACTCGTCGCACGACGTGGTTCACGGCCACCTCCAATCTGCGCTTCAGGCGCCTGACCTGGGTCTCGGCGCCAAGGATTCGCTCGCCCGACGTCTGCGTGCAATATTTTCTCTGTATTTGAGAGGGCATCCCGAGCTGGCTCAGGGTGCGGTAGGTTCTGACCCGTCCCACCCATCCCGGAGGACCCATGTCAGACAACGGCGCCCGCCCCCGCTCGCCGCTCCAGACCGTGGACCGCGCCCTGGAGGTGCTCCTGTCGTTCACGGAGCGGCGCCGCGACTGGGGCGTCATGGAGCTTGCCGAGGCCTTCGCCATCGACAAGTCGACCGCGCAGCGGATCCTCGCCGCGCTCGCCGCGCGCGGCTTCCTCAGCGCCGATCCGGTGACCCGGCGCTACAGCCTCGGACCGACGATGTGGCGGATGGCCGCCGTCTGGGAGCGCACGGGAGGGCTGGCCACCCTGGCGCAGCGGGTGCTCGAGCCGCTCGCCTTCCAGACCGACCGCACGGCCCTCTTCGCCGTTCCGGACGGGCTCCACGTCCGGTGCGTCGCCGCCGTCAACGGTGGTGAACCGCTGCGCAGTCATCCGCTCGTCGGCGAGCTGTACCCGGCCAACGCGGGAGCCACCTCCCGCGGCTACTTCGCCTTCGTCGACAGCAACGAGCGCCGCGCCCTCATCTCCGGGCGCGTCTTCGCGACGTTCACCGAGCTGACGAGGATCGACGAACACGAGCTCGAACGGCTCTTCGTCGAGACCGCCGCGCAGGGCTACGCCTACTCGGAGGGCGAGTACGACTACGCCACCAGGGCGCTCGCCGTACCGATCATGCTCAGGGGGCGGCCCGTCGGCTCGCTCAGCCTCGGCGAGAGCAAGTACCCGGCGCGTCCTGACGACATCCGGGACCATCTGCCCGCACTGCAGGCCGCGGCGGAGCAGCTGTCCGCCCTGCTCGAGGGCCGGGCGAACTCGGCAACCGCACCGCGGCAGACCAGAACGGCCCGGGCCTGAGCGCCGCGCCGACGAGCCTCAACCGGCCGCATCGAGGAGACACACCATGGCCAAGGGCCACCAGAACCTCCTGCTCCTGTCCAACTCGACAGCCCCGGGGCGGGCCTACCTGGAGCATGCGCGCGACGCGATCCTCGAGGCGCTCGACGGCCGGCGGTCGATCGTGTTCGTCCCCTTCGCGCTGGCGGACCACGACGGCTACACCGACACCGTCCGGCGGGCCATGGAGCCGCTCGGCATCACCGTCACGGGGGCACACGAGGGCACGCCGCGCGACCTGGTCGCCGACGCCGAGGCCGTCTTCGTCGGCGGCGGCAACACGTTCCGCCTCGTCAAGGCGGTCCACGAGCTCGACCTGATCGGCGTCGTGCGCGCCCGGGTGGCCGAGGGGATGCCCTACCTCGGGTCGAGTGCCGGCACCAACGTCGCGACGCCGAGCCTGCGTACGACGAACGACATGCCCATCGTCCAGCCGCCGTCCTTCGAGACCTTCGGCCTCGTGCCCTTCCAGATCAACCCCCACTACCTCGACCCGGACCCGGCCTCGACGCACCAGGGCGAGACCCGGGAGGAGCGGCTCACCCAGTTCCTCGAGGAGAACGACGTCCCCGTGCTCGGCATGCGCGAGGGCACCTGGCTGCGGGTGCGCGGCGGTTCGATGCGACTCGACGGCGTGGCCGCCGGCGGGCGGGTCTTCCGCCGCGGGTCCGAGCCGGTCGAGGTGCCGAGTGGCGCCGACGTGACCTGGCTCGTCGAGAAGGTGGGTTCGTTCGACGTCGGCCGTTGACGCCGACAGCCTGCGCGGCGGACCGCCATCCCGAGGTGACCGGCGGAGCGCTACTGGTCGGACACGATCTCGCCGGTGATGGCGCGGGCACGCTGCGCGACGGCTGCGCTTATCGGTGCGAGCGCCGGCAGGTGCATGGCCTGCGGGCCGAAGACCAGCCAGGCGACCGCCACCGCGTACCACGGCGCCGCCGGGCCGTGCAGCATCAGCGGATTGCCCTCCTGGTAGCGGAGGATGAACGACCACTGGGTCAGGTCGGCGGTGAATTCCTGTACGCCGTTGTGCCAGAAGCTCAGCAGGTTGCCCCGGCGGTCCCCGAGCAACCGCTGGTTGGTCAGGATCATCCGCACCTGCGCCTGGTCCCGCCACTGCGCCGCCGCCATCGCCTGGGCGCGGCTTCGGGCACTGGCGTTGCTGATGGCGTCAGTGGCCATGCCGGCGAGCACGAAGCCCGTCGAGCCGAACCAGAAGCTGCTGCTCTCCCGGTACTGCACGGCCGTGCCGTAGAAGCGTGCGTAACCCAGCACCGTGTCGCTGAAGATCGTCTCGTCCTGACCCAGCCGCAGTCCGCTGGGCGGCAGGGCGGCCAACTGGCCGCCGCGCGCCAGGTGCTCGTACAGCCGGCACGCACTGCTCCAGCCGTCGCGCAGAACGGCGTCGAGGGCGGCGGCAGAATCCTTACGGCGACTCACGTGCGGTTCCTCCGGCTCTCCAGTACGGGCTCGTGGCGGCGTAGCGCCCACCGCACCGCCGCGGTCAGCAGGACGGTCTGGCCGGCCAGGACAGCCACCGCCCAACTCCACGCGCCGGTGGTGTGCGCCCAGAGCGCGTCCGGCGTGGGCTTCACCATTATCGCGCGCAGGTCCACAGTGGCGGCTGCGGCGGCGTACCCCCAGCGGGCCGGAGCCAGCCAGGAGAGCTGTTCGATACCGGCGCGCTCGACCACGGCGAACAGCCCGCCGCAGAGCACGAGCTGCGCCATCACGAGCCCGACCAGCACCGGCATCGTCTGCTCGCTCGTGGACACGTAGACGCTGACCAGCAGCCCGAGCACGGTGGCGGCCAGTGTGGTCAGCCAGACCACCGCGATCAGCTCCACCATCGGCACGCCCAGCACGAGCGCCTCGGGTGGCGCCGGCCGGCCCACCATGCCGAGCAGGACGAACAGTGCCGCCTGGAACGCGTTCAGTACGGCGAACACGACCAGCTTCGCGCTCAGGTAGGCGCCGGGCGCCATGCCCACCGCCCGTTCCCGGCGGTAGATGGCGCCCTCCCCCACGAACTCCCGGATGCCGCCGGCCAGCCCGATGAAGATCGCGCCGATGATCAGGATGACCAGCAGTTGGGCGGCCTCGGTGCTACGTCCGGGCGGCTGTGCGGGCAGCCCGAGACCGTCGGAACCGGGGACCACATGCAGCAGGGCGGCGAGACCGACCGGCAGGCCGAGGGACAGCGCCGCGTACAACCGGTCGGCGAGGGTGACGGCGACCGTACGGCGGGCGAGGATCTCCAGCTGCCGCCACCATCCCTGGCGCGGCGGTGACGCGGTGGCCGCCGCCCGCTCGCTCGGCGGTGCGGTCTTGACGGGCGGGCGGGTGGCCGCGAACTTGGCGGCCCAGACGTCCGGCTCGGCGGCGACCGCGGTGAACACGTCGGCGTACTCGGCCGCCCCGAAGAAGTCGAGCAGCTCGTCCGGCGGGCCGAAGTAGGCGACCTTGCCGCCGCGGGCGAGCACCAGCACCCGGTCGCACACGCTCAGGTGCAGCGGGCTGTGCGTCACCACCACGACGGTCCGGCCGCGATCGGCCAGCTCGCGCAGCCCGTGCATCACATCGCGGTCCAGCGCCGGGTCCAGCCCGGAGGTCGGCTCGTCGAGGAAGAGCAGCGAGGGCTCGGTGAGCAGCTCCAGCGCCACCGAGGTGCGCTTGCGCTGTCCACCGGAGAGCGTGTCGATGCGCTGGTCGGCGTGCGCGGTGAGGGCGAGCTGGGCGAGTACCTCGTCGATGCGCTGGTCCCGCTCCGCAGGCGTCACGTCGGCGCCGAAGCGCAGCCCGGCCGCGTAGCGCAGGGCACGGCGTACGGTCAGCTGGCGGTGCAGGATGTCGTCCTGCGGCACCAGGCCGATGCGGTGCCGCAGGTCGGCGTACTCGGCGTAGAGGTCGCGGTCCTGGTAGCGCACCGTGCCGGCCTGCGCCGGGCGGTTGCCGGTCAGCGCCCCCAGCAGCGTCGATTTGCCGGCACCGCTCGGGCCGACCACCGCGAGCAGACTGCACTCGTCCAGCTCGAACGAGACCCCCGAGAGCAGGTTCCGCGCGCCGACCGTGACACCGAGCCCCTCGGCACGCAGCGACACCCGGCCGGCGTCGACGTAGTCGTGCAGCGTGATGCCGTCGAACACCATCTGGTGGTGCCCGAACGAGAGGAGGTCCCCGCCGTTCAGCACCGCCTGCTGGATCTGCCGCCCGTTGACGTACGTGCCGTTGCGGGTACCCAGGTCGACGACGCGGAACCCGGCACCGTCCCGGACAAGGTCGGCGTGGTAGCGGGAGACAAGCAGGTCGTCGAGGACGATGTCGTTGTCCGGCGCCCGCCCGATCCGGATCCGGTCCGCGGTCGGGTAGCTGGCCGAGGGGGTCCGGCCCAGCGCGAATCGTACGCCAGGTGGTGGCTCGGCCGCGGATTCGGACCCGCTCGGCGGCGCCCCGGCCGACGGGGCCGGCGGTGCCGGACCGGTCACCGTCGGCGGGACGGCGGGAAGCCCTTCCGGACGGAAGGTGAGCACCGGACCGTCGTCGGCGTTGCCGAGCCGCACCGCGCAGGCGACCGCGAGCTCCAGCTCGTGCACCTGGCGGCCGTCGAGGAACGTGCCGTTGCGGCTGGCGAGGTCACGCAGGTGCCACCGCCCGGCCCGGTAGGTGAGCTCCAGGTGCTCCCGCGAGGCCCGCGGGTCGTCCAGGACGATCGAGCAGAGGGGATCACGGCCGATCCGCAACGGCCCGCCGGCCGCCGTGACCCGTCGCTCCCCGCCTCCGCCGGGTACGCCGACCAGCAGCGTGCCGCTCACGTCGTCACCCACCTCGGAGGCGGTCATCGCTTCGTCTTGGGTTTCGGCAGCCGTTTGGCCATCGACGTCGCCATTTTGATCAGGTCGCTCTGGACGCTGCCACCTTCGTAGTCGTTCTGGATCGCGACCTGGAAGAGCGTCTGACCCGACCGGACGAAGATCATCGCGTAGACGCCACTGGAGCCGCTGACGGTGATCCCGAGCGACTCCTCACCCAGCTTCGGCACCGTGAACGGTCGCCAACCGCACCGTTCGGCCGTCTTGCGGACGGCGTCGAGGAACGGATCGGCCGCGTTGCCGTAGAAGCCGGCGACCGCCGAGCCGAGGTACGGGTACTGTCCGGTGGCCACGTAGTAGCCGTTGCTGCTGTGCGCCCCGATCGCATCGCCGCGAACGGTGCCGTCCGAGCAGAGCCCAAGCTTGTTCAGGCCGTTGTGCAGCGGGTTGGTGGTGGCGCTCGACTTGACCGACTCGCGGTCGACCTTCATCGCGGACCCGACGTCGGCCACCGACAGCAGCACCGGCTCCAGTGCGGTCACCTCGGGCGGCGGGGAGGCACGGTCGACGCTGGGGGTCGGACTCGCACCGAGATCGCCGGGCAGGTTGTACCGGACGAGGTTCAACACCGCCGGCGCGCAGCAGGCGGCCAGGAGGAGCGTCGCCACGATTCCGATGATCATCGGGGTCTTGGACTTCTTCCGGGGCTGGCCGGGCGCCCCGGGGAAGCCTGACTGCCCCGGACCGGGCGGCAGCGGGTAGTCCGACGGCACCGGAGCCCCCGCCGGCCGCGGGCCGGGCGGCAGCGGGTAGCTCGACGGCCCGGGGGTGGGCGGCAGCGGAAAGCCGGGCGGCCCGGAGGTGGGCGGCAGCGGAAAGCCGGGCGGCCCGGAGATTGCCGGCAGCGGAGAGCCGGGCGGCAGCGGGTAGCTCGACGGCCCGGAGGTGGGCGGCAGGGAGTGGATCGACGGCTCAGGGGCGGGCGGCGGCGGGGACAGCGACGGTGCCGCGCCGATCGAGGTCTGCGGCGGTGCGGCGCGCAGCGCGTTGACCCAGGCCGCCGCTGCGGCCGGCCGGCGCTCGGCGGCCACCGCGATCATCGACAGGATCCCGCGGGTCACCCGGTCCTGCCCCGGGCCGAGTGACGCGGTGAGCCGCTGGGTCATGCCGTCGACGTCGCCGGGCACCGGCATCTCGCCGGTCACCGCGTAGTAGACGGTCGCGCCGAGGGCGTAACGGTCCGTGGCCGGGGTGTACTCACCCCGGGCCAGGGACTCAGGTGCCATGAACGGCGCCGTGCCGTACACCCGGGCGGTGCCGCTGGTGCTGCGCAGCCGGACCAGGCCGAAGTCGACCAGATAGGCCCGCCCGCTGCCGGAGACCAGGATGTTGGCCGGTTTGATGTCCCGGTGCAGAACCGGTACGCCGTCGGTGTCCTGGCCGCTGTGCAGGTAGTCGATGGCCTCGGCGATCGGCTCGAGCGGCTCGAGGATGTCCAACCCGCGTACCCCGCCGCTCTCCAGCATCTCCTGGAGGCTGCGGCCTTCGATCCACTTCATCACGAAGTACAGTCGGGGTCCGGTGTCCGTGGTGGACTCTCCGGCCCGATGCGGCGCCGGGCCGACGAAGACCTCCTTGACCTTCACCAGCGCCGGGTGTTCGAGTTGGGTCGCCAGCGCCGCCTGCAGCCGGAGGCCCTCCAGGCCGCGGTCGGTCCGGTCCTCCGCCGGCAGCCGGAGGATCTTCACCGCGTACGGAAATGTCACGTCTCCGTGGTGCTCGCGAGCTCGCCAGACCTCACCCTCGCCACCAGCGGCGCGCCGCTCGATCAGCTCATACCGGTCCGGCGCGTCCGGCGGTCCCACGTAGCTGTACTGCGCATCCGACACAATGATGATCGTGCCAAATCATGAATCGTAATTCGAGTTCGCCCCCCTGCTCCCCGAACGACAGCAGTTCGGCCTGCTCACCCCCCACGTCACGCGGTCCACGGGAGCACGGGCTTGATCGGTTCCACAAAGGAAGCCGACCGCCGGCGGCCGTCCATTGCGGGCTGACGGCGAGGTCCGACGCCCGTCAGGCGCCCTCCACGACGCGGTTCTCCCACGCCCACGCGGCGATCTCCACCCGGTTGCGGGCGTCCAGCTTCGTCTGGATCCCCGAGACGTGGCTCTTGACCGTGCTCAGCGAGATGAACAGCTCGGCGGCGATCTCCCGGTTGGTACGCCCCCGGGCAGGGCGACTGCACCCAGGCGCTGGCCCAGTTCGCCGCCGACTACGAGAACCTGCTGCTCTTCCTGGCCGCGCTGCTGGGGCTGGTCCCCGCTCTCATCGGCATGTTCTGGGGCGCGCCGCTGATCGCCCGCGAACTGGAGGCCGGCACCCACCGGCTGGTCTGGAACCAGAGCGTCACCCGCCGCCGCTGGCTGCTCGTGAAACTGCTGGTCGTCGGCGTCGGCAGCATGACGGCCGCCGGCGTGGCCAGCCTCCTGCTCACCTGGGCGGCCAGCCCGGTCGACGCGGTCGCCGACGCCCGGTTCAGCACCATCGTGTTCGGCGCCCGCAACGTCGCACCGTTCGCGTACGCGGCGTTCGCCTTCGTCTTCAGCGCCGTCGTCGGGCTGCTCACCCGGCGTACGGTGCCGGCGATGGCGATGACCGTGCTGGCCATCCTCGTGATCCAGTTCGCGGTGCCGAATCTGGTCCGGCCGCACCTGATGCCGCCGCTCACCGTCGACAGGGCCATGACCGAGGACGCGATCAACGAGGCACGCGCCCTGGGCAGCATCACCAACGGCGCCACGGTCAGGGGCATCACCGTCCGGGAGGCCTGGGTGACCGGCGTCAGCGACCTGCGTACCCGTGACGGTCGTACGCTCGACAGCCGCACCTTCAACGACTGCCTCTCCACCCCGGACGACCCGGCCGTCCCCGCCACCGGCAGGTTCGGCGCCGCCGCACGCTGCCTCGGCGACCTCGACCTGCACGTCGAGATCACCTACCAGCCGCACCGCCGCTACTGGCCGTTCCAGTTCCTGGAGTCCGGGCTCTACCTCCTCGCCGCCGGGCTGCTGACCCTCCTCGGCCTCTGGCGGATCCAGCCTCGGATCACCTGACCGGCGAAGTCCCTGACCAGGTGACGGCGAAGTCCGGGTCGGACACGGGGCCGACCGGGGCTTCGCCGTCGGGCCGCCCGATCGGCGCGGTGTCGGGCGACCGGACGGGTACGGCGGCGGCGGTCATCGCGGCGGCGGGGGCGGTCATCGCGGCGGCGGCGACGCGGAGCCGAACCCGGTCAGGTCCGGCTGGTCGGGCATGCGCCGGCCGTCCTGCCGACCGGAGGCCAGCCGGCTGTGGTGACGGCCGTAGAGGAAGTAGACGAGCAGGCCCAGGGCCATCCAGGCGAAGAAGCGCAGCCAGGTCGCGACGGCGAGGAACAGCATGAGCACGGCGCAGGCGACCATCGCGAGCACCGGTATGACCGGCCCCCAGGGGACGCGGAAGCCGCGGGGCAGGTCCGGCCGGGTGCGGCGCAGGACGATGACCGCGGCCGCGACCAGGACGAACGCGAAAAGGGTGCCGATGTTGACCAGTTCGGCGAGTTCCTCCAGCGGGATGAACCCGGCGAGCACGGCCACCACCAGGCCCACGATGACGGTGATGGGTGCGCAGGACCACCCCGCGCCGCGCCAACGCACCGGCGAACGCCGCGTACTGCGCGCTGGTCAGCATCCAGCCGCGATAGACCGCCTCACCACCGCCGGTCACCCGGGCCACTGCCGGCTCCACTCCGTCCGGACGAGCCAGAGCGTCGTGGTCGACCAGGGCCACGTCCACGCCGGCCTCCCGCGCCGCGTCCGCCTCGGCGGCGAAGTGCGGGTCCGGACGGCGCGGGTGGAGCGCCTACCGTGCCGCCGACGGCGAGGTGGTCATCGGCGCCCAGGTCGCGCGGGCGGTGGCCGGCACCCGGCTGTACCTCCCCGAGCAGGATGTGGCGGTTCCCGCGCCGGTCGGCGTCACGCCCACGATCGAAGTGACCAACGAGTCGACCCTGACGGCGACCCACCGGCTCGGCGGCGACCTCGCATGCCTGGTCTTCGCCTCGGCCCGTAACCCCGGCGGCGGCTTCCTCAACGGCGCCCAGGCCCAGGAGGAGAGCCTGGCCCGCAGCTCGGCGCTGTACCCGTGCCTGCGCGTAGCTGGCGACTTCTACACCCACCACCGCACCCACCCCGAGCTGACCTACAGCGACCGGGTGATCTACTCACCTGCCGTGCCGGTGTTCCGCGACGACAAGGGGAGCCTGCTGCCGACGCCGTACCCGGTGTCGTTCCTGACCGCCGCCGCGCCCAACCGCTCGGCGCTCGCGCGCAACCAGCCACAACACCTGCCGGACCTGCCAGCGACGCTGTCCCGCCGGGCGACGCGGATCCTTCAGGTCGCCGCCACGCACGGCCACCGCCGGCTCGTACTCGGCGCATGGGGCTGCGGTGTGTTCGGCAACGATCCGGTCACCGTCGCCACCGCGTTCGCCGCCGCACTGCGCCACAGCCCGTGGTTCGACGAGGTCGTGTTCGCCGTCCTCGACCGCCAGCCCGCCACCCCGACCCACGCCGCGTTCGCCGGTGTCCTTCGACCGGCGCCCGACCGGCATCTCGCCACGTCGCCCTGACGCCACTCCCCCGAGAACGAAGCCACGCACGGCGGAACGACAGTACAGAGCCCCGACGAGCTTTACAGGGTCTTCGTCATCGAATGTCTTCCGTGGAAACCCCCGGCTTTAGCCCAAGGCCGTGAAGTTAAGGCGTTGGGCCTGATGTCAAGGGCTGCCTGAGCATGATGGAGGGTGCCGGTAGAGAGGCAGCGGGACTCCGGTAGAAC